>NZ_JBPXMD010000056.1:0-31483 GCF_051918855.1 Streptosporangium sp. H16
TGGTGAGCGCCCGCCAGGGTCTTGATCAGCGTGGACTTCCCGGCACCGTTCTGGCCGAGCAGGCAGTGCACCTCTCCCGCGCGGACCTCCAGGTCGACGCCGTCGAGGGCGCGCACTCCGGGGAACTGCTTGACGATTCCTCGCATCACGAGGAGGGGTGCCGAGTCGGTTGACGGCTCCGGCATGGGGGGCCTCCGTGGATCTTCACGACAGAATCTCGATGGGGATTTCGCCGCGAACTTCTATGACAAAAGGGACTTAGTTAGCTAAAAGGGATCCCGCCCGTCCGGCCGGGCCGGACAGCACCAGCGTGGCGCCGCCGAGGTCGGCGTGAACGACGGCGTCACGAATCCGGTTTTCCGGTCGGACGGACGGGATGCTTGGGGGGCGATACCGGGTTCTCACGAGGTATGGCGTCTCATTCGCGCTCCTTCTCGGGTGCCGGTGTCGCCAGGCGGACATCGATGGCGGTGGGGTTGGAGAGCACCCTCTCCGTGACGATCCCGGCGGCGCCGCGCGAGGCCGCGCCGAAGCCGAGATCGGAGGCGACGAACTCGCAACGGGCGACGGATCCCTCCACGCCCAGCCGCTTCAGCTCCGCCTGCGCGACCGGGATGAGCCGGTCGGCGAGCTTGGCGAAGTAGCCGCCGATGACGATGACGCGCGGGTTGAAGAGGTTGACCAGCGTGGCCGAGCCCCGCCCGAGCCAGCGGCCCACCTCTCCGATGGCCAGGTCGACCCGGGGATCGCCGGCGGCCCAGCGCAGCTCGATCTCGGCCAGCCGCTCCTCCGGGTCGCGCATCACCCCGTCGTGCATGCCGTAGGCGTGGTCGGGGGTGGCCATCCGGACCAGCGCCGCCAGGCCGACCTTCGTCTCCCAGCAGCCGATCCGGCCGCAGCCGCAGCGCTCGCCGGAGGGGTCGACCATGACGTGGCCCACCTCGCCGGCGAAGCCGTCGGCACCGCTCAGCAGACGCCCGCCCGAGATCACGCCGCCGCCGATGCCCACCTCGCCGGTGAGGTAGACGAGATCGGCCGTACCGGCCGCCACCCCGGAGGTGTACTCGGCGAGGGCCGCCAGGTTGGCGTCGTTGTCCACGCTGATCGGCACATTCGGGGGCACTCCGGCGCGGACCAGCCACTCCGCCACAGGGACGCCGTACCAGCCGAGGTTGGGGGCGACGTCCACGGTGCCGGTGGCGGTGTCGACGAGACCGGGGACGGCCACGGTGATCCCGGCGATCCTGACCTCCAGGAGGTCGAGCTCGGCCATCGCCTCCCCTATCACCCGGGCCAGCTCCGTCAGGGAGCGCTCGGAGTCGCGGCCCATGGCGTCGAAGCTCACCCGCCGGTCGATCAGCACCCGGCCACCCAGGTCGGTGGCGAAGGCGGCGATGTAGTCGACGTTGACCTCGAGACCGAGGGCCCCGACACCGGCGCCGTCCAGGGCGAGGGCGAGCCCGGGGCGGCCGACGGCGCCCGCGTGCTGCGGCCCGATCTCCTTGAGGAGGCCGCGGGCCTGCAGCTCGCCGACGAGGCTGGTGACCGTGGTCTTGTTCAGGCCGGTCTCCATGGCGACGACCGACCTGGAGCGCGGACCGTACTCGCTGACGTGACGCAGCACCAGGGACAGGTTGGACCGGCGCACCGTGGCCTGGTCGGCGGGGGTGCCGGCCGACCTGTTCGAGCTCGTCGAACCGCCGTTGCGACTGCCGGTCCAGCTACGGTGCACGTCACTCCCCTCAATTAATTTGCATGACTGGCCGAATTAAAGGCTCAGTTCGGACAGGGGCGCAAGGTCCGAAACGTTTCGATCTACGTAACGTTTTTGTAACACGATCGCCCGTTTGCCCGATTACGTCACACGAACGACAGATATCGAGTCGTTACCGGGCCAGTGGTGCGCGACGGGACATCTCTGTGTTACAAATCCAATTAATTTCTATCCGAGACAAATAAAAGCCAGGTGACCGCGTGATCCAGGAGCAGCACCAGGCCCGCACGGGGGGCGGCGCGCCCCAGGCCGCGGGTCACGCCTCGCTCCGCCGGACGAACCTCTCCCTGGTCCTGCGCCACCTGCGCGAGCACGGGTCCACCTCCCGCTCCGACATCGCGGAGGCCACCGGCCTGCACCGGGCCACCGTCTCCAACCTGATGGTCGAGCTCCTCGACCGGCGGCTGGTCCAGGAGGTGGGCGTCGACCACGCGGGCACGGTCGGCCGTCCCCGGCGGGCGGTGGCGCTGCACGGCGCGCACATCGGCGCCCTCGGGCTGGAGCTCAACGTCGACTACATCGCCGTGCACGGCGTCGACCTCGGAGGCAACGTCCTGGTCGACCGCCGCCTGGGCTTCGACGCGGCCGGCAGCGGCCCCAGCCGCTCGCTCCGCGAGCTCGGCCTCACGGCCCGCGACGCCGTCGAGGAGATGACGCGTGCCGGGGCCGCCCCTGCGGGCATCGGGGTGGCGGTCCCCGGCCTGGTCGACGTCGACCACGGGGTGGTGGCCTTCGCCCCCAACCTCGACTGGCACGACGTGCCGCTGGCCGCCCGGCTGTCCTCCGCCCTCGGCTCGCTGCGCGTGCCGGTGACGGTCGACAACGACGCGAACCTGGCCGCCCTCGCCGAGTACACCTCCGGGGTGGCGGCCGGTACGGCCGACATGGTCTACCTCACCGGCGAGGTCGGCGTGGGCGGCGGCATCATCGTGGACGGCGGGCTGCTGCGCGGGGCGGACGGATTCTCCGGCGAGGTCGGGCACCTGCCGGTCGACCCGAGCGGCGGGCGCTGCGGCTGCGGGCGCTTCGGCTGCTGGGAGACGAAGGTCGGCCTGGCCGTGCTGGTGCGCATGGCGACCCCCGAGCGGGCGTACGGCCTCGGCTCCGGCCCGGTGCCCGATCCCGAGGAGCGGGTGGCCGAGATCGCCCGCGACCTCGCCGCCGGCGACAAGCAGACGCTGGTCGCGGTCGCGGAGGTCGGCCGCTGGCTCGGGCTCGGCGGCTCGATCCTGGTCAACCTCTTCAACCCGCGCGTGATCGTCGTGGGCGGTTACTTCGCCACCCTGGCCGGCTGGATGCTCCCCTTCGCGCAGGCCGAGCTGGAGCGCCTGGTCGTCGCGGGCCCCGCGGCCCGCTGCCGTTTCGTCGCCTCCGACCACGGCTTCGGCGCGGCCTCCCGGGGTGCCGCGAACGTGGTGATCAACCAGATCGTCAACGACCCCACCGCGATCATGAGGCCCGCGTCGCAGCCCTCCGGAGCCTGAGGCTCGCGGTCCCCCTCGGAGCGGTCCCCCTCGCGCGAGGTCAGAGCACGTCCTCCCGCAGCCGCGGGAAGACCTTGGAGACCTTGGCCAGCAGATACTCACCGTAGGTTCCGGTGAAGGCGCGCAGGTCCTGGCCGTCCCAGCGGGCACGGCCGCCGCCGGCGGCCTCCCGCGAAGGCAGCGGCGGCACCTCCGCGTCCCAGGCGGGGTCGAAGAAGAACGGGAACGACAGCCGCTCGTTCCCGCTGACGTTGCGCACCCGGTGCGGAGTCGAGCGGTAGAAGCCGCCGGTGAGCCTGTGGAGCATGTCGCCGATGTTGCACACGAAGGTGCCGGGGATCGGCGGAGCCTCGATCCAGCCGCGGCCGGCGTGCACCTGGAGTCCCCCGTTGTGGTCCTGGGCCAGCAGGGTGAGCAGGCCGTAGTCGGTGTGCTCCCCCACCCCCCACCCGTCGGAGGCGGGCGGAGCCGGGGGATAGTGAAAGATCCGGAACAGGACGGTGGGGTCGGCGGTGTAGCCGGTGGCGAAGTAGTCCTCCGCGAGCCCGAGGCTGAGCGCGACGCCACGCATGACCGACTGCCCGAGGTCGGTGAGCCGGTCGAGGTATTCGAGGACCGCCTCGCCCAGCTCGGGCACCCGGGCGGGGAACAGGTTGCGGCCGTGCAGCGGCAGCCGGGCGCGAGGGTCGTCCTCGGGCAGCTCGGTCCCGAAGTAGACGCCCTCCTTCAGGTCGGGACGGCCGGAGGTGAGCTCGCCGCCCACCGGGAAGAACCCTCGCCAGGCACGGCCTCCCCGTTCCATGGAGATCTCCGCCTTCACCTCGGGGGGCAGCGAGAAGAAGCGGCGGGCGGCGGTGTCGAGGCGGTCGAGCAGCGAGGGCGGCACCCCGTGGCCGGAGACGTAGAAGAACCCGGTGTCGCGGCAGGCCCGCTCGATCTCGCGGGCGACCCGCTCACGTTCCGCCTGGGACCCGCCCCGCACCAGGGCGCTGACATCGATCACCGGTAGCCGCTCCACCTGCTCATCATCACCCATCGATCCGTCGCCACGAGGCTGCGGCGTCGTCAGCGGCGGCAAGATCGAGGTCGGTGGCGTCGGCGAGGGGTGGCCGCCGCCGGCGAGAGTGAGGGCGAAGCCGTCGCCGCCCAGGGTGAGCAGGCCGAAACTAACGGTGCGGTAGCCGTCCAGGCATGCTGCATGCACGGCCCGACCTCGCACCGGTCGTGCTCCAGCTGGCCGCGGACACCTCGCGCCGGCTCTCTCCCTGAGGACGGGCGCGCGGGGAGCCGAGCTCTCGCCGAGAACGAGCGCGCGAGGAGCCGAGCCGCGAGGCGGGGGGCGGGGGCAGGGCTGAGCGGGGCGGGGCGATCCCTTCTACGATCGGGGACGTGACCGCCCCCATCTCACGTTCCAGTGCCCGGATCCTGCTGGTCGACGCCGACGAGCGCCTCCTGCTGTTCCGATATCCCGCACCCGCCCAGTGGCCCGTCGAGCACTACTGGATCACGCCGGGCGGAGGAGTGGACGACGGTGAGACGCTGGTCGCCGCGGCGGTCCGCGAACTGCGCGAGGAGACGGGACTGAAGGTCACGGAAGAACACATGGGGTCCGTCGTGGCCCGCTCCTCCGGCCTCACCTGGTTCGGCGACACCCGGGTCGCCGCGGTCGACTCGTTCTTCTTCCTGCGCGTCGGCGAACACACCGTCGACGTCTCGGGACAGGAGGAGCTGGAGCGCTCGGTGATCTCGGCGCACCGCTGGTGGACCCGGCACGACCTGCTGACCACCCGCGAAGCGGTCTTTCCCCTCGGCCTGGGGACCCTGCTGGCCGGTTTTCTGGCCGGAGACCTCCCCGCCGAGCCCATCCTGCTCCCCTGGCACCACGACGAGTAAGGCCGAGCCGACGGCGATGGGCGGGTGCCCGAGTGCTCGGGCACCCGCCCATCGCCGTGTCACGTGCCGCCCCAGGGATTCGAACCCTGATCACCCAGGTCCTGAACCTGGTGCCTCTGCCGTTGGGCCAGAGCGGCCGGGCGTGCCTCGCGGCACGCCGGTGTCACGATGTCCTCGTACTGCTCGTACTGCTCGTACTGCTCCTCTCGCTCGTCTCGCTGTGCTGCTCGTGCTCGTGTCGCCCGTTTCCCGCATCGTTCGTGTCGTCGGAACGGCAGGGCTCGAACCTGCGGCCTTCCGGTCCCTGGCCGGATGCTCTTCCTGCTGAGCTACGCCCCGTCACGCGTCCGGGCCGGCTGGCGTGGGCCGTACCGGACGCGCCGTGGTCCTGCCGACCGGGCGGGGGTCGCCACTCCCGTCGCCGAGTCCCAGTCCCATGCCCCGCTCCCGCGAGGGCAGAGCCGCAGCGGGGGTTCGAACCCCGTCCTGCCGGGTGGAAGCCGGCTGCCTTACCGATTCGGCCTCTGCGGCGTGTCTCCGGGAATCACCCGGGGTGAATCCTTTTCGCGCCCTCCAGGGAGAGTGCGTGAACGAATTCGTGTTCAACGTGCTGCACTGTGGATTTGTCGAAAGCGGGAGACAAGGTCCCGCCCGCGATGGTCAAAGCGGTGTCATCTGGTGAAGGAAATGAAGAAGCCGCCCGGAGTGGTGTCTCGGGCGGCTCGGCGGTTTCCCTCGCGAGGGTCATCCACCTGGCCGTCCGGGATCCAGAGCACTGCCGCCGAGCAGCGGGAACGCCTCAAGCCCTCCCTGCCACACCGGTGATGCGCCGTAATTCACCGTCGTTCCTCTCCAGATTGCGGAGCGGGTGCTCCGGCCTTTCTCCATTGAAGGGCAAAGGCGGCCTCCGGCGCCAATGGTTTTATCCGCCTTTTCCGTCGACGGCGTTTCTCGCGACCGATGTGGAATTCACCGGTCCTCGCCCGCGGACCCGCCGCCCGCCGGTTGGCGGGCGGCGACGACGTCTCCCCGTACACGGCCCCGGCCAGGGCGTCCGACCTGTCGGGCCTGCCCCCGGCGTACATCGACGTCGGCGAGCTGGAGGTCTTCAGGGACGAGTGCTTCGACTACGCCCTGCGGCTGGTGCGGGCGGGCGTCTCCACCGAGTTCCACCTCCACCCGGGGGCCTTCCACGGCTTCGACGCGATGATCCCCGAGGCGGAGATCAGCCGCCGGGCCGCCGCCGAGCGGGTGGTCGCGCTACGCAGGGCCCTGTTCGGCTGACGGCCCGCCCGCCCGCGGCGGCGAGGCCCGCGTCTCCCCGGCCGCTGGGGACCCCGCCGGCGCGACCTCCGGAGGGCCTGACGGCGAGGCCGCCGGGGAGCCGGGCGGCGGGATCAGCGCCAGCGCGCGAAGGAGCGGGTCGCGCTCGCCGCCGGCGCGCCTCAGCATGTGCCGGCAGATCCCGCAGATGCCGGAGAACTCCCGGCGGGCGAGGTCGCGATAGCGAGGCAGCGCGGTCAGGGCCCCGGTGCCCAAGGAGCCCAGCACCGCGAGGAACGGGTCGGCGGCGAGGTCGGCGAGCGCCCGGCGCACGCCCTCGCGGTCGCCGGCCAGGCGATGCAGGTCCGGGGGCCCGGCCCCCATGATGACGTTCTCGTCGCAGCAGGCCGAGATCCGCCCGTCGTAGCGGACCGTCGGGGTGTGCGCGATCGCGCACCGGCCGAGCCGCTCGCCGGTCACGCGGCGGGGAGCGGGGAACAGGCCCCGGGCGCGGCCGTACGGCAGGGGCGCGACCGGGTGGATCTCGGCGTGATCGGGCCATCCGGCCCCCAGCGCGCCCGCGAGGAGATCACGCGCGTCCTCGATCTGGGCGGGGTCGTCCAGCACCTGGGCCACGAGCCACGTGCCCGCGTCCGCGACGGCTCGGGCCGCGGCGGCCACGGCGGCGCGCGGGCTCGTGTGGTGAGCGTCGACGCCCAGGACGACGCAGGCCGACATGCCCAGGACGGACCGGATCCATCCGGGGGGATCTCCCCCTGCCCCCCAGTGACCACTGGTGTAGGGGACGAGCGCCTTGCCCGACTCGTGGATCCTCCGGGCGGCGTAGGTGAGCCCGCGCCGCTCCACGAACGGCTCCCCGCCGGAGACGCCGACGACCCGCAGGTCCTCGTCCGCGCAGAGCCCCTCGACCATCTCCTCGAAGAGGGCGTGGTCGGTGATGCGCGGGCTGTCGGGACGGGAGCCGACCGAGCAGTGGGCGCAGCCGACAGGGCAGCGGTCGGTGATGAGGAGCAGCGCCGACCTCCCGCGTCGCCGCCGCAGGGCGTCGAGCTCGCCGAGCCTGAGCATGCCCCCGACGGTACGCCGCCCGCGCCGCGCGGCGGTCGCCCTGCGGCACGGACGGGCCACCCCGCGCGGCCGCTTACGCCGTTCCCGCGGGAATCTAGGCCGGCCGGCCGTACGCGTAGGCCACGGCCCACGCCGCCCTGTCCGCGTGGGCCGTGGCGATCAGCCGTCCGGCACCGGTCCCTCCGTCTCCCGTCCGGCCCGGAATACGCCTGCCAGGCGGTGGTTCGCGGAGCGCCGGATTCGTAACTTGATCACGTGGGAAGCCCGAACGGCCCACGAAACCCCGTCCCATGGGAGGGACCAATGAGCGAGTCTCCAGGCATCCGCGATCTCGTGCAGCGCGCCGCATCCGACCCCGCGTTCGCCGAGCAGCTGCTCAGCAACCCCGAGTCGGTCGCCACCGAGTACAGCCTCGGCACCGACCAGATCGACCAGATCAAGGAACTGGCCGGCGCCGGCCTGCTCCAGCCCGCCGTCCAGGCGCACACCGTTCCCGTCAAGGAGCCCGGCGGCGGTGGCTACTACTAAACCGCGCGGCCACTACTAGCTCTCCAGGGGGTGTCGTGCACTTCAACTCGATACTGGTCAGCGTCACCGAGATCTGCACCGTAGGCTGCCGGCACTGCGGTTTCACCGGCTCCACGCGGGACCGCCAGCCGACCGCCGACGACATCGGGCGCTGGGTGGCACAGGCGTGCGACAGCGGCATCCCGGAGATCATCTTCACCGGCGGCGAGCCCTTCCAACGGTTCCGGATGCTCAAGTCCGGGGTCGGGGCCGCCGCCGGCCACCCCGGCGGGCCGAGGATCTCGGTGTTCACCAGCAGCTTCTGGGGACGCTCACCCGCCGCGGTGGACAAGATCCTCGGGCAGTTGCCCGGCCTGACCCGGCTGTTCCTCAGCACCGACGTCTACCACCAGGAACGCGTGCCCACCCAGCACGTGGTCAACGTGATCGAAGGGGCGATCGCCCGGGGGATCCCGGAGATCAGCCTGTGCATCACCATCGCGGAGGACCACGAGGAGGAGCAGATCCGGAGCCTGTACCGGCGTTTCGAGGATCGGGTGCGAGTGCACGTGGACCGGGTGATCCCCACGCCGTTCATCAAGACGGCCCACCAGGTGGGCGTCCCCCCCGACCCGGAGAACTTCTCGGCCTCCTGCTATCTGGAGACCCCGCTGATCAACCCGAACGGCGACCTGTCGGCCTGCCACATCGGCAAGGCCGGAGCCTACGTCACGCTGTCGGACCTGGCCTACTTCATGGGCAACCTGCACGAGAAGTCGTTCCAGGAGATCCTCGACGACGCCGACCACAACTACGAGTACCAGTTCCTGCGCGTGTACGGGCCGCAGGGCGTGGCACGGATGGTCGCGTCCTCCCCCGCGGTGCGCAAGCTGTTCAAGGGGACGAACTTCACCAACGGCTGCGACCTCTGCTACAAGCTGCTCCGCTCGCTCGACGGGCGGGCCAGGCTGCGCGAGATCGCCGCCGACCCGTTCCAGCGCCAGCTGATCGACGCCGTCCGGCTGGTCCGGTTCGGCGAGCGGGCGCCGGAACCGCGGCGGCCCGCGCCCGGCGCCCCGGCGGGCCCCGGCCTGCCCGGTCTCCCCCTGCCCGGTACCGCCCTGCCCGTGCCCGGTGCCCCCGGTTCCGTGGTCGGCGTCCCCCTGCCGCTGATCGACGCTCCCCAACCAGTAAGGAGTGGCACGTGACGAGCACGAACCTCGTCGGACTCGTACCCGCCGCCGGCCGGGGCACCCGGATGGCCCCGCTCCGCTACCCCAAGGAACTGCTGCCCATCGTGTACGAGCCCGCCGAGGGCGGCGCCCGGCTGCGTCCCGTCGCGGAGTACGCGCTGGAGTCGCTGGCGGGGGCGGGGGTCGCCAGCGCGATCCTGGTGGTGGCCCCCTGGAAGCTGGAGGTGGTCTCCTACATCGGGGACGGGCGCCACCTCGGCGTCGACGTCGCCTACCTCTTCCAGGAGGAGGCGCGCGGCCTGGCCTGCGCGCTCGACCTGGCCCACGGGTGGACCAGGGGACGCGACGTCGTGTTCGTCATGCCCGACACGATCTTCACTCCGTCCGACGCGCTGTCGCGGTTGCGCGGCGTCTACGAGCGGACGGGCGCGGACCTCGCGCTCGCGGTCTTCCCCACGCCCGACGCGCACCGGCTGGGCCCGGTGGTCGTGCGCGGGGACCGCGTGCACCGGGTCTTCGACAAGCCCGCCGACCCGCCCGTCATGAACACCTGGGGCGCGGCGATCTGGGGGGACGCCTTCGCGAGGCTCCTGCACGAGGAGCTGCTCAGGGACCTCGGCCGGGGCGTCCCGAACGGCCCGGTGAACGGCGCCGCGGACGGTCCGGCGGGTGAGCCGGTGCTCGGTCACTACTTCGACCTGGCGGTCCGGGGCGGCCTGCGGGTCCGGGCGGCCGAGTTCCCCGGCGGCACGTTCCAGGACGTCGGCACGCCGTTCGGCGTCCGCAGGTCCCTGGAGGGCCCCTCACTTCTGGCGGTGAGCCCGTGAGACTCCTGTTCTTCGCGATGAGCAGCGCCGGGTACGGCGAGACGCTCATCGGCATGTCGCTGGCCCGCCAGCTCAAGCCGGCCGGGATCGAGTGCTTCTTCATCGTCGAGCCCATGTCGGAGAGGCTGCTGCGCGGCAGCGGGTTCCCGTACCTGGTGCTCGACAACTCGATGCGCGCGTTCGCGACGCTGCTGGTGGACGAGACGGTCCGCGAGTTCCGCCCGGACGCGATCATCCTGTCCGACTACTTCACCTACTGCGGCGTGTTCCCCAAGCGCTACGGCGTCGACCCGTGGTTCATCGAGCGGTACGGCCTGCCGATCATGCCGATCGACATCTGGGAGTGGGCCGGCACCGACTTCGCGGTGGACGTCTTCCACGGCAAGTCGATGGGCGTCAGCCGGAAGATCATGGACATGCCCGCCCACCTGCGCCCGGCCCCGATCTGCCACCTCGAACCCGAGCCGGGCGCGTACCCGTTCCGGCTGTGGGAGGGCAACGAGCGGGTCAGCCGCCGCACCCGCCACCACCTGCGCGAGACGTTCGGCATGGCGCAGGAGGACCGGATGGTGCTGCTCGCGGTGGCCGGGTGGCAGCAGGACAAGTACGCCGACGAGAACGGCGACCGGATGGCCGACCAGGTCCCCGAGCTGATGGTGCACTACCTGCGGCAGCTGCCGCCCAGTGCCCGCTTCGTGTTCGTGGGCAGCGTGCCGCCGGTGCTGGCCGGGCTGGCCGACCGCGCGCACGTCATCCCTGCGTGCTCTCCGCACCGGTTCAACGTGCTGCTGGGCTCGGTCGACCTGGTCCTGACGCTCAACCTGCCCGCCACCACCCTGGCCAGGGCGGTGCTGTCCGACATCCCCGGGCTGGTGCTGACCAACAAATTCGACGTACCCGAGAAGCAGGACATCGACCGGGTGGAGGCGGAGCTGGGCGGCCTGTCGGAGGACGTGCGGTCGTGGCTGTCGCGGACCCTGCCCATGTATCCGTTCCGGATGTGGCCGCTGGGGTTCCACGGCTTCCTCGACCCCATCCTGGCGAACAACCCCTACCTGTCGACGTTCGCCCACGCCGAGCTGCTCGACGAGCCCGCCGTGCTGTCGGCGCTGCACGGGGTGCTGTACGACCGCGGGGTCCAGGACGATCTGGCGCGCGAGCGGGCCGCGTACCTGGAGAAGCTGACCGATCATCCCGGCACCCCCGAGGTCTTCGCCTCGGCGGCGAGCCGCCTGGGCCTGGTGTGAGGTGGACATGAAACAGCTGAGCATGCACGTGACCGACCTGTGCAACGAGAAGTGCGGCTTCTGCGTCGTGGGGTCGCCACTGGCGAAGTCCGACAGCGTGGAGTACGAGGACCTGATCCGCTTCCTCGTCGAGAACTCCGGCCAGGACTACGCGTCGGTGAACCTGCACGGCGGGGAGCCCACGATCCACCCCCGCCTGTTCGACCTGCTGCGCACGATCAGGCTGCTGGAGTACCCGCGCGTGGAGATCCAGACCAACGCGCGGCGTCTGAAGGACCCGGAATTCACCCAGCGCCTCGCCGACAACGGGGTCGAGTTGTTCGTGGTCTCGCTGCACGGCTCCACCTCGGTCGTCCAGGACTGCCTGACGCAGACGCCGGGCGGGTTCGACGAGACGATCGAGGGCATCCGCAACGCCAAGCGGTCGGGCGTCGCGGTGCGGACCAACACCGTCATCACCCGGCTCAACATGGGCCGGCTGATGGACATCTGCCGGCTCTGCGTCGACCTGGGGGTCGACCACGTCAACATCTCCAACCTGCACCCGGTGGGCAGCGGCTTCTTCGCCCTGGACATGCAGGCGCCCACGGTCGCCGAGACCCGGACGCACCTGCTGCCGGTGATCGAGATGATGCTCGCGTCGCCGGCGCGGCTGACGCTGGAGGGCTTCCCGCTGTGCGTGGTCGCGCCGCACGAGGAGCTGGCCATCGAGGATGGGACGCGCTCGATCCGGATGATGTACCAGGGCAGCGTCGTGGACGACTACGACGCGTTCATGGACGACGAGATGCGCTCGTACGGGCCGCCCTGCGACGGCTGCCCGCTGCGGGCGCAGTGCGGCGGCGTCTACAACGAGTACGCCGAGCGCCGCGGCTGGGAAGAGTTCGGCCTGCGCCGGCCGTCCCCCATCGGCGGGTGACCGGGATGTCCCTGCGGATCGCGATCTGGGCGGGCGGCAGCCTGCCCAACGTCGGCGACCGGCTGCTGGCGGCGGTGACCGAGGCCCAGCTGTCACGCCGCCTGCCGGACGCCACCTTCCGGCACTTCTGCCCGTGGAGCACCGGGGGCGGCCCCGCGCCGCTCCGGGTGGACCGGGACGGGCGCTGGCCCGGCACGGGTTCGTTCGACGCCGTCGTGATGGCGGGCGGCCTGTGGAGCGGCCCGCCGTTCCGGCACCCGATCATGCAGGTGTTCTGCCTGGGACCGGACCCGGAGGCGTTCGATCCGGGCGTGTGGGTCGCCTGGCACGGCGTGGGCCTGCAGGACGACACCCCGGCGCCCGCGCGTGACGACTGGCGCGGCTACCTGGGGGCGGTCAGGGAGCGGATCGACCACCTGACCGTGCGGAGCGAGACGGCCGCCCGGCGGATGGACGACGCGACCGGCGTGCCGGGCACGGCGGTCGTCCCCGACCCGGCCTTCGCGCTGGAGCCGCTGCCGCCCCGGGCCGTCCGGGCCGCCGGGTCCGGGCGGCGCCGCCGGCCGCTGATCGGCGTCGCCGTCGGCGCCCCGGGGGTGACCTCGCAGCTGGTCACCCACCTCGTCGGCCGCGACCTCGCCGCGCGCGGCGCGGCCGACCCGGCATTGTGCGTGCCGCCGGAGCAGGTCATGGCCGAGGCGTCGGGACCCGGGGAGCGCGCCGCGGCGCTGGGATTCGTGACGGAGCTGGGCCTCACCCTGATCGAGCTGGCCGCCTTCGCCGACATCGAGTTCATCACGGTGCCCAACATCTACGGCGACGAGGAGGCCGGTGCCAGGTTCGCCCGGGCGGTGCCGCGCGCCCGGGTCCGCGAGCTCCGCCTCCCCGGCGTCTCCGGCGGCGGCGTGTCCGCCGCGTCCACCGGGGCCGGCGAGCTCACCGAGGCCTTCGCCCGCTGCGACCTCGTCCTCGTCTCCCGCTACCACAGCGCGATCCTCGCGCTGCGCGGCGCGACCCCGTTCGTGGCGGTCGACCCCTTCTGGAGCCGCCGCAACGGCACGAGCAAGCTGTACGAGCTCACCGCCGGGCTGGGCATGGCGCACCGCTACTGGACGCACCACGGCACGCACCCCGCCGAGGACCTCCTCGGGATCGTGGAGCGCGCGCTGGACGACGACCCGATCGAGGCGGTCGCCTACCGGGAGACGAACGCGCGGGCGACGGCCGCCTTCGACCGGCTCGCCGAGGGGCTGCGCTCCGCCCGGCCCGCAGTGACACTGGGGAGATCGTCATGACCCTGAAGGCCGTACTCGTCTACTCCAACGACGACGGGTTCTCGCTGGGGGTCGAGCTGATCCGGGCGGCCGTGGCCGACCGGGTCTCCCCCTCGGAGGTCGAGCACCGGGTCTGGTTCCACGAGGACGTGGGCAGCCTGGCCGAGGACTACCTGGGGCACTACAACGCGTTCATGGCGCGGCTGTTCGACTACCGGCCGGACGTGATCTCCTTCTCCGCGTTCGTGTGGAACCACGACGAGTTCACCCGGATGGGGCGCATCGTCAAGCGGCACCTGCCGGACTGCCGCATCGTGTGGGGCGGCGCCCAGGCCAACTCCCGGCGGATGGCCGCCCATCTGCTGCGCGAGTACCCGTGGATGGACCTGGTGCTGCGCGGCGAGGCCGAGGAGGCGTACCCGCAGCTGCTGGAGACCCTGGCGCGGGACGGCGACCTGGGTACGGTGGCGGGCGTCACCCGGCGCGACGGCGGCGAGCCCGTGCACAACGACGACCCGCCCGACGTCGACCTGGGCGCGCTGCCGCTGGTCTTCACCGCCGACAGGCTCCCCCTGGAACCGATCCTGCGGCGCAGGCCCGACGCGGTCCTGGCGTACGAGACGGGCCGGGGGTGCCGGCAGAAGTGCAAATTCTGCCTCTACAGCGCTCCCAAGCTCCGCGCGTTCCCCATGGAGCGTATCGAGCGCGAGCTGGCCTACCTGCTGGACGGGGGCATCCCCTACCTGCGGATGTGCGACGCGCACCTGGGCATCTCGCGGCACCGGGCCATGGAGATCTTCGAGATCGTCGCCGAGCACAACCGGGGAACGGTGGTGGACGTCTACCCGGACGTCAAGCACGTCGACCTCGACTACGTGCGGGCGATGAACCGCGCCGGGTGCCGCGTGATCACCCTGGGCATCCAGTCGTCCGACGCCGGCACCCTGCAGCTGGCGGCCCGCAGGTTCGACCGGGGACGGTTCGCCCAGGCAGCCTCCCTCATCCGCCGCCACCACAACCACGCCCTGGCCGCGGACATCATCATCGGCATGCCGGGCGACAACGCGGAGAAGGTTCGCGACAGCGTGCGGTTCGCCTACGAGAGCGGCGTGGAGAAAGTGCACTTCGCACCGCTGATGGCCTTCCCCGGCACCGACTTCTTCGAGTACGCGGAGCAGTACGGGATCGAGTTCTTCGACTTCCAGCCGCCGCTCGTCGTCCGGTCGCGCGGTTTCGGCACCGAGGACTACCAGCGGGCGATGGTCTTCGCCGGGCGGGTCGAGGCGCTGCAGGACGCCGCGCCCGCGCTGCTGCGCTGCCTCATCGCGGTCCCGGACTGCGACGTCGCGGCCTGGGCCGAGCGCCTCGACATGGGGTCGGGGGCCGACCCGGTACCGCGCGTCGAGGAGGCGGACCTGCCGCCCGAGGCGCGGCGCCTGCTGCTCGACGGGCTCGCCTGGGACGCCGCGGTCCGTGCCCAGCGGGCGACGACCGCGCAGGCCCCGCCGGGGCTCACCGACGACGCGCTCGTCGAGGGCGTCACGCGGGACGCCGTCCACTGGGCGGACCATCCCGTCCACCTGCTGCTGCGCGACTTCACGCTGACCTTCGACGCGCTGGCCCGCGAGCGCCAGGGCTACCTGTTCCCCCGGGGCGGCGCCGTGGCCTACCCGCTGGGCGGGCCGCTGCTGGCGGCCTTCGAGGCGGCGGCCCCGGGGATCACGGTCGGCGAGTGGCGGGACAAGACACGGGCGGGCTCAGCCACCGAGCTGACCCGTGAGGTATGTGACTCCGCCTTCAGGATCCTGCACGCCACCGGGGTCGTCGCGCTGCGCGGGGAGGGCTGAGTCCTGGCCGAGGTCACGGCCGAGGTGCTGTCCGAGATCCTGGCCGAAATCCCGGCCGGGGTCCCGTCCGCGCAGGGATCTGGCCCGCGAGTCGTACTCGCGGGCCAGATCCCTGCGCGAGGACAGGCCCAGCTTGGCGAACACGCTGGACAGCTGGGCCTGCACCGTGCGGGGCGACACGAACAGCTTCGCGCCGATCTCGCGGTTGGTCAGCCCGCCGGACGCCAGCAGGGCCACCTGGCGTTCCGCCCTGGTCAGGGCCGCCCAGCCGACCCCCTGCCCCCGTGGCCCCCGGCCCCGCCCCGCGTAGGTGACGGCCTGGCCGACGTCCAGCCCGGCGCCCTCCTCCCACAGGGCGGCGAACCCGCCGGCGCCCAGCGCGGCCCGCACCCCGGCCAGGTCCGCCTCGTGCTGCGGCGCCACCGCCGGGGGCCGCGACAGCCCCAGCCGGTCGCGCAGCGACTGGGCCGCGCCGAACAGCCTGGCGGCGTGCTCGTGGCGGCGGTGCCCGGCCGCGAGGCCGGCCATGGCCTCCAGCGAGTCGGCCGTCTGGGCGCGCAGCCCCATGGCGGCTCCGGCCCGCAGCGCCGAGTGGTGCGCGGAGGCGGCACGGGACGGATCGTCGCGCCGGGTGACGCTGCCGAGGGTGAACAGGCACCGCCAGGCGAGCGGACGGTCGTCGGTCTCCCGGGCGCGCGCCATGGCCTCCTCGGCGAAGGTGAGGGCCGCGGAGGCGGCGGACGCGCCGCCGGAGCCCAGGATCGCGGCGCCCAGCCCGGCCAGACCCATGGCCGCCAGCCGGGCGGCGGTCCGCTCGCCCACCTCGACGACCTCCGAGAACACCTCCCGCGCCGCCTCGTACTCGCCGACGTCGAGCAGCGTCCTGCCGAGCGTGTCGAGGCAGTCCCCGAGCAGCGGCGGGGAGTCCGCGGAGCGGGCGATGCGGACCGCCTCGGCGAGCCGCTCCCTGGCCGGTCCGTAGTGGCCGCGGCAGGCGGCCACCTCCCCCAGCCCCCTGAGCACCGCGGCCCTCCCCCAGACGTCGCCCACCCGGTCGGCGGCGGCCAGGCTCTGGCCGAGCGCGCTCTCGGCCTCCGCGTACGCGCCCTGGTAGACGGCCACCTGCGCGAGGGCGAGCAGGCCCATCTCCAGGTTCAGCTCCGAGCCGCGCCTGCGGCCGACGGCGACGCACCGCTCCAGGGCCGCGCGGGCCCCGGCGAGGTCGCCGGAGGCGAGAAGGGCGCGGCCGAGCAGGAAGAGGGGCACGCCGCTCCACGCGTGGCCCATCGGGGCCGTGCCCCGGGCGGCGAGCTCGGTGAGGGTACGGCCTGCCGACGCGGGCTCGCCCATCGTCCGCAGGCCCGCCAGCACCGCCAGCGCCCGCGTCTGCCCGGCCTCGTCCCCCAGCTCGCGGAACATGGCCAGCGCCCGGCGGCAGGCGTCCGTGGCGTCGGCGTACTCGCCCAGGGCGCAGGAGAGCACCGCGCCGCTCAGCTCCGCGGCGGCCAGCACCTCCGCGCGGACCACGCCGCCCGCGGAGACCAGCGAGGCGATCCAGCCGCGCCCCTCGCGCGGGCGGCCCCGCAGGATCCAGTACGTCTCCAGCGCGCTCGCCATCCGCGCCCCGACCGTCGTCGGTCCTCCGGAGGTGCACCAGCGCAGCACCGCCCGCATGTTGGCGTAGGCGGCCTCGACGCGTTCCAGGTGCGGCGCGGCGGCGCCCGTGGCGAGCGCCTCCGCCGCCCGCTCGGCCAGTGCCGCGTAGTACTCGGCATGGCGCGCCCGCACGGTCTCGGTCTCGTCTCCGGCACGCAGTTCCTGCCGGGCGTAGGCGCGCACGACCCGCAGCAGCCGGTAGCGGGTCACGGCGCCGCTGGTGTCGCACTCGACGAGGGACCTGGACACGAGCATGGCCAGGAGATCGACGACGGCGTCCGGTCCGATGCCCGCGCCCGCGCAGACCCCCTCCACGTCGTCGATGACGAACCCGTCCTCGAACACCGCGAGCCTGCGCAGCAGCAGCCGCTCGCCGCCGGGCAGCATCTCGTGGCTCCAGCCGATCGCCGCCTCCAGCGACCTGTGCCTGGGATGGGCGGTGCGGTTCCCCCCGGCCAGCAGCCGGAGCGGGTCGTCGAGCCGCTCGGCGATCTGCGCCGGCGACAGCATGATGGATCGCGCCGCGGCCAGCTCGACGGCGAGCGGCAGGCCGTCGAGGCGGCGGCAGATCTCCCGCACCGCGTCCGCGGTCTCCGGGGTGGCGGGCCGCCCCTGCGCGGCGGCGCGCTCGGCGAACAGGCGGGCGGACAGCACCGCGTCCAGCGGGGCGAGGCGGCAGGTCACCTCGCCGGGGACGCCCAGCGGCTCCCTGCTGGTGGCCAGCACGCCGAGCCCCGGGTGGGTGCCGAGCAGCTCCGGGACGATCACGGCGCACTGGTCGGCGACGCGCTCGCAGGTGTCGAGCACGAGCAGCGAGGGCCCCTCACCGGGGACGACGCCGAGACCTGCGAGGCCTGCGCCCCCGGGACCGCCCGCGAGGCCGGGGCCGGGAGGACCTGGGACGGTGGCGGCGGTGGCCACGGGGCCGTCGAAACCGGCGGCCAGGTCGCGGAACCAGACGCCGCCCGGATAGGCGTCGGCCCAGACGCGGGTGTACGCGTGTGCCAGCCGGGTCTTGCCGACCCCCGGAGCGCCGGTGAGCGTGACCAGCCGCGCCGAACCGAGCAGGCCGCGCAGGCCGGCGAGTTCGGTGTCGCGGCCGACGGGGTCGCCGGACCAGTCCCTGGGCAGATCGCCGCCCACCGCTAGGCCACCAGACGCCGGGAGAACGACCGCAGCGACAGCGCGCCCGTGGTGAGCGTTCCCGCGGCGAGGACGGCCAGCGCGACCGCCTCGGGCATGTGCGGGACGGCGGGACTCAGCGCGCCGCGCAGCCCCTCGCTCACGTAGACGAGCGGGTTCGCCAGGACGGCCGTCTGCAGCCACGGGATCGCCTCCAGCGCCGCCCAGGGGTAGTACACGCAGCCGAGCATCATGAGCGGGACGATGAAGATCGCGAACAGGGTGCTGAGCTGCTGGGGCGGGAGCAGCGTGCCGATGAGCAGGCCGATGCAGGCCGTCAGGAGGGACGACAGCACCAGGACCGCGACCAGCAGCGGCCAGCGCCCGAAGTCGATGTTCGGTGCCTCGCCCGGCGCGTGCACGAACAGCACCGCGAGGAAGACGACCACCGCCGCGATCACTCCCTGGATCGCGCCCGCGACGATCTTCTCGACGCCGACGACCCAGACGGGGATCGGGGCCAGCGCCCTGTCGTCGATCTCCTTGGTGTACGAGAGCTCCATGACCAGCGGGGTCGTCACGGCGAAGATGCCCTGGAGCACGATGCCCGAGGCGACCAGGCCGGGGACCAGGATCGTGGTGAACGTCTCCGCGCGCCCGTCCGCGGAGAGTCCCTGGCCCGCCCCGTACCCGATCCGCGGCAGGACCACGGCGAAGACGAAGATGAACAGGACGGGCTGGACCACGGTCCGGGCCATGAAGGAGCGCAGGTCCCGCCGCAGCACCCGCAGGTCGCGGGCGAGCAGCGCGCCGAAGGTGCGCGCGTAGTGGCGTGACACCGCCGGGGGCGCGGCCGGGGGTGCGATGGTCGATGCCGTCATCGAATCTCCTTGAGCGTGGAGACCCCGGGCCTTGGCTCCGGGGCGGAACCGCGGCGCGGTGGCCGCGTAGTTCGGGTGGTTCGGAAGGTCGTCCGCGAGGAGGCGGTCAATCCCGGTACTCCCGCCCGGTCAGGGCGAGGAACACGGTTTCGAGGCTGGGCCGGACGACCCGGACGTCGGCCAGTGCCAGCCCCGCGTCCTGGCCCATGCTCACCAGGAGGGCCAGGACGCTCTCCGGGGCCGGGGTGAAGACGCGCAGCCGGTTGTCGGCGACCTCGGCGTCCGCGACGCCCGCCAGCTGCCCGGCCTGCTCGACGATCTTCTCCGGGTCGCCGTCGTAGGTCAGGGTCAGCACGGTCCGCAGGCTGGTGGACGCCTTGAGCTCGGCGAGCGTCCCGCAGGCCAGGACCGTCCCGTGGTCGACGATCGCGACCCTGTCGCAGAGCTCCTCGGCCTCCTCCATGTAGTGGGTCGACAGGACGACCGTCTGGCCCCCGTCGCGGATCTCACGCAGGATGTCCCAGAGGTTCACCCGGGTCTGGGGGTCCAGGCCCGAGGTGGGCTCGTCGAGGAAGAGGATGTCCGGCCGGTGCATCAGCGCCCGCGCGATCATGATGCGCTGCGCCTGGCCGCCCGACATCTCGGTGACCTTGGCCCCGGCGCGGGAGCCCAGGCCGAACCGTTCCAGCAGTTCGGCCGCCCGCCGCCTGGCCTCTCGCGCGGGCAGCCCGGCGTAGCGGCCGCGGAACTCCAGGTTCTCGCCCGCGGTGAGCTGCCGGTCGAGGTTGTTGTACTGGGCCACGACCCCGATGCAGCGCTTGACCGCGATGGGGTCGCGCACCACGTCCGCGCCCGCCACCCTGGCCACGCCGCCGCTCGGGGCGATCCTGGTGGTGAGCATCCCGATCGTCGTCGACTTCCCCGCCCCGTTGGGCCCGAGGAGGCCGAACAGCTCGCCCCTTCGCACCCGCAGGGTGAGCCCGGCCACCGCCTCGGTCACCCTGGACGAGCTCACGTAGGTCTTGCGCAGTTCGCTGGTCTCGACCGCGACGTCCGCCATGTCGGGCTCCCTCTTCGGCACGTGGCGCCCAGTGTGGGAGCGCCCGGTTAAGGCGCGCCTTGATGACGGTTGGAATCCGGTTTGAGACGTCGCGGCGCCCCTGCCCAGAGCGGTTATCAGGCATTTCCATACCGGGTCCCAACCGTTATCCAACCGGCCGAGCCGACACTTCGTTCAGACGACGGGAGCCCGATGACACCCCCCAGCATCACCTTGCGGGCGAAGATCGACCTGACCGGCCCCGCGCTCCGGAGCGCGGGGAGCTCGCTGTGGCGGGCTCCCGACCCGCGACGGCGCTACCGCGACTACCTGTGCGCGATGCACATGGTCATCAGGGCGTCGGTGCCGCTGTTGCGGGTCGCGGCGGCCAGGTCCGCGGAGCTGGGCGAGACGGAGCTGGCCGAATATCTGGACCGGCACGCGGAGGAGGAGGCCGGCCACGACGACTGGCTGCTGGAGGACCTGGCGCTGATCGACCCCTCGGCGGGGGACGCGCCGCGCGGCACGCCGCCCCCGTCGGTGGCCGGACTCGTCGGGGCCCAGTACTACTGGGTGCTGCACCACCACCCCGTCGCCCTGCTCGGGTACATCGCGGTACTCGAGGGCGAGGCTCCCTCCCCCGCCCTGCTCGAACACATCGAGCGCAGCACGGGACACCCGCGGGCGGCGTTCCGCACGCTGTGGCGGCACGCGTCGCTGGACCCCGGGCACCGTGACGACCTCGACCGGATGCTCGACGGCCTGCCGGCGGTGCGGGAGCGGCAGGACGCCGTCGGGACCAGCGCCCTGCACACCGTGCGCGCGGCGGCCGAGCTGCTGCGCGAGCTGGCCGGCGAACCCGCCGGGGTGTTCTCGTGCACCTGATGGACATCCTGGCGCTGCGCCCCGTCCCCGCCGCCGCGGTCCTCATGGCGATCACGCGGCGGTGCCCGCTGCGCTGCCGCCACTGCTCGACCGGCTCGCTGCCCGCCTCCGAGGAACACCCCGGGGAGATCTTCCAGCGCTTCGCCGGGACGTTCGCGCCGGGGGACGGGCCGCGGCTGGTCATGCTCACCGGGGGCGAGCCGCTGCTCCGGCCCCGCCTGGCCCGTTCGCTGGCCGAGACCGCCGCCCGCGGCGGTGCCCGCACGATGATCCTGTCGGGCATGTTCTTCGCCCCCCGGGTGCCCCCCGCCGCCGGCGGGGTGGCCCGGATCCCTCCCGCGATCGACGCGGCGATCGACGCGGCCGACCACTTCTCCGCCAGCCTGGACGCCTTCCACGAGGAGGAGGTGCCCCGGGAGAGCGTCTTCGCGGTCATGCGGGCGCTGCTGGCGCGGGGCAAGGACCTCAGCTTCCACGTCACGGGGACCGGGCCGGGTGACCCCTACCTGCGCGACGTCACCGCGGCGATCCGGCGGGAGTTCGGCGACCGGGTGCCGATGCTGGTGGGCCGGGTGGGAGCCGTCGGCCGGGCCCGCACCGCCGCGCTCGCCATACCCTCGCTGCCCTCGCTCCCCGCGGCGGCGGGGAGCGAGGCCGCGCCCGGCGCACCGGCCGGGACCGCCTCGCGCACAGCGCCCCCCGCGCCCCCAGCGCCCCCAGCGCCCCCAGCGCCCGCCGGAACCGCCGGAGCGGTGACGGCCTCAGAAGCCGGCCCGCCCGCCGGAACCGGAACCGCCGGGAGCGCGCTGCCGTGCGCGATGGCCGCCTGGCCGGCCGTCGGGTTCGACGGGACGATCACCGCGTGCTGCAACCAGGACGTCGTCGACCACCGTCCCGTCCCCGGTCACCTGCGCCTGGGACATGCCGGCACCGACGACTGGGACACGGTCAGGCGGCGCTGCCTGGAGTCCGGCGTGCTGCGCGCCCTGAGAACGTACGGTCCGCTGTGGCTGGCCGGCGCCCCGCCGGAGCGGGGGTACTGCGAGACCTGCCGGACGCTGGACGTGCCACCCCCCGCCCCGACGCCCGCCGCCGCCTTCATGGAGCGGCAGGTCCGCGACCTGCAGCTGGCCGGCGGCGGTACGGGATTCGCCAGGCGGTACGGATGCCCTCCCTACGACCACCTCGTGTCACTCGGCCACCCTGAGAGGGACCATGACTTTTGACCCTGTTCACGAACTGGCCCGCGCGGGGATCGACCTCACCCTGGTCAGCCCGGAGCAGCGCGAGGTCGTCCTCGCGCTGAGCGAGGCCGAGGTCGCTCTCCTGGCCTCCATCCATGAGCGGCTGAGGGACAGCGCCCCCGAGGTCGAGGCCCACATCGTCGGCGGACTCCTGTTCTGATCGGAGACGATCATGCGATGCCCTTCCTGCCTGGCCGAGACACCGGGGCGGCCCCGGTTCTGCCCGTCGTGCGGCACGCGTCTCACCGCGCCGGCGGCGGAGGCGCGCAAGATCGTCACGGTGGTCTTCTGCGACCTGGCCGAGTCCACCGCGCTGAGCGAGCACCTGGACCCCGAGTCGCTCCGCGCGGTCCTGATCCGCTACTTCACGCTTATGCGCGACCAGCTCGCCTGGCACGGCGGCACCGTGGAGAAGTTCATCGGCGACGCCGTCATGGCCGTCTTCGGCGTCCCGGAGCTGCACGAGGACGACGCGCTGCGCGCCGCCCGGGCGGCGGTGGACATGCAGGCGGCGCTCGAACGTCTCAACGACGACCTCGAACGCGACCTGGGCATCCGGCTCAGGGCCCGCATCGGCGTCAACACCGGCGAGGTCGTCACCTCGGGTCACGCCCACGGCGATCACGCGCTCGTCGCGGGCGAGACGGTGAACGCCACCGCCCGGCTCCAGCAGCTCGCCGGGCCGGGGGAGATCCTGCTCGGGCCCGAGACGTGGCGCCTGGTGGGCTCCTCCGCGGTGGGCGTCGCGGTCGGGCCCCTGGAGCTGCGCGGCAAGCGGCATCCGGTCACCGCCTGGCGGCTGGACTCGATGCGCTCCGACGACCCGGCGGTGATCCGGCGGTTCGACATCCCGTTTGTCGACAGGCGGGAGCCGCTGCACGAGCTGGACCGCACCCTCGACGGGATCATCAGCCGGCGCCACTGCCGCATCGTGACCCTGCACGGCGAGGCCGGGGTGGGAAAGACCCGGCTGGCGCGGCTGTGGGCCGAGCGCGCGGGGCGGCGGGGCGTCCTCGTCGGTTCCGGCCGCTGCCGCCCGTACGGCGCGGGGGGCACGCTGCTCGGGGTGGCCGAGGCGGTGCGCGAGCTGGTGACGGTGGGCACGCCCGACCCCGAGGCCCTGGCCGTGCTCCGCGACGGCCTCCTGAAGGACGGCACTCCCAATCCCTCCCAGCAGGAGACCTCCTGGGCGCTGCGCAGCGTCCTGGAAAGCCTGGGGCGTTCCACGTACGTGCTGATCGTGCTGGACGACGTGCAGTGGGCGGACGGCCCGGTCTTCGACATGCTCGGCGACCTCGCCGAGGAGTTGCGTGACACCGCGATGATGGTGCTGTGCGTGGCCCGCTCCGACCTGTTCGACCGCATGCCGGGCTGGCAGCCCGCCTCCCGGCTGGCCCTGCCCCGGCTCGGGCCGGCCGACTCCCGGCTCCTGGTCTCCGAGCTGGCCGAGGTGACGGCACACGACGGCGCCCTGCTTGAGCGGATCGCCGAGCGCGCCGAGGGCAACCCCCTGTACCTGGAGCAGCTCGTGGCCATGCTCGGTGACGGCGGGGAGCCGCACGGCCTGCCGCTGACCGTGCGCGCGCTCATCGCGGCCCGCGTCGACAGGCTCGGGCCCGACGCCAGGGCGATGCTGGAGTGCGCCACCGTGGTCGGCAGGGAGTTCAGCGTCGAGGAGCTGCGGGCCGTCTCGGGAGCCGACGAGCCGGGCGAGCTGCTGGAGGAGCTCGAGCGCAAGTCCTTCGTCGAGCACCGCACGGAGGCGACGTTCCGGTTCGCCGGCGGCCTCATCCAGGAGGTCGTGTACGGCGGCATGGCCAAGCGCAGGCGGGCCGAGCTGCACGAGCGGTTCGCCGGTTGGCTGGCCGCGGGAGAGGCCGGGGACGAGGCCGTCGGCACGCACCTGGAGCGGGCCTACCGGCACCGCGCCGACCTGGGCCCTCCCGACGACCACACCGTCCGGCTGCGCGGCGCGGCCGCGACCCGGCTGTCGGGGGCGGGCACCCTCGCGCTGCGCAGGAGTGACCTGTCCAGGGCGGAGAAGCTGCTCAGCAGGGGTGCGGAGCTGCTGGGGCCCGCCCATCCCGGCTGGCCGCGGATCAGCGGGCGGGTCGCGGAGACCGCGATCACCCTGGGCGACGTCGAGCGGGGGCGGCGGCTGCTCACCGAGGTGCTGGAACGCGCGACGGGCGACTCGGACGCGCTGGTGGCCGCGCACGCCTCGCTCTACCTGAGCCACTTCGATCCCGCGGGCTCCTTCGAGGTCGCGCGCCGGGCCATCCCGGTCTTCGAGGTGGCCGGCGACGACCTGGGGCTGGCCAGGGCCTGGACCCTGGTGGCCCAGGAGGCTCAGGGGCGCGGCAGGTTCGCCGAGACGAGGGGGATGCTGCAGCGCGCCCTGGGGTACGCCGTGCGCTCCGGCGCCGAGCTGGAACGCGCGACGATCCTGGGCAACATGGCCGCCTCCCTCTGGCTCGGTCCCGAGCCGGCCCCCGTGGCCATCTCCCGGTGCCGCGACCTGCTGGCCGCGCACGGCAGGGACCGCGGGACCGTACGTGCCGTCGTCCGCTGCCCGCTGGCGGTCCTGCTGGCCACGCGGGGGAAGTTCGACGAGGCCAGGGCCACCCTCGCGGCGGCCGGCCGATCCTTCGCCGACCTGCGGCACGCGTACGCCGACGCGTTCATGCCGATCTTCTCCGCGGCCGTCGAGTCGCTGGCCGGGCGCTGGGACGTCGCCGGGGACCTGCTGCTCCGGGCGTGCGCCAGGGCGGAGGCACTCGGCGACACCCAGCTCCTGGTCACCGCCTCGCGCGACCTGGCCGGCACGCTGCTGCGCCGGGGGGACCTGGCCGGCGCCGAGCGGTGGTCGGGCAAGGCCCTGGAGGGCTCGCCGGGCGACGCGCCGATGAACACGGCCGAGCTGCACGCGATCCAGGCCGAGGTGCTCGCCGCCCGGGGCGCCGGGGACGCCTTCCGCGAGCTCATGGACCTGGCCCTGCGCGAGGCCCGCGACACCGACTCCCCCACCTGCCGCGCCACCGTTCTGCTCGGCAACGCCCGCGGCCTCGCCCTCCTGGGGGCGTACGAGGAGAGCGGGGCGGCCGCGCGCGGCGCGGCGGCCGAGTTCGCGGCCAAAGGGCATCTGGTCGGCAAGAGCTGGGCGTCGGCGGGGCGGCGATGACCGCCCACCCCGACCTCACCTGGCGGCTCGGCGCCGAGGCCGACATCGCCGTGTCCGCCGCGGGCAACGCCGCCGTCACCCCGGAGTGGGCGTGGCAGGGCGCCACCGGGCGCGGCGTGCGGGTCTGCGTCGTGGACAGCGGGGTCGACCGTGACCACCCGATGCTCGCCCCGGTGCACGCGACCCACGCCGTGGTGACGGGCCCGGACGGCAAGGCCGTCGTGCGGGAGAGCGACGGCGCCGACAGCTGCGGGCACGGAACGGCGTGCGCCGGGATCATCCGCTCGATCGCGCCCGGGTGCGAGCTGCACAGCGTCCAGGTGCTGGGGGCGGGCTTCTCGGGAACGGGCGACGCCCTCGTCACCGGGCTCCGCTGGGCCATCGAGCGGGAGTTCGACGTGGTGAGCCTGAGCCTGTCGACCAACAGGAGGCACCTGGCCGAGCCGCTGCGCGAGCTCGGCGACCTCGCCTACTTCCGGCGGACGGTGCTCGTGGCGTCCGCGCACAACCTGCCGGTGGAGAGCTTCCCCTGGCGGTTCTCGTCGGTGATCTCCGTGGGCAGTCACGCCGAGGACGATCCCGGCCTGATCCTCTACAACCCCCGCCCGCCCGTGGAGTTCTTCGCCCACGGATCCGACGTGGAGGTGGCCTGGCCCGGCGGCGGGCGCACCCGGTGCACCGGGAACAGCTTCGCGACCCCCCACGTCGCGGCCCGGTGCGCGCTGATCCTGAGCAAGCACCCCGGGTTGACACCCTTCCAGGTGAAGACCGTCATGTACCTGACCGCTCAGAACGTGAGGAGGCCCGATGACAGGGAACGGTGAGATGGTCGCGGCGATCTCCGCCGCGGTCGCCGGTTCGGAGAGGGAACACCGGCTCCTGCTCCAGTCGATCGTCGACACGGCGCGCGTGATCTTCGGCGCCAAGGCCAGCTCGATCTTCCTGGTGAACGAGGAGCACGGGGACCTCGTCTTCGAGGCGGTCTCCGGCGAGGGCGAGCAGGTGCTCGTCGGGCGGCGCTTCCCCGCCACGCGGGGCATCGCCGGGTGGGTGCTGAACGCCAGGGACGCGCTGATCGTCGACGACCTCTCGGCGAGCACCGTGTTCGCCCGCGACATCGCCGAGTCGACCGCGTACGTACCGGGCGGGCTCATGGCGGTGCCGCTCGTCCACGACGACGAGGCGCTGGGGGTCCTGGAGGTCCTGGACCCCCACCCGCAGGCGCGGGCGAGCATCGACGAGCTGGCGCTGCTGACGCTCTTCGCCTCCCAGGCCTCGGCGGCGCTGCGGATCGTGCAGCGCAACCGCTATGCCCGGCGGGTCCTGGACGGCACCGGAGCCGAGTTCGGCGACCTGGTGTCCATCGTCTCCGCGCTGGCGGGCGGGACCGCGGGAAAACGGCAGGCCGGGCTGCGCCTGATCGGTTCGCTTCACGAGCTCCTGGTTGACAACCAGACCTGACCAATTCAGGCAGGATTCACCCATTTACTAATACTAAAGCGCATATATCATAACAATTCCATGAGCCCGCCTCACAAAGCCCGGCTAGCCTTCCGAAGTCGCCTGACCAGTCAATGGAGAATTCCCCCGTGGGTGCAACCGCAGTGCGCGAGGAGGCAGAGGCGGGAGAAACCACCTTCGCCGTACTCGGCCCTCTCGAGGCCCGCCGCAACGGCAGCCTGGTTCCGCTCGGGCCCTTCAAGCAACGCGTGCTCCTGTCCCTGCTGCTCTGTCACGCCAACAGGATCGTGCCGGTGGACCAGCTCAGCACGGCGGCGTGGAGCGAGGAGCCACCCCGGACCGCCCTGAAGAACGTCCAGGTCTACGTGTCCGCGCTGCGCAAGAACGTGCTCGGGACGGCCAACCGCGACCGGCTGACCTACCGCCCCCCCGGCTACCAGCTGCGGCTCGGCCCGCAGCACCTCGACATCCTGGACTACGAGACCCTGGCCCGCAGGGGCCGCCAGTACCTGCGCGACCGCGAGATCACCAAGGCGGCGGGCCTGCTGCACGAGGCGCTGACGCTCTGGCGGGGCGACCCCCTGCCCGACATGGCGCAGGTGCCGCTGATCAGCGACGAGCTTTCTCGGCTGCACAGCGAGCGCATGTCGGTCTACGAGGACTGGGCGGAGGCGGAGCTCATCCTCGGGCACCATGCGCACATCATCGACTCCCTGGAGGAGAACGTCCGCAGCCATCCGCTCAGGGAGCGGCTGCGCAGCACGCAGATGATCGCGCTGTTCCGTTGCGGTCGGCAGTCAGAGGCCCTGGCGCAGTACGAGGACATGCGCCAGACGCTGGCCAGGGATCTCGGGCTGCAGCCCAGCCCGGTCCTCGAACGGCTCTACCGGGCGATTCTCGCGGGCGCCCCGTCCCTGGACAGCCCGTCCTCCGGCGGCCCGCAGCACCTCGGCGCCACGCTGGCCGGCGGCCCGCGGCGTGGCGGCGCGGCCGTGCTCAGACCGCGCTCCTCGACCGGCAACGGCCAGGACGTGATCGCCCACCTCAGCCAGCTCCCCCGCGACCTGGCCGACTTCACCGGCCGCCGCGAGACCGTCCAGGACGTTCTCGACGTCTTCCGCGCCCGCCGGCACAGCCCGCCGGTGGTGATCTCCGGCCCGGCGGGAACGGGCAAGACGGCGCTGGCGGTACACGCCGCCCACCTGCTTCGCGAGCGCTTCCCCGACGGGCAGCTCTTCGTGCGGCTGCGCACGGCGGGCGGCCGGGAGCGCTCGGTTCCCGACGTGCTGGCCGAGATCCTGCGCACCTGCGGCTTCGACGGCGACCCGCCGCGCCGGGCCGGCGAGCGGGTCGCCGCCTGCCGGGCCTGGCTCGCGGAGCGCAGCATCCTGCTCATCCTCGACGAGGCGTCGACCACGGCGCAGATACGGCCCCTGCTGCCCGGCACCGGCGACAACGGAGTGCTGATCACCTGCAGGAGGCGTCTGAGCGCCCTGGAGTCGGCGCACCACGTGGCGCTGGAGGGCTTCACCCCCGGGGAGGGCGTGGAACTGCTGCGGCGGACCGCCGGCGCGGAGCGCGTCGACGCGGACCCCGCGACGGCCCTGAGCGTGGTCGCCACCTGCGGAAACCTGCCCCTCGCCGTCCGCATCGCCGGAGCGCGGCTGGCCGCCTCCCGGCACGTCCCGCTCCCCCTGTTCGCCGGCCGCCTCGCGGACGAGCACTCGCTGCTGGACGAACTGTCGGTGGACGACCTGTCGATGCGCGCGTGCGCGGCCACCTACGAGCGCGACCTCGGGCCCGACCTGTGGGCCTCGTTGCGGCGCCTGGGCGCGCTGCCGACCGGCGAGTTCACCGTCGACGACCTGGCGGCGCTGATCGGCTCCGACGCGCGGTTCGCCGCGGGCGTCGCCGACAAGCTGGTCGAGGCCCACGTGGTCACCGCGGAGTCCCGGCCCTCTCCGGTCTATCTGATCGCCGACTGGCTGCGCCTGTACGCGCGCGAGCGGCTGGAACGGGAGGAGTCCGCGACTCAGCGCACGGCGGCCGAGAGGCGGCTCCGCGAGGCGCGTGCCCGCACCCGATCGGGCCCGGCGACCGATTCCCGAACTTGATAAAAGCGCATAAAACGACAAATGACCCATTAAAAGGACTTTCCGCATTTCCCTTAACGGGCCAAGCCTCGGCAGGCTCCTCCAGGGGAAGCCGGAATGCCGGGAAGCTCGGGAGAACCGGTAAAGATAATTGTTTCAGGACCGAAAATCCCGGCAGCCCTTTGTCCATCTTGCTCACTCCGCCCGTCCCGCTTTTCCGGCCGTGAAATCGGCGACCGGTGCGGCCGGACGTCTCCACCGGGCTTCACCTCCGCCCGGGGCCTTCCACGGCTTCGGGACGGTCCTCGATGCGGAGATCAGCCGCCGGGCCTCCGCCGAGCGGGTGGTCGCGCCGCGCCGGGCCCTGTCTCGCCGACGGAGGGACGCAGGCGTACCAGCCGCATGGCCAGGTGAGCCCGGAGCCTGCCCGCGGAGTCGGCGAGGGAGAAGCCGAGGACGGCCTCCGCCCGCGCGATGCGCGCGGCCAGCGAGCTGTGGTGCAGGTGCACGGCGACGGCGGCCTGACGCCGACGCGCCAGGTGTCCGGGGTCCCGGGCAGCTCGCCGGGCCCGTCGATCGCCGGGCCGACCAGCGCACATCAATACAGGACACACCACAAAGGGCATACCGGACAGCGGGTCGGACGGCCGGTCAGCGCAGCACCGGATAGTTGGCTCGGATGAGGCCGCGCGGGTCGCGGGAGCGCTTGACGTCGCGCAGCCGGGCCAGCACGTCACCGGGGAACGCGGCCGCGGCCCGCTCACCGGGGCTCAGCGAGGTGTAGGGCTTGCGCCCGCTGGTCCGCGGGACCAGCGCGTCGGTGATCCCGTCCTGGCGGGCCCGTACGGCGTCGGCGGCCTCGGGCGAGGGCGTGAGGCCGAACATGGCCAGCAGGTACGGCTCGGCCAGGTGCCCGCAGGCGCCGCCGTCCTCGGCCGGGCGGGACAGGGCGCCGCCGAGATGGCGGATCTGCACGCTCAGCAGCGGTTCGATCGGCGCGGCCAGCAACGTCGCCGCGACCGCGTCGTCCAGATCGGTCAGCAGCTCCCCCCGATTCCGCCCGGCCCCGGGGGCGAGGGGCTCGGCGCAGATGGAGCCCAGTTCGGCCACCGGCAGCGGGCCCCGGCTGTCGGAGATCACTCCGTCGATCTTGTCCAGGCGGCGCAGCAGGTCCTGGGCCTCCCCCGTCTCGCCCAGGAACGTCACGTCCACGGCGACCATGGGCGCCGCTCCGGGGAAGTGCAGCAGGTCGAACCAGACGCTCAGTTCCCCGGGGGCGTCGGCGGTGATCTCCCGGAACGCCCGCAGCACGCGCGGGGCTCTGTCGGCGGGCCACAGGACGCGCCCCCCGTACAGGCGCGGCGCCGGGTGCAGGTCGAACTCGACGGCGGTCACCAGGGCGAAGTCGCCGCCTCCGCCGCGCAGCGCCCAGAACAGCTCGGCGTCGGACGCGGCGTCGACCGTGGCCCGCGCGCCGTCGGCGCCGACCACGTCGAAGGCGCGCACGCTGTCGGCGGCGAAGCCGTGGCGGCGGCCGAACCAGCTCAGGCCCCCGCCCAGGGTGTAGCCCACCACGCTGGGTCCCGGGGAACTGCCGGCCAGCCCCGTCAGGCCGTGCGGTCCGGCGGCGGCGAGCACCTCGTTCCACCTCACCCCCGCGCCGACCCGCGCGGTGCGCCGTTCCGGCCGTATCTCCACCCCGCCCAGCCGCCCGGTACGCAGCAGGATCACCCCTTCCACATCGCCGCTCGCACCGTGTCCCAGGGGCTGGGCGGCCACGCTCAGCCCGGCCAGGCGGGCCCAGGTGACCAGCGCGGCCACGTCGTCGGCGTCCTCCGCCTCGACCACCGCCAGCACCGGCTGGTCGACCGCCAGGTTCCACGCCCGCCCGGCCCGCTCGAACCCCTCGTCGCCCGCCGCCAGCACCGGCCCCCTGACCGCGCGCCGCAGGTCGTTCCCGATCGTCATGATCTCTCCCTTTCGACGTCCCCACTCTCGGACGACCGGGCTGGGATCGAGCTGAGGTCGAGTTGGGGTCCGGGCACGGCCCCCGCCGCGAGGGCTTCCCCATGACGACGATCCCGGAGGCGATGGCCAGGGGACCGGCGACCGTCAGCTTCGACAGCCCGCACGGCCCCAAGGGGATGATCACCGGCGAGGTCGACGGGCTGCCGATCAAGCCGTGCGCCAACGCCGGCCTCGCCGCCGCCCTCATCCGCGTCATCGAGGACGAGGAGCTGCGCCACCGGCCGGCCTGGGGCGCTCCGGCGACCGCCGCCACCTACGACGTGGAGTCCGTCGGCGCCAGATGGGACGCCCTCCCGGAGGAGCTGCCGGCCCGCCGCGACGGCACCTACGTCAAGCCGGCGCCCGCGGTGCCGGACTCCGGTAGGGAAGAGATCGCCTCGCGCCAGGGCGCCAGATCGAGGCCCGGATACCGAAGCGCCATGGCGGTGAGCGTGTCGGGTGTCCAGAAGGCGTGACCGGGCGGAGAAAACCCGACGGGTGATCCCGGAACTGGCCCCGTACTTCGACCAGGTCGTGCTGCTCGGCTACCCGCCGTTCCTCAAGGACGTGATCGACACCGGGATCGCGCAGGGCCTG
>NZ_JBPXMD010000057.1:0-30962 GCF_051918855.1 Streptosporangium sp. H16
ACCTCGGTCCTGAACGCCCTCAACGCCGCCGACCCCAACCCCACGCCCACCCCGACTCCCACGCCAACGGTGACCCCGACCCCGACCCCCACACCGACCATCACCCCGACCCCGGGTCCCGGGGCGTGCGCGGCGACGGTCACGACGGTCAACAGCTGGCCGGGCGGGTTCCAGTCGACGGTGACGGTCAGCGCGGGCAGCGCGCCGGTCAACGGGTGGACGGTGAGGTGGACCTGGCCCGGCGGGCAGACCATCAGCAGCCTGTGGAGCGGCCAGCACACCGTGTCCGGCTCCAGCGTGAGCGTCCGCAACGCCGCGTACAACGGCTCCGTCGCGGCGGGTCAGTCGACCACCTTCGGCTTCACCGCCAACGGCACCGCGGCCACCCCCACGGCCACCTGCACCAGTCCCTGATCCGATCCGGGCCGGGCGGCGTTTCCGCCGCCCGGCCCGTGCGTCGCTTCATGTCCTGCGGCTCACCCCCACACCCGTGGGGGTGAGCCGCTTTTTCCGCTCCGCCGGAGTGGTCTTTCGGGGAGCGGAGCGGTCTTTAGTGGTCTTTATGGGAGCGGCGGGGCGTCCGAGTCGGCGGACGCCCCGCCGCCGCTCATCGCCGGGGCTTCTGCGGAATCCTCGGCAGGACGTGGGGCGGCCCGGAGAAGGCCAGGTCCGCCTTGACGGCGTTGTAGGCGCGCTTGGGCCGGTAGGACTCGTCGTACAGGGTGGCCATCCCCTCCGGGGGGTCGGAGAACCAGCCGGGCACCCAGGAGTGCCGGTCGGTGAACCCCCAGACGGTGTAGGACAGGCAGTGCCGGTTGGCCAGGCACGCCTGCAGGAGCACGCTGTAGTTCGCCGCCGATGCCTGGAGGCGGGGGTTGATCTCGTTGGAGTCGCCCGCCCGCACGCCGTCGGTCATCTGGCTGCGCACGTCCACCTCGGTGAACGCCGTGGCGAGCCCGAGGTCGGAGAAGGCGTCGAGCACCTCGAGCGCCTGGAAGGCGTCGAAGTTGCCGTACTGGGTGCCGAGGTGCCCCTGGCTGCCCACGCCGTCGATGGGGACACCGCTCGCGCGCAGCTGCCTGACCATGTTGTAGACGTACCAGGTCTTGTCGGAGGGTCCGCGGTCGCCGAACGCCTCGATGTTGTAGTCGTTGTAGAACAGCAGGGCGTTCGGGTCGGCGGCGCGGGCCCAGCGGAAGGCGTCGGCGATGTAGCCGGGGCCGAGGTGCTGCGCCCAGAAGCCCTTCAGGTGGATCGACGACGGGGTGTCCCACGGGTCGCTGGCCGCCTCGTTGACGACGTCCCAGTGCGAGATCTTGCCCTTGAAGTGCTTGACGACGGTGGTGATGTGATCGCGCAGGATCTCACGGAGCTGCGCCTTGCTGATCGTCCCGTCCTCGACGCCCTGGGTGAGCCAGGCAGGCAACTGGTTCTGCCAGACCAGCACGTGCCCGCGGACCTGCTGCTTGTTCTTGCGGGCGAAGTCGATCAGCTCGTCGGCCGGGCCCCAGTTGTACACGCCCCGGGTGGGTTCGAGCGATTCCCACTTCATGGCGTTCTCGGCGGTGACGGAGGAGAACTGCGAGGCGGCGAGCGCGCGATACTGCGGATCGGCCGCGTCGTTCAGTACGTCCACGTCGATCGCGGTGCCGATGGCGAGACCGTGACGGGTGGCGAGCGCGCGCAGGCTTTGCTCGGCGACCTTGGGTGGCCGCTCTTCCGCCAGAACGGGAACGGCGTTCAACGTGCCGGCCAGCATGAGCGCGGTGGTACCGACGGTCAGTAAACGCTTCATGGGACTCCTCGGAATCGATCCCCGAAACTTTCGGTATAGCAGCGAAAATAATCGTATTAAACCTTTCCACAAGAGGAAAGGCCAATGTTGGAACCTCGAAATATTTCAAAAATCACTCAGCGGGCGGGCGGATGCCCGGTCGCGAGGGCGCCGACGGCATCACAATCGCCCGGTTCTGGATGGCCGGTGGCATCGTGACCAGGCGTGCTCCACAACTTCATCGCGAGCGCGCCTCTGTCGTCAGACCCGGCTCGCCGGTGCCTCGCAGGCCTGGCCGTACCTCAACGGTCCGGCGTCAGGGAATCGCGGGAAATGAAACGTTCAGAACCGCCGACCTTCCGCCGGCCAGGCGGTCCCGCTGGACAACCTCGACCTGGCAAGGCGGGTTTTCGCTGGTGGAGAGGCTGATATCTCACATGGTGAGGATGCGATGTTCGCAGTTCGCCGCGTCCGCGCGGAAACGAGACGCCCGAAACTTTTAGGCGTGTCCTTGACACCTTTCCGGACCTTTTCCCACACTTGGGTGCCGAGCGGAACGCACCGCCTTCTCAATTGTTAGCGCAAACACTCCGTGATCGCCCTTCTCGGGCCGACGGCGGCCGTCGCGGCGATCACGCTCGGGGCGGTGGCGGCCGAGAAGGAAACTCTCGTCGGCGAGCCAGGTACACAGCGGGATGAACAGCCACAGAAACCATTGAGCCGCCTCAGTCAGACCAGCTTCACCTGCTAGCAGCATCCGGATGGCACGATCTCGGGAGGGTCCGTGGTACGGATCGTCATGGCAATCGCTCTTCTCGGCACGTCACTGGTGGCCGTGGCCGGGCAGGCCGCGGCAGGGCAGGCCGCAGCCGCGCCTGTCATCACCGTTTCAGACAGCGTGCGTTATCAGGAGATGGACGGCTTCGGCGTCTCCACGGCTTTCCGCCGGGGTGAACTGCTGCGCAGCCTGTCGACGGCGCAGCAGAACGACGTCTTCCGCCTGTGGTTCGACCGCGACACCGGCGCGGGGCTCAGCATCCTGCGCCTGGGCATCGGCGCCTCGCCGGCCGGCAGCCCGTACGACAAGATGGTCTCCATCCAGCCGCAGAACCCGGGTGGACCCGACGCGACGCCGAGATACGTGTGGGACGGCGACGACGGCGCCCAGGTGTGGGTGGCCAAGGTCGCGCAGTCGTACGGCCTGGAGCGTTTCTACGCCAATGCCTGGAGCGCCCCCGGCTACATGAAGGACAACGGGAGCGAGAACAACGGCGGCACCCTCAAGCCCGAGTGGCGCGCGGCCTACGCCCGGTACCTGATGCAGTACACGAAGTTCTACGCGCAGGAAGGTATCAAGATCACGGACTTGGGGTTCACCAACGAACCCGACTACACGGCGACCTACGAGTCCATGCGCTTCACTCCGGCCCAGGCCGCCGCCTTCGTCAAGGTCCTCGGCCCGATCGCGACCGACGTCAAGATCGCATGTTGCGACTCCTTCGGCTGGGACCAGGCCAAGCCGTACACCAACGCCATCGAGGCGGACCCTGAGGCCCGCCGCTGGGTGTCCACCTACACAGGTCATACCTACGCCAGCCAGATAACGAGCCCGCAACCCGGGAGCAAGCGCACCTGGATGTCGGAATGGGGCCCCGACGGGAGCACCTGGAACGAGAACTGGGACGACGGGAGCGGCCAGGACGGCTTCACCATCGCCCAGAACATCCATCAGGCTCTCACCGTCGGCAACGTCAGCGGCTACCTCTACTGGCTGGGGGGCTCTTCGGGAGCCACCCGGGCGCTGATCCAGATCGACCAGGCAGCGCGGACATATCGCGTGTCCAAGCGGCTGTGGGCGATGGCGGCCTACAGCCGGTTCATCCGGCCGGGCGCGGTCCGGCTCGGCACGTCGACGAGCAACTCGTCGCTGAAGGTGTCGGCGTTCCTCAACTCCGACGGATCGAAGGTCGTCGGGGTGCTGAACACCGGCAACTCGGCCGTCACCTGGGACGGCCTGCAGAGCGGCACCACCGCCTACGTCACCGACAACTCCAACTCGCTCACGCGCGCCACGGTCACGGGCGGCGCCGTCACCCTCAGGCCACGCTCCCTCACGACCGTCGTGATCGGCGGGCCGACGCCGACTCCCACGCCGACTCCCACTCCGACCCCGACCCCGACTCCCACTCCGACCCCGACCCCGACCCCCACCCCCACTCCGACCCCGACTCCCACCCCCACTCCCACCCCCGTCCCCGGCGGGTGCACGGTAACGATCCAGACGGTGAACGACTGGGGCAATGGCTTCCAGTCCAACGTCACCGTGCGTGCCGGCTCCAGCGCCATCAACGGCTGGACGGTGAGCTGGACCTGGCCCGGCTCACAGTCCATCACGCAGCTGTGGGGAGGCGTACGGTCCGGCTCGGGAGCGGCCGTCACCGTCCGGAACGAGACCTGGAACGGCAGCCTCGCCGCCAACGCCACCACCACGTTCGGATTCACCGCCAACGGAGCCGCTGCCACACCGGTACTGACATGTGGGGTCTCCTGACCCGACGACGGCGCGCCGCCGCTCCCCCGAGCAAGGGGGAGCGGCGGCGCCCTCGCCCGGTGGGGCGGTACGTCGCCGAGCTCGCCGACAGCGGGCACCCTGTTTCGCGCGAAGGCTCTCCCTGGGGCTCAGGGTGGTCAGGCGGAGAGCACCTGATGCCGGCCCCGCCCTGCCGGGAGCGTCAGCCCACCCGGCAGGAGACCGTCGGCCAGGTCCGGTCGCCGCCGTGCATGACGGTGAAGCCGAAGGTGTTGCCGCTGCCGTTGGGGCGCACCGTCATGACCTTGCCGCTGCCGTCCCAGCTCGGGCTGCCGTTCCAGGTGGCGCTCACTCGCTGGGCGCCGCGCAGGGTCACCGTGACGATCCAGCCGTTGCTCCCCGAGACGTTGACCGACAGGTTGAACCGGTCGCTCCACTGCTGGCCGGCGGTGACGGTGGCCGTGCAGTTTCCGCCACCCGGCGGGTTCGTCGGCGGGTCGGTCGGGGTGCCGCCGTCGGGTGCCACGGCTCTGCCGGTGGAGGGCGAGATCATGCCGGCGCACAGGTTGCGGCTTCTCAGGTTCGCGGCGATCTGCGGGATCGCGTTGAGCGTCGTCGCGTACTGGTCGTGCATCAGGATGATCTGGCCGTTCTGCAGCCGTCCGGCGGCCTGCACGATCTGGGCGGTACTGGCGCCGTTCCAGTCCTGGGAGTCGACGTCCCAGATGATCTCGGTGAGGCCGAGCTGCTGGGCGGCCGACCTCACGGTGGCGTTGGTCTCCCCGTACGGAGGCCGGAAGAGCCTGGGCGCTGTCCCCGTGGCCTGCTGGACGGCCTGCTGGGTCCGCTGGAGCTCCGACTGGATCTGGGAGCCGCTCATGGTGGTCAGGTGGGGGTGGGTGTAGCTGTGGTTGCCGATCCACATGCCGGCGTCTCGCTGGGCACGAACCAGGGCCTGGTTGTTCTGGGCGTTCTGCCCGGTGTTGAACATGGTGGCGCGCAGGCCGTTCTGCCGTAGCGCGTTCAGCAGGTTGGCGGTGTTGCCGGGGTTGGGGCCGTCGTCGTAGGTGAGCCCGACGTATCCGGCGCCGCAGTCGGCGGCCTGGGCCGCGGGTGAGGAGGCCACGGCGAACGCCGCGCCTAGGACGGTGAGAAGACCCATCACGAGTGAACTCCGGATGCGTGAGCGGCGTACCCGGCTTCCGCCGGTGATGGTTGCGTTGTCGATCACTCTGTTCCTCCACTGGAACATCGATCGGTAAGGACGGACGCACGTACGGCTGCGGCGTAACGCGTACCGGACACACAGGATCGTTGAGCCGCGATTCCCCCGCCGGTCACCCGGGTGAGGCGAGCAGGCCTGCCTGGTGAGTCATTTTGTGTATCGTCACGAAACCTGTCAAGAAAGCTTCGAAAGCTTTCGGCCATCTCAGTCGAAATTTGATCATGAAAAAGAAGCTTTCATTGACCTGTCGCGACCCGGGTTGGCCGAATGGGGTCGTTAACCAGGCGAAATGCCCTCTCGGGGAATTCTTTTCAAGATCATGTTTCCGATACATTTCTGAAAGTTGTTGACAGTCTGCCGAGTCAAATCCACACTCTCACCATCGACAGGCCCTAACCGCTGCCGATCCGGGTCACCCGCCGCGCGGCCTGGTCCTCCGGTCGTCGACCGCACGACCGGCCCAGCCCTGCCGCGTTGTACGACTCCACCACGCGGTGGACGTCACCCTGGCCACCGCAAGGCCCCGCCGGGTCGTATCACGCTGCCTGCCCCAGCCCTCACGAGGAGGAAGCACGCATATGAACGATGCCCCAGCCCCCCAGAAAAGCCGCGGGCATGGCCGTACCAGATCGCTTGTCGGCCGTGTCTGCGCCGTGGCGCTGGCCATGGCCGTGGCGGTGCTGCCCGGCCCTGCCTACGCGGCCATCACCACCAACCAGACCGGCACCAACAACGGCTACTTCTATTCCTTCTGGACCGACAGTCAGGGAACGGTCTCGATGGAACTGGGATCCGGCGGCAATTACAGCACCTCATGGAGGAACACCGGGAATTTCGTCGCCGGTAAGGGCTGGAGCACCGGCGGACGCAGAAGCGTGAACTACTCGGGCAGCTTCAACCCGTCCGGCAACGCCTATCTCACCCTGTACGGGTGGACGAGAAATCCGCTCGTGGAGTATTACATCGTCGACAACTGGGGCACCTACCGGCCCACGGGGACGTACAAGGGCACGGTCACCAGCGACGGCGGCACGTACGACATCTACCAGACGACGCGATACAACGCCCCCTCCATCGAGGGCACCAGGACCTTCAACCAGTACTGGAGCGTCCGGCAGTCGAAGAAGACCGGCGGGACCATAACCTCCGGCAACCACTTCGACGCGTGGGCCCGTAACGGGATGAGCCTGGGCAGCCACGACTACATGATCCTCGCGACGGAGGGCTACCAGAGCAGCGGAAACTCCAACATCACGGTGGGCGGCTCCTCCGGCGGCGGCGGCGGTGGCGGTGGCGGTGGCGGCGGTGGCGGCTGCACCGCGTCGCTCTCCGCGGGCGAGCAGTGGAGTGACCGCTACAACCTCAACGTCGCGGTGAGCGGTTCGAGCAACTGGACCGTGACGATGAACGTCCCGTCCCCCGCCAAGGTCCTCTCCACCTGGAACATCAGCGCCAGCTACCCCAGCGCCCAGGTGCTGACCGCCAGGCCCAACGGCAACGGCAACAACTGGGGCGTGACGATCCAGCGCAACGGCAACTCGACCTGGCCGACGGTCTCCTGCAGCGCGGGCTGACCTCGGCACGCCCGGAACACCACCTCCACGGCGCGGCGGCCCACCACCGCCGCGCCGTCGAGGGCGGTCCGCTGCCGGGGATCCCGCGAAATCCGGGGACAATGCCGGGGATCCCGCGAAATCCGGGAACAGGCGACACCGCGGGGCGTCCGACGTTCGGACGCCCCGCGGCGGCGTTACCCGGCAGGGCGGATCAGGCCCGCCGTGGTGTTCAGCTTCCGTAGACCTCGAAGCTGAACAGGGAGTACCCGTACACCGAGCCCCGGGTGGTGCCGTAGATGCGCACGTACCGGGTGGAGGCGCTCAGGCCGGTGTTGTTGTCCTCACCGCCGTTGCCCCCGGTCACCGACCGGGCGTTGGTCCAGGTCGTGCCGTTGGGCGAGGTCTGGATCTGGTACGCCGACGCGTAGGCCGCCTCCCACACCAGGCGCACCCGGTTGATCGTGTACGTGGCGCCCAGGTCGACCTGGATCCACTGCGGGTCGGAGAACGCGCTGGACCACCGGGTCGTCGCCGACGCGTCCACCGCGGCCGAGGCCGGGTAGGTGGCCGCCTCCACGCTGGAGGCCGTCGCCGGCTTGTTCAGCGCGAGGTTCGTCGACGTCGGCGGGGTGCCGCTGGTGAACGTGAAGGAGTCGACGTCGAACAGCGAGCCCGTGCCACCGGTGAAGACCAGGAACAGGTTCGTCGTCCCTGACGGCGGCGTCACGGTGCCGGTGACGTTGACCCACGTCTCCCAGCCGCCGGTCGGCGCGACCGTGGCCGTCCCGACCACCGTCCCGGTCGCCGAACCGGCCCGCAGGGTGAGCGTGCCGCCGGCGCCGGCCGACGCGACCCGGGCCGTGAACGACGTGACCCCGGTCAGGTTGTACGGCGTGAACGAGATCCAGTCCCCGTTCTCGATGTGCCCGACCGCGTTGCCGCCGTTGGCCGACGGCTTGGCCACGATCTGGACGCCCTGCTGGGCGCCGTAGTGCTCGGCCTGGCGGGTCCGCGGCTGCAGGACGGCCTGCGGCGCGTGGACGGCCGTGGTCGAGCCGACCGGGGTGTACTCCGCGTCGAAGACGCCGAAGATGTTCGCGTTGGCGTCGTGCTCACCGTCCACGGGGGTCTGGATGGTGCCCGAGCAGCCGGTCGCGCTGGTCATCTGGTGGCCGTGGCTGTCGTGGCCGAGGATGTAGTTGATCTTCACTCGGCTGCAGTCGACGGTCGGGGAGTTCGGATCGGTGACGCTGATCTGGAACGGGACCGCGTCGCCGAAGCTGAACACCCGCCCGTTGAGCGGCAGGTTGAGGGCGACCGTCGGTTGCCCGACGCTGATCGTGGTGCTCGCCGTGGCGCTGCGACCGGTGTTGTCGCTCACCGTCAACGTCGCCGTGTACGTGCCGTTGGCCGTGTAGGTGAACGACGGGTTCGCCGCGGTCGAGTCGGTGCTGCCGTTCGTCGTGAAGTCCCACGCGTACGTGATCGGGTCGCCGTCCGGGTCGGTGCTCCCCGCCGAGCTGAACTGCACGGCGAGCGGCGCGTTGCCGGCCTTCGGGTTGGCGTTGATCGCCGCGATCGGGGCCTGGCCGGTGCCCGAGTTGTACTCGATCCTGTAAACGGCCGAGTTGGCGTCGCCGCCGAACCATCCGGTGCCGTAGTCGAGCACGTACAGCGCGCCGTCCGGCCCGAACTCCATGTCCATCACCTGGGTGCCGGTCCAGGTGGGGAAGGGCTCGATCGAGCCGACCCCGCCACTGGCGTTCAGGGTGACCGTCTTGATCCACCGCCGGCCGAACTCGCCGATGAACACCTTGCCGTTCATCGACGCCGGGAACTTCACGTCCGAGACGAGCTCGGCGTCGTAGTTGTAGACCGGGGCGTTCATCGGCGACCAGCTTCCGCAGCACAGCTCCGACCGGTCCTGGCCGACCCCGTACGGCAGCCAGGCCGCGCGCGAGGCCGGGAGCTGGGTGATGCCGGTGTTGTTGCGCGAGTTGTTCACCGGCCCGCCGGCGCAGTTGAACGCGGCGCCCGAGGGGCCGGACGGGAACGTGAAGTCGATGTACGGCACGTTGAACTGCGAGCAGTACGGCCAGCCGTAGAAGCCGGGCTGGGTGATGCGCTCGAACGAGACCGACGCCGCCGGGCCCCGGGTGGCGCTGGCGCTGCCCGCGTCCGGCCCGTAGTCACCCAGGTAGACGATGCCGGTGGCCTTGTCCACGTTCATCCGGAACGGGTTGCGGAACCCCATCGCGTAGATCTCGGGCCGGGTGTTCGCGGTGCCGGGCGCGAACATGTTGCCCGCCGGGACGGTGTAGCCGCCGCCCGAGCTCGGCTTGATCCGCAGCACCTTGCCGCGCAGGTCGTTGCTGTTGCCGGAGGTGCGCTGCGCGTCGTAGGCCGGGTTGCGGTCGGTCCGCTCGTCGATCGGCGTGTAGCCGCTGGAGTCGAACGGGTTCGTGTCGTCACCGGTGGAGAGGTAGAGGTTGCCGGCCGCGTCGAAGTCGATGTCGCCGCCGACGTGGCAGCACATGCCGCGGCTGGTGGGGACGTCGAGGATGGTGACCGCGGAGGCCGCGTTGAGGGTGTGGTCCGCGTTGACCGTGTACCGGGCCAGCCGGTTCACCCCGTTGAACGGGGCGAACTGGGCCGCCGTCCCGAAGGCCGGCGCGTCACCGCCCGGAGTGGACAGCGGCGGCGCATAGTAGACGTACACCCACCGGTTCGACGCGAAGTTCGGGTCGGCCTTGATGCTCTGCAGGCCCTCCTCGTCGTGCGTGTACACGGGGATGGTGAGCGCCACCTTGGTGTTGCCCAGCACGTCGGTGTAGCGGATCGTGCCGTCGCGCGACGTGTGCAGCACGCCCCGGTTGGGCAGGACGGTGAGGCCCATCGGCTCGCCGGTCTCCGCCGCGCCCTTGGCCAACGTCACCTGGGTGTAGCCGGGCGCCGCGAGTGCCGCGGGCGCCGCTGCCTTCGAGGCGGTGCTCGGTGCGGCCTGTGCCGGTGGAGGACCCAGGCTGAGGGCGGTCGCCAGTGCGGCGACGCATGCGACGAGTTTCCTTAACATGATCGGTGGTGCTCGCTTCCTGTAGTACGAGTCCATACAGGCGTGCGCCGATCACGCCAACGACGCGGAGAGGCGGGGGAAATCCCTCGGCGACGTCGTTCGGACAAACTGTGACTGCTATGGGTAAAACAGTCAACAGGTCTTTGTCAGAGGTTGTGAGTCGCCTCGCCTTTGAGGCTTTGAGCGCTGCGGGAGCCGTGGCGAACCGTCAAGCGGCCGCGGGCGGACACGTTGGAGGGCATCACGAAGGCGGCCGTCGCCGGCCGTCGCGGTTGGCCATGACGATGGGACGCGGGGATCGTCCCGCTCGCCGGCCGGGGAAGCAGGTGACCGGTGAAAACGGTGAGCGCCGGTGCTGTCGGCGCGTACCGGCCTCCACCGGCGGGTGGCGAGCGGGACCGGGTCGGCGGAGCGGTCGGCGTTCGCCCTCGCCGACCCGGCTGTCTCCCTTGTGCCGGCGGCGCGGCGCCACCTGGCGCCGCGCCGGCCGTCAGCAGGTCGCGGTGGGGCGGATCGGCAGTCGCATGGCGACCTCCAGGCATTCGAGGGGGGTGTGGGGGGGTGTGGGGGCCGGCCGATCACCGGCCGCGGTGCGGGGCCGCGGTCGGTGGAACCGCGTGATCAGGTGCGGTGGTACGAGTACGGGGTGAGCCGGGGCCGTGGAAACCCGGCGATCGGTAGGGCCCGCGAGCCTGCCTCGGCCGCCGTCGCCGTACGGTGCCGAGCCCTGCGGGTGAGGTGGTTCGCTCCCGGCCGCTCCGGCTCCGGCCCGACGGCCGCGCGCGGGCGCGGCGATTCGAGTCGGCCACCGATCCCGGCCTCGGGCAGCGACCTCCCGCCACGCGGGGGACGAAGAGTGCGGTGCTGCAATCGCAAATCGCTGCACCTCCTGAACTTTCGCCATCTTTGCGGCTCATTCGGTCATTCTGCTGCGATCTTAAAATGTTACGTGCAGACTGTCCAGATGTTACGGCCGACTTCATTGGACTTTCGTCGTGGAACGACGAAAGTCCAGCATTGTTGGTCGAAACTCAACCCTCCACGGCGCAGGAAGCGGTAAGCCCCGCAACGTTCACCCGGAACCGGATATAGAGCCACCGCGGCTCACGCGCAGGGACGCGCCGGCGCGTCCCTGCGGCCACGCTCACCGAGGGGGTCTGACGGATCGGTCGCCATACAGGACGCCGCGGCCGTAGCCGCTGAAGTACACCCGGCCGTAGACGGCCGGGTCGCCGGTGAGCGCTTCGGGAGTGCCGCCGAACTGGTGCCGGTCGTCGTTGACGCGTACCCAGCTCGCGCCGGCGTCGTCGGAGCGGAAGAGGCCACGCTGCCCGCCGATCAGCGCGCCGGTGTACAGCGCCGGATAGGCCCGGCCGGGTGCCGCCTTGCCGAAGCCGATGTTGTCGGCCTGCTCCACACCGGACACCCTGGTGAACGTGGCCCCGGAGTCGGTCGAGTGCCACAGCCCGTAGGTGGTCCAGGTGGCGCCGCCGGCCACCCAGACGTCGCCCTCGCGCCCGGGTACCGCCTTGACGCGCAGGTTCCAGTTGGAGGCCGGCAGGCCGGTGGCGGCGGTGGCGGTGAAGCTGGCCCCGCCATCGGTGCTGACGTGGAAGGTGCCGTTCGAGAACGCGTAGAACTTCATGGGATTGACCCGGTCCGACGTGATGATCGCGTTGGCGGGCACTCCGGTGGAGGGGGTCCAGGACGTGCCGTAGCCGACCGAGTGGACCACCTGCTGGCCCGAGTCGCCCGGAGCCCAGACGAACCGGCCGCCGTCGGCCGCGGCGGCGATGCTGCCGCCGACGTTCACGCCGCCGGGCTCGGTGCCCTGGAACCAGGTGGCGCCGCCGTCGGTGGAGAACGCCGCGTGGCTGTCGCCGGGCCGGTCGGCGTCGTTGAAGTCACCGGCCCGCACGATGACCTTCGGGTTGCGCTCCGCGAAGTCGATGCTCCTGGTGGTGGTGAAGACGGGCGAGGTGAAGATCGTCTTTGGTGCCGCGTTCAGGTCGTCGTGGCGGAAGCCGCTCACGTCGCCCATGGCGCTGAGCAGCGCGCCACCCGGAGGCTTGATCAGGCCCTGGACCGCGCCCTCCTCCAGGCCCTCGACCTCGGGAGTGATGGCGACGGTGCCAGCGGTGTCCCAGGCGGTCAGGTTCTTCGTGCCGGCGATGCCCGGACCACCGTTGAACAGCATGTGGTCGGAGTCGAACGGGTCGATCTCCATCGACGAGATCGCCTGGCCGATCTTGGGCACCAGGATCGGCGGGTTGGACTGCTCGCCCATGGTGGCCCACGGTGTGTCGGAGACGTCGAAGTCGTACCTCAGTTTGCGGTTGGGCCAGGCGTCCCAGTCCCAGATGCGGCTCCAGGTGGTCCCGGAGTCTGTGCTGCGCCAGATGATGCCGTCCGGCCACCAGGACACCTGGGTACCGACCATGATCGTGCCGGGATTCCGGCGGTCGACGGTCAGGCCGGAGTAGCCGAAGTAGTTGTCGTCGCTGGTGGAGGGGACAGGGCTGATCCGCGTCCACGCGCCGGTGACGGTGTGGTACTTCCACACGTCGCCCTTGCCGCCGCTGAACGGGCCGGTGGTGTCGCTGGTGGCGATGTACAGCAGGTGGTTGACCGGGTCCACCACTCCCTTGTGCGGCAGGTGACCGGTCGGCGCGCCGGCCAGCGGAGCCCAGGTCGCGCCGCCGTCGGTGCTGCGGTACACCGGATCGTCCTTGTCCGCGACGCCCACGTAGATGGTTTTGGTCCTGGTGCCCGCGCGGCCGGTGGTCTTGTCGAACGTCACCCAGACGAGGCCCGCGTCCTCCGCGCCGCCGGGCGTCTGCGGGTCGTCACCGGAGTTGGGGAAGCCGTTCACCCGCGCCCATCTCACCCCGCCGTCGGTGCTGCGCCACAGGCCGTTCCCACTGGGCGCGGCCAGGTACAGGACGTTGTCGTTGTTCGGGTCCACCGCCAGTCGCTCGCCCATGGTGCGGCCCGACATGTTGCCGCCCAGGTGGAACGGCAGGACCGTGGTCTTCCAGGTGCCACCCTTGTCGTGCGAGCGCAGGATGGCGCCGTTGTTGGGGTCCACGCCGTTGGTGTACATGCCGACGGCGGCCCACACCTTGTTCGCGTTGGAAGGGCTCGCGGCGATGCTCGCCACGCCCATGTACCCCCAGGTGTCCCAGCCCACCCAGTCCAGCAGAGGAGTCCACGACTCGGTGGTGCCGTTCCAGCGGTACATGCCGCCGACGTCCGTGCGCGTGTAGGCCAGGCCTTTCCGCGCCTGGCTGAAGACGATGCCCGTCACGAAACCGGTGCCGCCGATCTTCACGTTCCTGAACGTGTAGCGATCCGACGGGGACGCCGCGGCGACCGGCGGTGCGGACGACGTGACCGCCACGGAGGCACACAGCACCGCCGTCACCAGGCAGGTGACGATTCTGACGACCTCTCGCCAACCCGATCCACTGCTCGCCATTCCGTTTCTCCTGATCGATGACGGGAATCCCGCGGCACCGCCCGGACCGTCCGGACCGTCCGGGACGCGCCCCGGTGACCGGACGAAGCCGGCCGACGGGGAGTCGGGGGCACACGGATGATCCACGTGGACGTCCGCCGTGCGTCCGGGACATGGATGCTGTCGGCGTTCACCTCTTGGGCGCACGCCGGTCACCTTCTCCGTCATTTCTCAGGCCGGATGATGATGCTGTGGAGCAAATGCGATGTATCGAGACCCGCCAAGGGACGCTTGAGTCGTATTCATCCGGTGCGTAGGAATCCACCGCCGTCTTACTGGTGCGTTGCTATCTCGCCCCAGACGCACCGCGTTGTAAATTTCATCGCCAGGTGACCGAAGCGGTCGCCCGTCGTTCCGCGGCCGTACAAGGCTCTGCTGTGAAAACGTGCCCCGGCGGATGGCCGGTCGATTAGTCATACTTATGCAGAGACCACAAAGAGGGAACACCGTGGCCGTGACTCCACATGAGGGCGGATACCGGCCGGGCCACGAGACGGAAGGGTCACGATGGTTCCCGACGTCGCGATCCCTCCAAGGAGGATCCACGCGATCATCACGACGGCGGCCAGGTAAAGCATTTTGAGGCCGGTTCGGGAGTAGCCTCTCAATAGTGGTCAGCGACCAGGGGTGGGGCGGAGTTGAACGAGAAAAATCAGAAGTCCCTGTTAACACTGTTGGCAGAGGTGTCTGCGATACTTGCGCTAGTCCTAGCGGCACCAGGGTTGCTGATTTCTTTCCTCGCGTACCAGAACGATCTTCTCCAGGATGCGACTGATCCGCAACTGCCCGTTGTTGCGAGTCCGAAAACCTCACCGCCTGCTACTAAAACCTCATCGCCCGCTACTATGAGTGCCTCCGAGAACTCTAAGACGGGAGCGGTACGTTACGGCGGCATCTCTTCTTGCGACAGGAAGGCGGTGTTGCCGGCCAGCGATAGGAAGGCGGTGCTGTCGGCCATCGGGCAGCCCAGCCCTTCAGCCTGGTCATGTTCAATGGGTGACGGCTCTGAGGTCTCGTTCGATTCGCGTTGCACTTACGTGAAGAGCCGTGCGACGGACAACCATGTGGACTGCCCTGCTAACGCAAGAATTCCCAGCAGTAGTAACTCGTAAAGCGTTGTGCCCTTCAAGATTACGCCCCTGGGCGAAGCACAGCGGATCTCCCATAGCCGCGTACGTCGGCGAGCGCCACCATATTGAGAAGCCGGGGGCTCGCCCCAAGGTGTGGACACCGGTTGTCATACGGCGAGCAGCACCCTATCGACGGTTTGTTGCTCGTAGTCGATCGGGTTCAGATAACCCAGGGTGGAGTGTCTCCTGCGGATGTTGTAGTGAGTGATCCACTTGAAGACGGCCAGGCGGGCCTCGCGCGCCGAGGACCAGTACGTGGCGCCCTGCAGCGTCTCGCGTTTCAACATGGTGTCGAACGTCTCTGCCGCGGCGTTGTCGACGCTGGACCCGACGGCTCCCCTGGACTGACGCACACGAGCTCGGCGCAGACCCTGGCGAACTCGGCCGAGGTGTACTGCTTCCCATGATCGGCGCCACGTCCGTGGACGTGACCGATCGACAGTGAGCGGCGCGGCACCTGGGTCAACGACTGAATCGTCCCCAAGCAGGTGGCCCGCCTCGGTGAGCTGTTTATCCCGTTGGCCGAGCCAATGAGGCGCCCCGGATCTTCCGGACACAAGGCCGACTCAGACGAGGTGTCCGTCCTGCGGGGGGAAGCTCAGCTGCGCGCTGGACAACGCGGCGGCCGAATCGCTGAACTCCACGCTCAAGGTCGAGTTCGTCTACCGCTACCGGTTCGCCACCCGGGCCGAGGCCCACCTGAAGATCGCCACCTGGATCGCTGATTTCTACAACACCCAACGTCGCCACAGTGCCGCCGACGGGCTACCACCGATCGTCTACGAACAGCGGATCACCGCCGCCAGAGCGGCCAGCACGGAGAGGCGTCAGCAGCTCATCGCCGCATAGAAAAGTCTCCACGCTTCCAGGGGATTGCCAGCCAAGGCATGTCGTCGGTTCGGGCCCATGGCATTTGATCAATGAATGGGGCAGTCGGATCGGTGATCGCCCACAAGGGCGTGATACCGTCACCGCGCGCGATCTAGGCGCGCTTCCGGACGGACGCGAGAGTCGCATATGAGAGCTGAATCTCCCATCCGATGGTCAGGTCGGCGCCCTTGACGAGGACGTCTGTCCGGCGCTTGCCGTGTACGGCCCGATCTTCCGTCTCAACCACGTGTCCGCCCAGCTCAGCGGCAGCGGCGATGCGCTCCTTGAACGCCTTGTGCCGGTCGCTTTCGCCCTGTGAAGAATGATCTTTGATGTTTCGGTTGTAATGGCTGGCGAAGTGCACTCCGTCGCGTTCAGTAAGAAACATCCATTCTGGACAATTCGGTCGGGTCTGCATGCATTCCATGCACTGTAGTTACCGTTCGAGTACGGGCCTTTTGTCGGCCCGCAGAGCCGCCCAGAGGCCCGGCAGGGAAGGGTGCCCAAGATCAGGTTTGGTTAAGTTGAGCGTGAGGTTCAGCCCCGCGTGGTAAACGCTAGATGTCACCGCGATTCCTCCCGAATGCTCCCCTAGAACGTTATCTCTAGAAGAGGCGGTAATGAGGGGACGTAGTCGCTTTCGCAAGAAACGCCGCTTTGGCTTGGCGCCGGTGAGCGGTGGTCAGGACCGCCGCATGCGGCCCCGGCCAGGGCCACGCCTGCGGGCCGATACCGTGCCGCCTGGTGCGTCGCGCCAAGCACCGCGAGGAGGGGACCGAGCGCGGGCGTTCGGCTCATTTGCTCTGGTAGCCGGCACTTTGGGAGTCGGTAGGTGATCAGCCAGGGCGAAGGACGCGAGGTTGTCGCCCGCGGCGCGTACTGTGCCCGCTCATGAGTACGTTTCGATCTCAGCGGCTGGAGAAGCTGCTGGGCGCGCAGATCACCGCCGAGTCCCTCACGTGGAAGCATCTCCTCAAGCTCAAGGACGCCAAGGTCCGCGAAGCGGCCGACCTGGATTACAAGCTCCTATACGGAACTCAGCCGAGCGACCGCCACAAGCCTGGCGGCGACGTCGTGGCAATGGCCAACACCCAAGGCGGTCATCATCGTCGGTGCCGACGAGGATAAAGACGCGCAGCTCACCGACCTGCCCGGCGTCTCCTTGTCCGACAACTGGCGGCGACGTCGTGGCAATGGCCAACACCCAAGGCGGTCATCATCGTCGGTGCCGACGAGGATAAAGACGCGCAGCTCACCGACCTGCCCGGCGTCTCCTTGTCCGACAAGGAGCACACCCGCCTGCTCAGCCTCATCGGCGACCACGTCCACCCGTACGCGGAGTTCGAGGTGATCCCGGTCCCCGACCCTGACCACGAGGGCATCGGCTGCTACGTCATCGCCGTTCCCCGCAGCCCCAGGCACCGCACGGCGTTCTGATCAACGAGGGATATCGGTGGCCACGGCGTATCGGCCACAAGACCACCAACATGTCCGAGGCCGAACTCGCCACCAGGTATCGGGCACGGTTCGCTCTTGCCCGCGATCAGCTGAGCCGCGTCGACGACATCGAGAAGGTCACGCGCAACCGGTGCGCCATCCGCTCGGGAGGCTGGGTGGTGGTGTCCTTCGTGCCGGACCTGCCCGGCGACATGGTCGTCAACTGGGACACCTTCACCGCCTTCAAGCACGAGTTCGGCGACAAGGATCCGGTGCTGCTGTCGGACGGCCTGAACGCCTGGGAGCAGATCACCCCCGGTCCCCGCTGCCTGATACTGGACACCGGCGTCCCTCTCGGAGACGACGACCAGGTGGAGATCCGCACCGCCCAGCTGTACACCGACGGCGCCGGCGTGTTCGCCATGCACCTGACCGACGCCAACCAGCAGAATCGCCGCAACGGGCAAGAAGACAACCTGATCTGCCGTCTCGGTGAGCGCTCCCTCATTTTCGCTGTGCTGTCCGGTGTCCGGTTCCTCGCCCGGTACGCGCGTGACTACGCCTACGCCGGAGGGAACGCGCTGATTCGAGTAAGAGTGGGAGACGCCGCCCCGGCGAGTATGGACCTCGGCACGATGGGATCTGGGGAGATGAGGCGGCTGGGACGCTTCGTCCGGCCCGGAGCGACAGCGGAACGAGCCGCCCCGCTGGACGAACTCGCCGACGACACCCCCCAGCTGGTATCTACCGCCGCTTACCTGGTCGGAGACATCATGCGCTCCTTCGGCCATCCCGATGTCCTGCACATCACCACCGACGGCCAGGTCGCCCCAGAGCGGTGGGGCGAACACACGGCTTCGATCCGCTCCTGGGCCGAGACGGCGGGCATCGAGACGGTCTAGACCCGTGATCAAGCGCGTTCAGGGGGTGGCGGCCGCAGTTGTTAACGGCAGGCCGCCACCCTCGGCAGAGAGGACTGATGACCAAGGAGAGCGCGCCAGGCCTGCATGAGGCGCTGGCCACGATCGCCGCTGCGGCGCGGGCCGCCTACGCCGACGGCTCCAACCTTCGGGTGCGCTCCTCAGGCATCGTGCACGCCGTCGTGATGACCCGCTGGCTGGGCACCGAGCGGATGCCGGGCCCGGCGTGCATGGTCGAGGTGAGCGGCTGGGGCCCAGGCGCGGCCCATCCGGACCGGGGCCCGGTCACTTGCCGCCGCTGCCTGAAACTGACCACGCAGGAGCCCGCCGACGAGCAGCTGGGGTTGTTCCCTGTGACCGCCCCCCGAACGGGGCGGCCGACTCGACGGCCACAGCGACTGAACGCGGGCCGAGAGATCGGTGGTTAAGTGCTCGGGAAGGCGAGCCTGAGCCCATACGCGCTTTTCGGCGCTACTCGTATTGCTCGTCGGGGGCGTCGATCCTGGTGAGGCTCTTGCCGGTCATCTGGGGGTAGACGACGCCGGTGGTCATCGTGCCGAAGGTTTGCGGGATCCAGGTGCCGGTGACCTCGACCCAGGTGTCGGCGGGTGGTTCCTGCAGTCCCCTGACCGCGACCTTCAGCGGGAACGCGTCGGCGGCGCAGCAGGCGATCTGCATGCGGGTGACGTACCACTGCCCCTTCTTCTTCGCCGGTGAGACGAAGCCGGTCAGCTTGACCTCGCGGCCGGTGAGGGATTTCTTGTCGTCGTCCCAGGCGCGGCCGATGAAGTCGCCGACGGTCATCTCCACGGGGCCGGTGCCGGTGAGCGGGGTGAAGGAATTCAGGGTCTGGTCGCGGGGCGGCGGGGTGTCGTCGCGGGCGGCGGCGAACGAGCCGAGGGCGGGCGGCGCGATCAGGAAGATCGCGAACACCGGCAGGCACAGCAGCCACGCGACCCGGGGGCCGCCGTGCGCGTGGTCGTGCCCGCCACCATCACCGTCTGCGGGCCCGTGCTCGCTCGCACCGGGCCGGTCGTGATCATGCGGGTGGTCGTCGGCGGGTGGGCGATCCTGGCCATCCGGATGGTCGCGTGGTTCGTCGTGGGTCGGGTTCTCCTTCGTCTGGGACGCCTGGAGCAACCCAATGACTCCCAACACCACCAGCACGATCCCGGCGCCGATCAGGAACGGCCGGAAGCCGGGTTTGACGTAGTTGAGATAGGTCGTGGAGAACGCCGAGATCCGCAGCACGGCGCCGCCCAGCAGGGTGAGGACGAGGTTCTGGGTCACACGGTTCATCGGGGGGCGCGGGTTCCTTCCATTGTGCCGGGGCCCGAGGCCGAGCCGTCGGCCTGCCCGGAGGCGCGGAGCGAGAGGGTGGCGAAGAATCGCGTCATAGCAGCAACCAGCCAAATGCGACGCTCACCAGGACGGCGAGGGCGAAGGTCACCGGGACGAACCGCACTGTGAAGGCCTTGCCGAACGTGCCGGTCTGCAGCGCGATCAGCTTGAGGTCGACCATCGGCCCGACCACCAGGAAGGCGAGCTTGGCGGTGGGGGAGAACGCGGTCATCGAGGCGGCCACGAACGCGTCGGCCTCCGAGCAGATCGACAGCAGCACCGCCAGCAGCGCCATGACCAGGACGGCGAGCCAGGGCACCTCGGCGATCGCGTTCAGCCACTCGCGGGGGACCGCGACGTTCAGGGTGGCCGCGGCCAGGCCGCCGACGATGAGGAACCCGCCCGCGTGCAGCAGGTCGTGGCGCATCGCCTCCCCGAACCGCCCCCATTTCGAGCCGTCGCCGTGCGGCCGGAAGGGAATGCGCAGCCAGTCGGCGCGGCCGAACCTCAGCCACAGCCAGCCGACCAGCACCGCCACGGTCAGGGAGGCGCCGAAGCGGGCCAGCACCATCAGCGGCTGGCCGGGGAAGGCGACGGCGGTCGCGACCAGCACGATCGGGTTGATCGCGGGGGAGGCGAGCAGGAACGCCAGCGCGGCGGCCGGGGCCACCCCGCGGGACATCAGGCCCGAGGCGACCGGGACGGACGCGCACTCGCACCCCGGCAGCACGGCCCCGGCCATCCCGGCGACCGGCACGGCGGCGGCCGGGTGTTTCGGCAGCGCCCTGGTCCAGAACGACGCCGGGACGAACGCCGTGATCGCCGCCGACAGCGCCACCCCGAAGACCAGGAACGGCAGCGCCTGCACGCAGATCGCCACGAAGATCGTGGCCCACGTCTGCAACGCGGGCGCCGTCAGGTACGGCGCGAGAGCGAGACGGCCCACCACCAGCAGGATGACAACGAGCGCGAACCCCCAGGGCAAAGCATGATTCGCGGAATTTTCACGTCCCCAGGAGTCAGGGGGAAATGGGCCCTCGTCATCGGCCCGCGTGTCCTGCGAGCCGGTTCGAAGCTCAGACATGCGCTTTATCGTGCCAGATCACAGTGGTGTTCCTTTCGCTACCTTGATCGGTAGTTAGGTCCTGTTTCATGAGTTTTTCTGACGGTGGCGTGATCAGTGAGACGATCACCGGGACGTAAGGTCTGGCATGCCGTTTCTGCGCCGTGTGGCCAGGGGGCTGACACTGCAGACGCGGTTCGGTCGCAAGCGGCTCGGCTGGGTCCGATGTTGACTGTCCGCCAACGCATGCGAGGTCCCTTCCTGGTGCTTGGCTCTGCTTCGTGATCGGACGGATAGTGCGGACAATCCGGCACGATCGCCCCGCCTGCTCGGCTCCTGTCCGAGCGTCTTTATCGGCGGTTTTGATCCCATCACTGCGGAAGGCAGCGAAAGGCCCACACCGCTTACGGTGTGCACGGGTGCGGCGCACCGTAGGTTCTGCGGGCGTGGGCGACGGTCAGCGGCCGGTTCGCGCCGACTGCGCCGCATCTTTGTCTCCCACCTCGACGGGGGTGAACGGCCGGATGCGGATGCCCGCGACCAGCCAGACCCCACCGGCGACCGCCATGACCAGGCCGAGGACGGCGAAGACGACGCTCACGCCCAGCCGGTCGATGAGCATGCCGGTGAGGGCGGACGAGACACCGAGGCTGAAGGTCGCGGTGGCACTCCACAGGGAGGTGACCCGCCCGCGGGTCTCATTCGGCGTCGCGGTCAGCAAAGTGGTCATGGCCGCTGGGCCGTACACCACTTCGGCGGCCGAGACCAGCCCCCACAGCGCCAGCGCGGGCAGCACGCCCGAGGGCAGGCCGAGCAGCATGGTGAGCACGCCCTCGACCAGGCACGACCATCCGATGACCCGGTGGCGCCCACGCGGGCTCATGGCGCGGATCCGGGATGCGGCCGCCACTAGGACCACACCACCCACGGCTCCCTGCACTGCGTAGAACCACCCGGTGCCGCCTTCGCCGAGGTCGTGCACACGCAGCGCTAGGTAGGTCATCGCGGTGATCGCACCGCCCAGCCCGAGGCAGAACAGCGCCTCCAGCCCCAGTAGCGCGGCGATGACGCGGTTGTGCGCGGCCACCGCGACCCCCTCGCGCAGGGAGCGCCACCAGCCGTGCGCGGGAGCGCCCGCCGACCGGTCGCCGGAGCGGACCGTCGCGGTGAGCGCGGCCGACAGCAGGAAGGACGCCGCGTTGACGGCGAAAGCCCACCGCCAGCCCACCGCTGTGACGACGAGGCCTCCGGTGAGGCCGCCCAGCGCTTGGAAGACCAGGCTGTTGACCTGCACAGCCGCCGCGTAGAGGGGGTACTCCTGCGGCTGGGCCAGGCTGGGCATCCAGGCGCTGCGGGCGGCCTGGAAGACGAAGCCAGCGGCGGCGGAGGCGAAGGTCAGCGGATAGACCAGCCAGAGCCTTTCCGGGTCGTCGGCGAGCAGGAACGCGGCGGCGAGCACCGCCATGAGCACGTCGGTCACCAGCATCACCGCGCGCCGGTCGGCCCGGTCGGCCAGCACACCGCCCCAGACCCCCGCCAGCACGCCCGGCAGGTAGCGCACGGCCAGGGTGAGCCCGGCAGCCAGGCCGGCCCCGCTGTACTCGTAGACCATTGCGAACACCGCGACGGCGGAGAACCACCCGCCGCACACGCTGACGAGGTTGCCGAGCCAGAGCATGCGCAGGTCGCGGTTACGGACGAGCAGCTCGCGCAGAGTGCGGGCAGGTTCCACCGGTGACCCCCGACGATCGAATGGTGATGATTTTCATTGCTGGGCCGCCAAAGATCAAGTCTTGACTTTGGTTTTCATTTTCACTACTTCTTGTAGGGACATCACGGACAACAGGGGTGAACGAGGCGCTGCTGAAACGGGGCCGGATCGTCGGTACCGGCCTCGATGAAGAGCTCCTCGCCTGCCGCGATGCCCGCGAACGTCTCGTGCGCTCCCAGGCGGTCACCGCGGTGCCGCTGAGCGGAGTGTCCGAGGCCCCTGTCCTCTATCTGATGAAAGGAGGTGATTCGGCATGACCGTCAAGAAGCTGAAGGTGAAGGCGCGCAACGCGTCCGTTCACTCGTCCAACCACGCCACGGTGGCGCTCGCCAAGGTGGCCTGGCGCTAGTCGCGAAATGAGACCCCGGGTGCGGGCATGAGCCAACCACGCCCGCACCCGGGTGCGACGGATGTTACTTCGAAGAAAGGTGCGCTCGCGATGACTTCCGGGCTTGACCGGCCCGCGCGCTGGGCGGCTGGGACCACGTTCGTGCCCACCGGGGACGGATGGCTGGTCCACGGCCCCGATGAGGACTTCATGGTCGTGCAGGTGCCGCCGCAGGACCGGGCCGCGATGGCGGGGCTGATCGGCGGGCAGCTCGGGGTGCGGGCCGCGCTGGAGCTCCTCCCGGACGCCGCCGACCTGGTCGCCGAACTCACCGCCGCGCCGCAGGACGCGGCCGGCACCGCCGCCGCGTCCCCCTCCGCGGCCGAGATCCTCCTGGTGGGCGACGGTCCGCTGCTGGCCCCGCTTTCTCGCGGCCTGCGCCGGGCGGGCCTGACCGTACGGCACGGCGAGCCCGGCCAGGACCTCCAGCCACAGGCCGCGGCACTGGTCGCCTGCGCCGAGTACCTGCCCGACACGGCCTGGCGGGAACTGGATGTCCGCTGCCGCGATCTGCGCCTCGCCTGGCACCGCGGCCACAGCGAGGGCCGCCGCTGGTACGTCGGCCCGTTCACCCCGCCGACCGGCGGCGCCGGGTACGAGGACGTGCGGCTGCGCCGCCTGGCGGCCTGCCCGTGGCCGGAGGAGCTGGCCGCCTACTGGGCCTTCCTGGAGGCCGGCGGCAGGCCCGCGGCCCCGGCCGACCCGGCCGGAGCGGAGGTCGCCGCCGCCCTGGTCGCCGCCGACCTGCGCGCCTGGTTCGACGGCGCGCCCCCGCCCGGCGGCGGACACCAGGTGGGGATCGACCTGGCGGCCGGGGAGATCCGCCGTCACCCCGTGCTGCCGGTGCCGCGCGGCCTGATGCGCGAGACGCCCGCGTGAGCAAGGTGCGTACCGGCCTGACAGTGACGGCGGCCGACGGCGCGCGGTTGGTAGCCGACCTGGTCCTGCCGGACCGGCTGCCCGCTCCCGCGGTGGTGATCCGCACGCCCTACGGCGCCTCGGGCTGCCTGCCCGAGGCCCTCTCCCTGGCCGAGGCCGGATTCGCCTGCCTGGTGCAGGACCTGCGGGGCCGCCACCTGTCGGAGGGGGCCTTCACCCCCGGCGCCGACGAGCGCGCCGACGGACACGCGAGTGTGGACTGGACGGCGGCCCAGCCCTGGTGCGACGGCGAGGTTTTCCTGTACGGCCTGGCCTACGAGGCCTACGCCGCCTGGTGCGCCGCCGGCCACCCCGCGGTCCGCGGGATCGTCAGCCGCCAGCCCTGGCCGCCGATCGGCTCGCCCGCCCTGGACGAGGAGCTGTGGTGGCTTACCGACCTGGGCACCGGCCGGATGGTGCGCACCGGCCTGTACGACGCCGCCCTGGCCCGCGCACCGCACCTGACCGCGCTGATCCCGGCGGCCGCCGTCACCGAGGCCTGGCCGGTGGACGTCGGCCGGTGGCCGGCCACACCCAGCACCTACAAGAGCGCGGCCCGGCGCATGGCGCGGGCCGCACGTACCGCCACCGTGCCCAGCCTGCACCTGGGCAGCTGGTACTGCCGGTCGGCGCCGACCACGCTGCGTCAGGCCATGCTGGCACCACGCGCCGACGCCGTCGTCGGCGGCTGGGCGAGCGCGCTCACCCACCGCCTCCAGCCCGAGTGCGCCCTGCCGGAACCGGCCGGACCGCACCCCTTCGCGCTGGCGCTGGAGTGGCTGGGCGGCTCGCGCCGCGGCGGGTGCCTGCTGCTGGGCAGCGGCCGCTGGACGGACACCGATCCGATCCCGCCCAGCCGCCCCGGCTGGAGCGCCCTGCCGCTGGGCGCGGGCGGCGTGCGGCTGCGGCACGACCCGGCCGACCCCTATCCGTCTGCGCCGCACTCCGCCGACCTGGCGCCGCTGACCGGCCGCGACGACGTCGTCCGGCTGACCCTGGACGGCCCGTCGTGCTGGCACGGCACCCCCCGCCTCACCGCCGCGGTCACCACCGACACCGGCACCGAACTGGTCGCCACCCTCATCCACGAGCAGCCCGACGGCACCGCCACCCGGATGACCGACGGCACGGCGCCCCTCGCAACGGGCACCTCCCGCTGTGAGATCCGCCTGGCCCCGGTCGCGGCCGAGCTGCCGCCCGGCCACCGGCTCCATCTGGAGCTGACCGCTGGGCGCACCCCCCGCTACCCGGCGCCGCAGCGACGAGCCGAGCTCTCCTTCCGCGACGTGACGCTGCACCTCCCTCGCCCGAGAAAGGACGTCTTCACATGACGGACGCAGGCGGCACGCCAGATGTCATGACCGACGACACGGTCGAAAACACAAGGGGTGACACGATGGGCGCCGTCGGCCGGCCGGGCACGGCACAGGCCGGGAACGACCCGCTGACACTCCTGGCCGATGATCGCACCGGCCTGATTCGCAGAATCGACCTCCTGGAGCCGGAACCGTGGTGGCCCGAAGGGCTCACGATCTGCTCGGCCGAGGTGAGCTCGCCGTACCGGCTGCTGCCCTGGCCCGCCGACCGCGTCTCCACCGGCACCGCGTTCGGCGATCCCGGCCGGGCCACGATGAGCGCCGTCGGCGAGGCGGTGGAACGCTACTGCGGCAACTTCGTCCCCGCCGGCCTGCTCCGCTCCTCCTACCGGCGGTTGCGCGGCCCCGCCCTGGACCCGGTCCGGCTCGCCCTGTACCAGGACGCTCAGCACGCCGAGCCCGGCTTCCCGTTCACGCCGTTCACCGCCGACCTGGAGGTGCTGTGGACCCGGGGAACGGACCTGACGGACGGCACGCCAGCCTGGCTGCCCGCCTCCCTCGTCTACGTCAACTACTTCGCCCCGCCCCGCGCCGACGAGCCGCCGACCAACTACGCCATGCTCGCCGGCATCGCCGCCGGGCCCTGCGCGCGAGCCGCCCGTACGGCCGCGCTGGAGGAGGTCATCGAACGCGACGCCACGGTCGTGTGGTGGGCCGGCGAGCTGCCCGCCCGGCCCGTCACCGGCGCCGGCCATCCCGCGGCGCCGCTGCTGCCGGAAGCGGAACCCGGCTGGTACCGCGCCGCCGGCGCGAGTGGAAGCTGCCGCTACCGGGTCGTGGCCATCCCCACCGTCTTCGCGGTCGCGGTCGTGGGCGTGCTGCTCGACGACCCGCAGACCGGCATCGCCGTGTTCGGCGTCGCCGCGCGCCCCGATCCCGCCGAGGCCGTGCGCAAGGCGCTGGCCGAGGCCGTCACCCTGCGCCGCTACGCGCTGGGCCTGATCGACCCGGAGGGGGAGATCTGGGCCGCCGCCGAGGCCGGCGTCATCGACGCCCGCGTCTTCAAGCCCCACCGCGCCGACCGCCGTTACGCCGACGACTACCGAGGCGACTTTCGCGACGTCGTCGATCTGGGCTGCCACAGCCAGCTCTGGCTCGACCCCCGGATGCGGACGCACCTGGCGCCGATCACCGCCTGCACCGACGCGATCGCCCTGGCCGACCTGCCGCATGTGGACGGCGACGTGCTCGACGGGTACCTCAAGCGGGTCACCGCCCAGGGGCTGGGCGCTTACGCGGCCGACCTGACCACTCCCGACATCGCGGCCGCCGGGTTGTCGGTCGCCCGGGTGATCGTGCCCGGCGCCTACTCCAACGCGCCCGCCGCCTTCCCCTTCCTCGGCGGGCACCGCCTGCGCGAGGACCCCGTCCGGCTCGGCCTGCGAGCCGCCGACCGGGTCAACCTCGTCCCCCTGCCGCACACATGATGCCCGTCGACTCCCGAACCGGGCTCGTCACCGGCGTGCGCACCGCACTCTTGCGCGGGCGCCTGCACGTCGCCTTCGCCGACCTCGCCGCCACCGCCGGGTACGGCCTGCCGCTCGGCAACCCCACGGTCTGCGGCGCCTCCTGGCACGATCCCGCCGAGGCCCGCCGCCGCGCGCTGGGGGAGGCGGCCGAACGCCACTGCGGCCACCTCATCCCCCACGGGCGACTGGCGGAGGCCGCTTGGCACGAGCTGGCCCCCGACGCCGTCGACCCGCAGACCCTGGTGCTGTACTCACCCGAACAGGCCGCCCGCGACGGGTTTCCCTTCACCGGGCTGGCGCGCACCGACCGCACCCACTGGGTGCGAGGTACCCATGGCGACGGCGCGCCGATCTGGGTGCCCGCCGCACTGACCTGGCTCACCCCCTTTTGTGTGCGCTCTCGGCCCGTCGTCTTGCCGGTGTCGGCAGGGATCGCCGCAGGCCCCGATCTGGCCTTCGCGCGCGCCTCGGCGCTGGCGGAGGTCGTGGAGCGGCACGCGCTGGCCACCGCCTGGGCCTCAGGGTGCGCCTTCCCGAAACTGGCAAACGTGCGGCTGCCTTCGATGCCCGGAGTGCGGCTGAGCGCGCACGCCGTGGCGAACCTCCTGGACGCCCCGGTGGTGCTGTGCGTCGCCGAGGACACCACAGAGGAGTTCGGCGGGACGCTGGGGGTCGGCTGCGCGCTCGTCCCCGGCGCCGCCGATCCGCTGACCACGGCCGCCTGGAAGGCCGCGGCCGAAGCCGTCCAGTCCCTGGACACCACCGCCCAACTCGCCGCGGGCGACCTACCCGAGTGGGAGCGCCCGCACGGCCCGCTCGCCCCCCACCGCCCCGACCGCGCCTTCGCCTCCTCCTACCGGCCCGACTTCGCCGACGTCACCGACGTGACCTGCCACCTGCAGCTCCTGGCCGACCCCTCCTTCTGCGCCCGCGTACTGACCCGTCTGGCCCGCGGCGGGATCCCGGCACCGGCGCAGCCCACCGCGAGGGGCCGCTTCGACATGAACGCGGCGCTGGTCGCCCGCGGCCTGCAGGCCGTCACGGTGGACCTCACCACCCCCGACGTCGCCGCCTGTGGCCTGGCCGTCGCCCGCGTCATCGTGCCCGGCCTGCGAGCCACGGCCCCGGCCGCCTTCCCCTTCCTGGGCGACGGCGCCGACCCCCTCCCCAGCCGCCCCGACCTGTCGCCGGTGCCCCATGCCTGACCGCCCGTCCCCTGGGCGACCCGCACGGTGAAGGGTTCACCGCCGACCAGGCCACGTCGGCCGAAGCCGAACCCCCGGCGCGATCTTCGACATCCTGCGGCCGCGCGGCCGCTACGCCGACGACCTGAAGAAACTGCACCAACCCGAAAGAGAGCACCTTCGATGAGACTCATCACCCCTCGCGCGGCCCAGGCCCTGCTCGCCGGAGCCACCGTGCTCGCCGCCGCCGCGTGCGGCCAGACCGCGAGCCCCGCCACGAACACCACCGCCGCCGCGCAGGCCACCGCGCAGCCCTCGGCCACCCCGATGGAGGTGAGCAACTGCGGTGCCACCTACCGCTTCGAGCGTCCGCCGCGGCGCATCGTCACCTCCAGCACGATCGCCACCGAGATCGTGCTGGCCTTGGGCGCCCGCGACCGGCTGGCCGGCACGGTTGCCCCCGGCGAACTCCTGCCCGAAGTCGCCTCCGCCTTCGAAGGCGTGAACATCATCGCCAAGTCCGCCTTCCCGCCCCCTTCTAAGGAGACGGTCTTCGCCGCCAACCCCGACTTCGTGGTCAGCGGTTACGGCGACGACTACGGCCCCAAGGCACTCGGCGACCGGGCACAGCTGCGCGAGGAGGGCGTCAACTCCTACCTGCTGTCGGGCAACTGTCCCGGCCGCAAGGCCAGTGTCGAGGACACCTACACCGACATCCGCGAACTGGGCCGCATCCTCGGCGCCCAGGCCAAGGCCGAGGAACTGGTGAGCAAGCTCACCGCCGAGGTGGAGGCCGTGAAACCGGTCTCCGGCACCCCCAAGGTGTTCGACTACGCGGGTGGCCTGGAAAAGCCGAGCACCGCCGGATCCAACGGCCTGCTCGACGACCTCATCCGCCGAGCCGGCGGCGAGAACATCTTCCCCGAGGTGACCTCCTACGCACAGATCTCCTGGGAGGAGCTGGTCAAGCGCGATCCCGACGCCATCGTCGTGGAGGACCAGGCGTTCGAGCCGGCCGACAAGGCGATCGCGTTCCTCACCTCCTACGAGCCGATCAGGAACGTCACCGCGATCAAGGAGAAGCGGTTCATCGTGATCCCGGTCAACGACACCCAGCCCGGCCTGCGCAACGGCCGGGCGATGAAGACGCTCGTCGCCGGATTGGCCAAGTGACCTCTCCGGGGGCGGAGTTCCAGGTTTCACCGCCGGGGACGCCAGCGCCGCAGGAGTCACCGGTCTCCGCGGGCCCCTCAGTCGCGGCTTCGAGACAACGAAGCCCGGTGTCCGGCGCGCCGCGACGACCAGCGCCATCCGGCCGCCTGACCTTCCTGGGCACGCTGGCCCTGCTGTCGGCACTGCTGGGTATCTCGCTGGTCGCCGCCGTCGGTCTCGGGCCGGTCGCCATCACCTTCGGCGACGTCGCCCGCATGCTCGGCCACCGGTTGCTGCCCTGGTTCGTGACCGAGGCGCCGACCGGGCCGCAGGCGGTCATCGTGCTGGACATCCGCTTCCCTCGGGTCCTGCTCGGCGCCGTGGTCGGCGCGGGCCTGGCCCTCGTGGGCGCGGTGCTGCAGGCCGTACTGCGCAACCCGCTGGCCGACCCCTACATCATCGGAGCGAGCTCCGGGGCGTCCCTGGGCGCGGTGCTGGTGATGCTGGCGGGACTGTCACCGTTCGGGCCGCTGTCCCTGCCGCTGTCGGCCTTCGCCGGCGCCATGGCCGCCTTCACGCTGGTCCTGGCACTGTCACGGCGCGGCGGGCAGCTGGCGCCGACCCGGCTCATCCTCGCCGGCGTCGCGGTCGCCGCGCTCACCGAGGCCGTCACCAGCTACATCGTGCTCACCACACCGGACAAGGAGGTGCGCTCGGCGCTGTTTTGGACCCTGGGCGGCCTGTCCGGCACCCAGTGGCGCGACGTGGGTGTGCCCGCGCTCATCGTCGCCGCGGCCACCGTCTGGGCCGCCACCCGGGCGAGCCTGCTCAACGCCCTCGTGCTTGGCGACGAAGGCGCCACCGGCCTGGGTGTGGAGGTCGACCGGCTGCGCCTGCGCCTGATCGTCATGTGCGCGCTGGTCATCGGCGCGGTCGTCGCGGTGAGCGGCGGCATCGGCTTCGTCGCGCTCATGGTCCCGCACGCCGTACGGCTCGTGCTCGGCGGCGACAACCGCCGCCTGATCCCGCTCGCCGCGCTGACCGGAGCGCTCCTGCTCGTCTGGGTCGACGTGGCGGCCCGCATGCTCAACCAGCCCGACGAGATCCCCATCGGGGTGATCACCGCCGTGCTCGGTTCGCCCTTCTTCCTCATGCTGCTCATCCGCGCCGATCGAAGGGCCCTGCGGTGAACGTCGACATTCAAGACGTCTGCTGGCTGCACGTATTGCACGACGTCAGCCTCACGGCCGGCTCCGCAAAGGTGACCGGGCTGATCGGCCCCAACGGCAGCGGCAAGTCCAGCCTGCTGCGGTGCGTCTACCGCCGAATCCGCCCAGAGCGCGGCAGGGTCCTGATCGACGGCGCTGATGTATGGCGGACCCCACCCCGCCAGTTCGCCCAGCAGGTCGCCGTCGTCACCCAAGACACCCCCGCCGACCTCGACGAAAACGTCGAGCAAATCGTCGCCCTGGGCAGGATCCCCCACCTCGGAGCGCTGGGCCGGCTCTCGGCCGCCGAACGGGCACTCATCGCCGAAACGATGGAGCGGTGCGACGTCTCCGCTTTAGCGCACCGGCCGTTCGCGACCCTGTCAGGAGGCGAGCGCCAGCGGGTCCACCTCGCCCGCGCGCTGGTCCAGCAACCCCGGCTACTGATCCTCGACGAGCCCACCAACCACCTGGACCTGCGCCACCAGGTCGATCTGCTGCGCCTGGTCCGCACGCTCGGCATCACCGTGCTGGTGACCCTGCATGACCTCCAGCTCGCGGCCGCCGCCTGCGACCGCCTCATCGTCCTCGACGGCGGACGCATCGTCGCCGACGGCCCGGTAACCGAAGTGATCACCACAGACCTCCTGCGCGCGGTCTACCGGGTCGAGGCCGAGGTTGATCACGGACGTGACGGCCTACCTCGGGTTTTCCTGCCGCTGAATCACCTCACCGAACCGATGCACCCGAGGTGACGGAAGCCGGGACCGGGCATGCCGCACCGGGCCCCTCGCTCACCGCCAAGCAGGCCGGGCAGGTCCCATGGATCTCCTCGATCCGGAAACCTTCGGCAAGGGCGGGCTCCAGAGCCGATGCCGCGACCTCGGTGACCGATGCGCAGGCGCGGCACACCACATGGCAGTGATCGCTCTCGTCGCAAATCCGCTAGCCGTCTCCCTCGCGCTCAAAGGCGTGCACGAGGTCGGTAGGTGTCAAGTCAAATGCGACAGGAGTCTGCTGATCTGATCGCTAGGCGACCTCTTCCTCGGGCTGGTTGATG
>NZ_JBPXMD010000058.1:0-30866 GCF_051918855.1 Streptosporangium sp. H16
CGGACACGGGGAACGCTCCGGCGCAAGCCGGAAGCTGCCTGAGAGCGCGCTCACCACAGCACACTCACAAGCAACGGATTCCTTGCTCTCGTCGCACAGGCGCCGATGGAACTCGTCCATGATGACGGCCATACGGGCGTGCCTGGTGAGGATCGAGGCCGCAATGGCGGGGACGTCCGGGGGCCTGTCTCCGCCGGCCCAGTCACGGACGAACCGGTCACGGTCCACGCCGCCGCGTACTCGCTCGGCCAGGTGGTGGTTGACCAGGTGCGCCGCGGTGTAGGCGCGGTCGTAGTCGCGGTGCCGTGTGAGGAAGTCCGCCTCCGCCGCGGAGAGTTCGAACCGGGAGCTGAGGGCGAGGCCGAAGTCGGAGAAGTACAGGCGGTGGCCGTCCGTCAGGACGTTGTGGAAGTGGACGTCGAAGTGGACGAGACGCCGGCTCCGCATGAAGGCGACCGTCTCCGCCAGTTCCGCGTCCACCCGCGCGTACGCGGAAAGGTCCTGTCCGGGCAGCCAGGCGGCGAGGGTATGGGGAACGTGCTCCAGGAAGAGGACCACGCTCGCCGGGGAGCTGCGGATCGCCTCCAGCCGCTCCCGCACGGCCGGTGAGCCCTCCCAGTGGCCCACCGCGCCCTCCAGGTCGCCGAACTCGGCGAACACGGCGCTCTCGGAGGGGGGCGGGCCGGGCAGCACCCGCCAGTGGTACGGCAATGGGAAGCCCTGGTGCTCCTCCCCCAGCACCCAGTTGGTCGCCATGGTGTGGGCGGCCAGCTCGCGCCAGGCCCCGAAACCGGCCGACCCCAGTCCGTACTGGTAGAAGGCAGGCAGGCCGAAGAGGTTCGCGGTGGACATGACGTTCTCGGGACGCAGTTCGGGCTCGGTCAGGGGCACCTTCTCGACGAAGACCCGTACCCCCTCGATCTCCAGCGCCGCCGACGCGCCGCCGATCCCCGCCCCCAGCCCGCTCGCCCCGTCCACGAGGTCCCCGAGCCGGCGGTCGCCGAGCAGGGCGAGGTGGGTGGACACCTTCGAGTACGCGGCCACGCGCGCGGTACGCGCCGGGTCCGGACGGGTCATCGGGGCTCCTCGGTGCGCTGGGCCGGGTATGGCGGCGTACATCCGGCGTGCATCTGATCGCGCCGGACTCTACACACCGGCACCTCCTCGCCACGACCTACCGTCCCGAGCCGGACCGGATGCGGGGACGGCCGAGGGGGCGGCCGAGGGGGCGGGGCCGCCACGCTCCAACAAATCGGTTGCCCTCCCGGACGGCCCTCTGCTGGACTTCTTGCGACGGCCGACCGATCAAGGAGAAGGAAATGCGCGAAGCGTTCATGTTTTCCCGGAAAGGAAATTCCATCCATCCAGAGGACATGACGCTTGGTGAGAACACCCGACCCAACGACTTCGGCACGGGTAGACGCCGGTAGGACAAGCCTGGCCGGGCGGCTGCTCCACGCCGTCAAGGCCGACGACAAGACCGGCGCCGCGGCCCGGCACGCCGTCCTGCGCCACCTTCGCCCTGGACGCCGCTCCGCCGTGGCCCTCGCCGCCGCCGTCGCCGCCGCGACGGCGCTGCCGCTGGCGGCGCCCCAGCTCACCCGTCGCTTCGTCGACGACGCGATCGGCGGCGCGAGCACCCGCCACCTCACGCTGATCGCCCTCGGCTACCTCGCGCTCGCCGTCGCCGGGCAGGCCGCCCGCATGGCCACCGCCTGGCTGGCGAGCCGTCTCGCCTGGGACGGCACGAACCGGCTGCGGGAGAGGCTCGCCGAGCACGCGCTCGGCCTCGACATGGCCTGCCACGGTCGGCGCACACCCGGCGAGATGATCGAGCGGGTGGACGGCGACGTGGTCGCCGTGGCCGAGTTCGTCGTCGCCTTCCTGCTGGACGTCGTGGCCGGCCTCCTGCTCCTGGCCGGGGTGCTCGTCGTCGTGTTCACCGTCGACGTGCGTCTCGGCGGTGTGCTGCTGGCGTACTGCGCGCTGATCGGGTTCGGCATGGCCCGCGCGCAGCGGCTGGCCGTACCGTCGGCCACCCGCTCGCGGGCGGAGAGCGCGGCGCTCTTCGGCGGTCTCGAGGAACGGCTGGCCGGTGTGGAGGACATCCGGGCCAACGGCGCCGGGGAGCACGTCGTGAACCGGTTCCACCGGGCCTCCGCGACCCTGTACCGCGCGGAGTTCCGGGACGCGCGGATCGGGACCGGCATCCTCGCGGGCACGGCGGTGGCGTTCGCGGCCGGTACGGCGATCGTGCTCGGCCTCGCCGTGTGGACCAGGGAGTCCGGGACGCTCACGGTCGGCACCGCCGTGCTGCTCTTCCAGTACACGCAGATGGTGCGCGTGCCGTTCGAGCGGCTGATCGACCAGCTGAGGCGGTACCAGGCGGCGCTGGCCGGCATCGCGCGCATCGGCGACCTGCTGGCCGAGCGGCGCACGCTCCCCGCGCCCGCCGACCCGCTGCCGCTGCCCGCGTCCGGGCCGCTCGCCCTGCGCCTCGAAAACGTGGGTTTCGCGTACGCCGACGACGACGAGCCGGTCCTGTCCGACGTCACGATCACGCTGGCGCCGGGCGAGACGCTCGGCCTGGTGGGCCGTACGGGCAGCGGCAAGACGACCGTCGCCCGGCTGGTGCTGCGCCTGTACGACCCGACCGAGGGCGCCGTCCGGGTCGGCGGGCTGGACCTGCGGGACGTCGATCCCGCGTCGATACGCGCACGGATGTGCGTGGTCACCCAGGACGTGCAGCTCTTCGCCGCCAGCGTCAGGGACAACCTCACCCTCTTTCGGCCACTCGCCGGAGACGACCGGCTGCGCGCCGTCCTGGCCGGTGTCGGCCTCGGCGACTGGCTGGCGGCCCTGCCCGACGGGCTCGACACCGAGCTGGGCGGCGGTTCGCGAAGCGGCCGGGGAAGCGGCGTCTCGGCCGGGGAGGCACAGCTGCTCGCGTTGGCGCGGGCGTTCCTGACCGACCCCGGGCTCGTCGTGCTCGACGAGGCGTCCAGCCGGCTCGATCCGGCCACCGAGCGGCGCGTCGAGGAGAGCGTCGACCGGCTGCTCGCCGGCCGGACCGGCGTGCTCATCGCGCACCGGCTCTCCTCCCTGTCCCGGGTGGACAAGATCGCCGTCATCGACCGGGGCAGGGTCGTGGAGTACGGCCACCGCGAGGACCTCGTCGCGGACCCGCGGAGCCGGTTCGCCCGGATGCTGGACGTCGCGGGGGTGGTCCGGTGAGGCCCGCAATGCCGGATGCCCCGGGGGTGGTCCGATGAGACCCGTGATGCTGGTGGCCACCCGCCTCGCCCGCTTCGACCTGCGCCGCTACCTGATCGGCGCCCTGCTGTGGATGCCGGTCAGCGTCATCCCGCTCGCCGGCGGGCTGGTGCTGCAGCGGCTCTTCGACCAGATCGGCGGGCAGCGCGCCGCGAGCCTGGAGCAGTCGCTGTGGCTGTGCGCGGCGTTCGTGGGCGTGGAGGTGGTCCGCGGCCTGGTGCTCGTCGTCGCGTGGTCCTACGGGGTCTACTGGTGGACCGCCGCCGCGACCCTGCTGAGGGCCAACGCGTTGCGCTCGATCCTCACCGCGCGCGGGCCCGCGGCGACCCGGCTGCCGCACTCGCCGGGCGAGGCGGTCGCCCGCTTCCGCGACGACGTGAGCGACCTGGTCAACCTCACCGACGAGAGCGTCCCGTTGGCCGGTTCGGCTCTCTTCGGCGGCGCCGCCCTGGTCATCATGGCCTCCGTCGATCCTGTCATCACCCTGGTGCTGGTGGTGCCGATGATCGCGGTCGGCGCGCTGAGCCGGCTGCTGAACGAGGTGATCCGGCGGCTGCACCACCGTGCCAGGGTGCTCGGCGCGGCCGTCACGGCCCACATCGGCGAGACCTTCGCCGGCGTGCTGGCGATCAAGACCGCCGGGGCCGAGGACGCGGTGCTGGAGCGGCTGCGCGAGCACAACCGCGGGCGGCGCGACGCCGCCGTCAAGGACCGGCTGGCGACCGACATGCCCGCCGCCGCGACGGGCGCGGCCGTCGAGATCAGCACCGGTCTCGTACTGCTCCTGTGCGCGCCGGCGATGCGCCGCGGCGACTTCACGGTGGGCGACCTCGCGCTGTTCACCACCTATGTCGGCTGGCTGACGGCGCTGCCGCGCACCATCGGCGCGATCCTCCACCGCCTGCCCCAGGGGGCGGTCGCCACCGAACGGCTCACCCGGCTGATGGCTCCGTACGAGGACGCCGGCGACCTGTCGCGCGGCGGCGACGTCTGGTTCCACCAGGAGCCGCCTCCCGCCGCGTCGCCGCCGGATCACGGCGACCCGCTCCGGGTCGTCGAGGCGCGCGGGCTGACCGTGCGCCACGAAGGGAGCGGCCGCGGCGTGCGGGCGGTCGACCTGCGGGTGGCGCGGGGGTCGTTCACGGTGATCACCGGCGCCGTCGGCTCGGGCAAGACGACCCTGGTACGCGCCCTGCTCGGCCTGGTACCGCTGGACGCCGGGACGATCACCTGGAACGGCCGGCCCGTCGACGACCCGGGGACGTTCCTGGTCCCCGGCCGCGCGGCGTACGCCAGCCAGGTCCCGCGGTTGTTCTCGGAGTCGCTGCGGGAGAACCTGCTCCTGGGCAGGTCCGCGGACGACGACCGGCTCGGCCTGGCGCTGGAGCTCGCGGCGTTCGAGGAGGACCTGGCCGGGATGCCCGAGGGCATGGACACGGTCGTCGGTCCCCGTGGCGTACGGCTGTCCGGTGGCCAGGCGCAGCGGGCGACCGCGGCACGGGCGCTGGTCCGGGCCCCGGACCTGCTCGTCGTCGACGACCTGTCGTCGGCCCTGGACGTGGAGACCGAGAGGCTGCTCTGGGACCGGATCGCCGATGCCGCCCGCGACGGGCGCGGCCCGGGAACGCTGCTGGTGGTCTCCCACCGGCAGGCGGCGCTGGAGCGTGCCGACCAGGTCGTCGTCCTCGACCGTGGCCGGGTCGCAGGCCAGGGCCCGCTCGGCGAGCTGCTGGAGAGCTGCCCGGAGATGCGGCGGCTGTGGAGCGAGGAACGCGTCGCCGAGGCCGGGGAACGACCGGAGAGGGGGGAGAGATCGGAGAGCGGCGCATCGGGCGCGACGTAGCGAAGTAGCGTGGCGGACGGCCCGGCACGCGGCCTCCGGTCGCCGGTCGGGGCCGGCGGGGGCGTCGTCCGGCGCCGCCGCGCCCCTTCCACGGTTCACGGGCCGGGGAGCCGCCGCGCCCCTCCCACGGTTCACGGGCCGAGAAGGGACCGTCCGGCGCCGCGGCGATCACGGTCGCGGTTCATGGACCGAGGGAAGGCGCCGCCCCGGCGCCGCCGCGCCCGTTCGCGCCCGTTCGCGCGGTCAGGAGGGGGCGCCGGCCGATCCGGCCGCCGGGAACTCGCCGCCGCCCGCCACGTGCCCGATCAGTTCGAGCACGGCCTGCCGCCCGCCGTTCGCCTCGGCCCAGCGGCTCACCCGGCACGCGGCCTTGGCGTAGAGCCGCTGATCGGCGCTTGCGGCACGCAGCCAGTCCTCAAGAGTCTCGGGCAGCGCCTCCTTCGAGTCCACCAGGCACCGGTCGCGGGCCGTCTCGGGGGCCAGGTAGCGCGGATCGCCGGACACCAGGACGGCGAGTCCCTCGTCGAACCACTGCGGGACCCGCCGCGATCCGAGCCTGGCGTGCAGCTCGACGTGCGACATCTCGTGCGAGGCGATCACCGGGTCGATGCCGCGCGGCGACAGCATCACCGTGCGGCTCAGCACCGCGATCCCCCGTTCCCCTCCCCCGCCGATCCTCCGGTAGCACGCGCTGGTCACGCAGGCCAGCACGCCGGGAGAGCTCTCACGCTCGCCGTAGAAGTCCTCCACCCGCCGGGCGGCCGCGTCGACCACCTCCGCCACCTGCCGTTGCCGCGCCGCGGGCAGGTCCGGCTCGACGTACAGGCCCGGCCTGATCCGCTCCATTCCATAACAGCCGGGACAGGTCGTGGCGGCGACCGACGGGAAGGCGACCGCGACCCCTGCCGGCACGGCGACGATCAGCGCGCCGAGCAGGGCGAGCAGCCACCCCCCTCTCCTGCGGAGGGTCCACCGACGGTGTCGATCCATCACGTCACTCCTGTCGCCGATGAGGTGAGGACTCCGGAGAATTCTCACCCACGAGCGACGATTCCCTGCCATCACGGGAGTCCCCTCTTCGACAGGCCATCACCACCCGAGGAGACGAAGATGCCCGCGCAGAAGCCCGCGCAGCCGCTCGACCACACCTTCACCGCGCCGATCGAGAAGGACGGGGCCTTCGCCACCTTCGTGACCGTGCCGGGCTCCGCCGAACTCCTCGGGACGAGGCGGGCCGTGAAGGTCGGCGGGACGATAGACGGCCACCCGTTCACCGCCACCCTCATGCCGTCGGGCAACGGTCCGCACTGGCTTCCCATCAGGGCGGCACTGTGCAAGCTCATCGGCAAGGACCAGGCCGGCGCCGAGGTGACGTTTCACCTCGATCAGCGGTTCAGCTGAACCGCCCGCGCCGCCGCACCCGGACCGTGGCGCGCGCCGGGCTCAGGGCAGCGAGGCGGGCAGCCCGAAGCGGACGAAATGGTCGGAGCCGATGAACGAGGTGATCCCGGCGATCCGCTCGCCGCGCAGGGTGAACACGTTGACCGACCAGGCGAGGTAGGCGGCGGCGTCCTCGTCCCAGCGGTAGCAGCCCACTCCGGGCTGGCCGTTCGCGCCGGCCGGGAGATGCCGCCAGCTTCCGCAGCTGGTCAGCGGGACCCGCACGGCGAAGTCGGTGACGGCCTCCAGGCCGCGGTACCAGTGCGCCATCGGCGGCATCGACCAGGTGACGTCCTCGGTCAGCAGCGCGACCAGGGCGTCGGCGTCCCCGCGTTCCAGCGCGGAGGAGTAACCGGCGACGACCTCCCGTACCCGGGCGTCACCGATCTTCCGCAGCGTCGGCTGCTGGGTGCGGGGGAAGACCTTGTCCGCGACGACCCTGCGCGCTCGCGCCAGGGCGCTGTTCACCGACGTGGTGGTGGTGTCCATCATGGTGGCGATCTCGGCGGCGGAGAAGCCGAGGACCTCGAACAGCAGCAGCGCCGCCCGCTGGTTGCCCGGCAGGTGCTGCAGGGCCGCGACGAAGGCGAGCTCGACGGCCTCGCGCTGCTCGTAGCGTGCGCCCGGACCGGCCGGATCGTCGGTGAGACCCGCGTCGGGGTAGGGGCCCAGCCAGGCGACGTCGGTCAGCGGGGCGTCGCCGAGCACGGCGCGCTCGCTGGAGGGGCCGAGGTCGACGGGCATCGCCCGCCTGCCCCGGGTGGCGACGATGTCCAGGCAGGCGCGGGTGGCCACGGTGTAGAGCCACGAGCGCAACGAGCCGCGGCCCTCGAAGCGCGCGAGTCCCCGCCAGGCCCGCAGCAGGGCGTCCTGCAGGGCGTCGTCGGCGTCGTGGGCGGAGCCGAGCATGCGGTAGCAGTGGGCGTGCAGCTCGCGGCGCAACGGCTCCACGAGGCGGGTGAACGCGGCGTCGTCCCCGTCACGCGCCCGGGTCAGGTCGTCCTCACCGTCACGCTCCCGCACCGGGTCCATGTCCATGTCCGCGTCCGTTTCCGTCTCCGTGTCCGTCTCCGTGTCCGCGCCACGTGCCCGGGTCAGGTCGTCCTCACCGTCACGCGCCCGGATCGCGTCCGTATCCGCGCCACGCGCCCGGACCGGGCCGGCGTCCCCGGCGTCCCCGGCGTCTTCCGCCGCCTCGCCCACTGACCACGAAGAAATCTTCCTCACGAACGACGATTCTGCCTCACGCCGGAAGTCTTCCCCTCTGAGCACCACAGCGCTGTCCCAGACCGCTCCAGGAGATTGCCATGAACCCCGCGACGATCGTCACCGCCGATTACCTCAAGGTCCCCGACGCCACGCTCTACTACGAGGTACGGGGTCAGGGGCCCCTCGTGGTGCTCGTCGGCGCCCCGATGCACGCCGCGCACTTCGCGCCGCTGGCCGGCCTGCTCGCCGACGACCACACCGTGCTCACCACCGACCCCCGGGGCGTCAACCGCAGTACCCTCGACGAACCCGGCCAGGACTCGACCCCGCAGATGCGCGCCGACGACCTCTCCCGGCTCCTGACCCATCTCGACGCCGGTCCGGCCGCGGTCTTCGGTTCCAGCGGCGGCGCCGTCACCGCGCTCGCGCTCGCCGTCGCCCACCCCGAGCAGGTGCGCATCGTGATCGCGCACGAGCCCCCGCTGAACCGTTTGCTCGACGACCCCGAGAAGCGCGACGCCGCGGTCGAGGACATCATCGCCACCTACGTCTCCGGCGACGTCGCGGGCGCCTGGGCCAAGTTCATGATCAACGCCAACATCCCGATGCCCGAGTCCCAGGAGCCGGCGGACGGTCCCGCGGAGGCGCCGGCCGAGCCCGATCCGCAGGAGGCCGCGGACGAGCGCTTCTGGTTCCTGCACGAGATGCGCGCGACCACCCGCTGGGAGCCCGACATCGCCGCCCTGCGTGCCGGGCCGGGCTCCCTCGTGGTCGGTATCGGGAAGGAGTCGGCAGGCCAGCTCTGCGACCACGCGTCGACCGCACTCGCCGCGGCGCTCGGTACGAAGCCGACGTACTTTCCCGGCGGCCACATCGCCTTCGCCGACGACCCCGACGGGTTCGCCCCCCGGCTGCGCGAGGTCCTGCGGGAGAACGAGGTCCCGAAGGAGAACTGAGCGACGACGCCGTGAGCACGTACGAGAACGCGTGAGAACGCACGGCCACGTGCTCGCATGTGACGGATCCCGCTGCGGGGGCGGGGATCCGTCACGGCGGGGGCGGGGGCGGGGATCAGGCGAGGTTCAGCTGCCAGGAGACGCCGAAGCGGTCGTTGGTCCAGCCGAAGCGCTTGCTGAAGCCGTAGGAGCCGAGCGGCATCAGCGGCTGGCCGTTCTCCGAGAGCGCCGCGTACAGGCGCTCGATCTCCGCCTCCGACTCGCACTGCACGTACAGCGAGATCGACGGGGTGAAGCCGAAGGCGTGCTGCACGTTGCTGTCGATGGCCATGTACTCCCGGCCCGCCAGCGTGAACGTGGCGTGCTGCACGCTGCCCTCCACGCCTGGCCCCTCGGGGCCGTAACGGGCGATGGCGAGGATCTCGGCGTCGTCGAACAGCGACGTGTAGAACGTCAATGCTTCCTCGGCGGTGCCCTGGAACATCAGGAAAGTAGTGATCTTCTGCGACATCGGGTGAACTCCTGGCAGGGGTGTGAGAGACGAGGATGCCCCCGGCCACGGGGGCGGTCTGCTCGCCGGCGGCTCCGGCGCCGGATTCGCCGAAAGCCTAGAACGTGTGCTCGATAAATATTTCAGCATAAACTTATATAAGTCAAACATGATGCAGAGGACATTGCGATGACAGAGAGTGAAATCGAACCGGTTTCGGTGTCACGGCGAATCCCAGCGCCTGCGTCCCGGATCTTCGACATCCTGACGGACCCGGCCAGACACATCGATCTCGATGGCTCCGGCATGTTGCGCGGCGCTGTTTCCCCTCAGGTCGTCTCCGGTGTCGGAGACGTGTTCACGGTGAAGATGCACTATCGGGAGCTCGGTGACTACGAGATGATCAACCACGTAGTTGAGTACGAGACGAACCGGCGCCTGGCCTGGGAACCGGAAGCGGGGCTCGGCCACCCCGACTCCCTTCCTGAAAGCTCGTCCGCACGCTGGGGCCATCGATGGGGGTTCACCCTGACTCCAGATGGAGCCAACGCCACAACCGTGACGCACACCTACGACTGCTCCCGTGTCCCCGAAAAGACTCGAAAGAACATGGACAACGGCAGGGCGTGGATCGTCAGCATGACAGCGACACTGGAACGACTCGACGCGCTCTCGACCGCTCGTTAGAGCATCACCGTGTGACGCAGAAGGTCCACCGGTGGTCACAAAGCCGCAGGGGACTGATCGCCGATCATTTCAAGCAGTGCGGCGTGCGTCTCGTGGTCGGCCGCCGCGACAAGCCCGCCCGCGCCGGTGTACAGCGGCCGGCCGTGGATGCCCGTCACCACGCACCCGGCGGCCTGGCACAACGCGATCCCGGCGGCGAAGTGCACGTTGTCCCGCGGGTGGCCGTCGGTGACGTACGCGGCTCGCCTGCCGGCGGCGACCCAGGCCAGCGCCAGGGTGGTGGACAGGACGCGCGGGTGGAAGCGCTCGGCGAACCCGGGGTCGGCGAGCAGCCGGACCGCCCGGAAGCCCGGCTCGTTCGGGAACGGCGGGTCGAGGTTGAGGTCCACCAGCCGCGACTTGGACGACGGCACGAGTTCCTCGTCCACGCCGTCGCGGCGGACGTGGGCGCGATCGCCGTCCGTCCAGAACACCTCGTCGGCGAACGGGTCGGCCGAGGCGGCCACCGTGAGGTCCCGGCCGACGCGCAGGGCGACGTTCACCGCGACCAGCGTGGTGCGCGCGGCGTAGTTCAGCGTGCCGCACAGGGGGTCGACCAGCCACATGCGTTCCGCTCCGGCCGAGTCGGCGCGTCCGCTCTCCTCGCCCGTCACGGCGTCGTCCGGCCGGGCGGCGCGAATGACGTCAAGAATGGCGGTCTCCGCGTCGACGTCAGCGGATGTGGCGAAGTCGGTCGCGGTTTTCTCGAAGCGCTCCAGCGACGCACCGTACATGGCTCTTACGACAGCGGCTCCCGATCGCGCTGCCGCGACGGCCAGTTCCTCGTCCGTGATCGGCATGTGGACAGGATAGGCGCGGTTCTTCACCGTTCGATCGGCGGGATCGGCGGGCACGCGGCCCACATTCGGCTGTTTCACGACTCGCCGTGACCAGGAGGCAGGAACCCGCGCGAAGCCCGCGCGCGGCTGCCGACGGCCAGGCGCCCCCTTTGACCTTGCGGGCGAGATGACCGAGATGACCGGCGAGGGCCGGGCTCAGGACGGGGTCAGGACGGGCTGCCGTCGGCGGAGGCGACGAGGCGGGCGGCCAGGGCCCTGACCTCGTCACGCAGCTCGGCGGGAGTGATCACGGCGAACGGCCAGCCGAGCCCGGCGAGCATCTGCGCCATCCCGTCCAGCCGCTCGGCCCTGGTGTCCAGCAGCACCCCGCCGGGGGTCTCGGCCAGCGTCGCCGTGGCGGCGGGGATCCGCGCGGAGGCCTCCTCCAGGGTGGTCTCCAGCAGCACCCTGACCTCGTACCGATAGGGAACCGCCGACAGTGACCCGACCACGTGGGCCACCGGGTCGAAGCCGTCGGGCACCTGGAAGCCCCGTTCGGTGTGCACGGCGCCCGCCACCCGGTCCACCCGGAACGTCCTGATCTCCCCGCTGCCGTGGTCGAGCCCGGCGACGTACCAGCGGCCGGAGTGGAAGACGATGCCGTACGGGTCGAGATCGCGCTCGGAGGCGTCGCCGCGCCAGGAGCGGTAGGCCAGCCGGACGGTGACCCGGCGCCGGGCGGCGCCGGCGAGGGCGAGCAGCGGTCCCGCCTTCGGGGTGCTCACCTTCGGCGCCGCGTTCCCGGTGTGGCCCAGCGTCTCCGACACCGCGTCGACGCGCTCGCGCAGCGGGCGCGGGAGCACCCGCTGGATCTTGGCCAGCGCGCTCTCGGTCGCGGCCTCCCCCACCGCCAGCCCGGTCCGCCGCCCGGCCAGCAGCCCCAGCACCACGGCGGTGGCCTCGTCGTCGGTGAGCATGAGCGGCGGGAGCTTGTAGCCGGGCAGCAGCCGGTAGCCGCCGTGGCGGCCCCGCTCGGCCTGGACCGGCACCCCGAGCTCCGACAGCCTCACCGCGTAGCGGCGGACCGTGCGTTCGTCCACCTCCAGCCTCGCGGCGAGGTCGGGGCCGGTCAGGCCGGGGACGGCCTGCAGCAACTCCAGCAGCGCGAGCACCCGGGCGGCGGTCATCTGGATTCCCCTCAAAATCAGGACCGATACTGTCCTGATTCGATTCTAGGGTGAGACCAGGCGAACAGAGGAGAGACATCATGAGCACGTACGTCCTGGTCCCCGGTTTCTGGCTCGGCGCGTGGGCCTGGGAGAAGGTCACCGGCCCGCTGCGCGAGGCCGGGCACGACGTCCACCCGGTCACGCTCACCGGCCTCGGCGACAGGGTTCACCTGGCGGGCCCCGAGGTCGACCTGGAGACCCACATCCAGGACATCGTCAACACCATCGTCTTCGCGGACCTGACCGAGGTGATCCTCGTCGCCCACAGCGGGGCCGGCGGCCCGGTCACCGGCGCGGCCGATCGGATCCCCGAGCGCGTCGCCCGGATCGTCTACGTCGAGAGCGGGCCGACGGCCGACGGAATGACCCATCTGGACCTCCACGAGCCCGGGTGGCGGGCGTTCATCGAGAGGCGGGTCGCCGAGCGGGGCGACGGGGTGCGCTACCCGTTCCCCTCCTGGGAGGAGCAGGAGGAGGCCGGGGCCGGCCTGGAGGGACTGGGCGAGGCCGAGCGGGAGTGGCTCGCCTCCCGCGCGACCCCGCAGCCGTACGGGACGATGACCCAGCCGCTGGTGCTCAAGGGCGGCACGGACGCGCTGCCCAAGACGCTCGTCACCTGCTCGTTCCCGCTGGAGCAGGTGCACGCCATGATCGCCTCCGGTTACCCCTTCTTCGCCGCGCTCGCCGGGCCCGAGTGGAGCTTCGCCGAGGTGCCGACCGGGCACTGGCCGATGGTCTCCAGGCCGGAGGAGACCGCCGCCGCGCTGGCCGCGCTGGCGGGCTGAGGGGGCCGGGGCGTCGCGGGGGCGAGAGGACATTTGTCATGGGTGGTTCCGGATCGATGGATCTGCCCCGGGTAACGCGCTCTCCGTAGCGTCGTTCACATGACGAATGACGCGAACGACGCGGTGTCCCTCAGGGACGTGACCAAATGTTTCGGGGCGGTGCGCGCCGTGGACGGCATCAGCCTCGACATTCCCGCCGGGCAGACCGTCGCCCTGCTCGGCCCCAACGGCGCGGGAAAATCGACCACGATCGGGCTGCTGCTCGGGCTGCTGGCCCCCGGCTCCGGGACGGTGCGCGTCTTCGGTGACTCCCCCGAGAACGCGGTCCGGAGCGGGCGGCTGGCGGCGATGCCCCAGGAGGGCGGCCTCGTTCCCCGGACCACGGTCCGCGAGCTGGTCGGTTTCGTCTCCGGGACCTACCGGTCGCCACTCCCGCTGGAGAAGGTGCTGGCGACCGCCGGGCTGGAAGGGCTGGCCGGCCGCAGGATGGAACGGCTGTCGGGCGGCCAGGCGCAACGGGTCCGCTTCGCGCTGGCGCTGGCCGGGGATCCCGACCTGATGTTGCTGGACGAGCCGACCGCGGCGCTGGACGTGCGGGCCAGGCGGGAGTTCTGGGAGAGCATGCGCGCCTTCGCCGCGCGCGGCAAAACGATCGTGTTCTCCACCCACTACCTGGAGGAGGCCGACGAGTACGCCGACCGGGTGGTGGTGATCGACCGGGGCCGGATCGCGGCCGACGGTACCAGCAGGGAGATCAAGCGCCTGGTCGCGCTGTCCACGGTCAGCGTCACCGCCACCGGGGAGGCCGCCTCGCTGGAACGCCTGCCCGGGGTCGTCTCGGCCGAGATCCGGGGTGGGCGGGCCCACCTGCGTACCCGCGACGCCGACGCCACCGTCGTGGCGCTGGCGGCGGCGGGAGCCGTACGAGACCTCGAAGTCGTCCCCGCCGCGCTCGAGGACGCCTTCATCGCGCTGACAGAGCTGACAGAGCTGACGGAGCCGGCAGAGCCGGCCCCCGGGGCAACGGCGCTGACGGAGGTGGAGGCGTGATGCTCGGCTACATCCGCCTGGAGTTCACCAGGACCCTCCGCGACCCGGGATACGTGATCATGGGTTTCACGATGCCCGTGACGATGTACCTCCTCTTCACCAACCTCGGCGTGACGGGCGACGACCGCGTCCTGGCCGCCCTCTACCTGATGGTCAACATGGCCGCCTTCGGCGCGATCGGCTCGGCCTTCAACAACGGCAGCGGCATCGCAGAGGACAGGTCGGCGGGCTGGCTGCGGCAGCTGCGGATCACTCCGCTGGCCCCGGCACGGGTGGTCGCGGGCAAGGCGGCCACCGGCATGCTCGTGGTACTGCCCGTGATCATCGGTGTGTCCCTGGCGGCGGCGCTGCTCAACGGGGTGCGGATGGAGACCTGGCAGTGGATCTCGATCGTGCTCCTGCTCTGGGCAGGCTCGCTGCCCTTCACCCTGCTCGGCCTGGCCTTCGGCTACCTGTTCAGCGGCCAGACCGCCTCCGTGCTCAACATCGCGGCCAACATGTCGATGGCGATCATCGGGGGACTGTGGCTGCCCGCCGAGGCCTTCCCTTCCTGGTTGCGGGCCGTCGCGGAGTGGACGCCGAGCTTCGGCTACGCCGACCTGTCGCGAAAGGTCGCCTTCGGGCAGGCACCCGAGGTGGGCGCGGCGCTGATGCTGACCGGCTGGCTGGTCGCCTTCGGGATCCTGGCGGTATACGGCTACCGCCGGTCCGGGCGCGTGGGGTGAGCCGCGTGATAGGAGTGGCCGGGTGAGCGGGAAACCGGAAGGACCGCGAGAGGCGCGGCAGGGGAGACTCGGGGCGCCGGAGGCGGCGGGCCGGGGAGGACCTGAAACGGTGAAACCAGGAGAGCCGGGGAGGGCCAGGCGGGGAGGGCCGGGAGAGCTCGCCTTCTACCCGTGGCTGCTGCTCGTCTACCCCCCGATCAGCGACCTCGTGGCGGGGCAGGTGCGGCCGGTGCCGCCCGCCGCGCTGGGGATCGCCGCCTTCTCCGTCCTGTACGTGCTGTGCATCCGGTTGTCCTTCCGCGACCGGCGGCGCGCGGCGGCCGTGGTGCTGACTGGGCTGCTGGTGGTGGCCTTCCTGCTGCTGGCGGGGTTCGCGCACAACTGGTTCTACCTCGCGCCGCTGATGACCATCGCCTGCGGGGCCGTGCTGCGCGGGAGGTCCGTCTACCTCCTCCTCACGACCCTGACGCTCGCGCTGGTCGTGGTGATGTGGCGCGCGGGGGCGAGCTGGGCGAGCATCTCCCTGGCCACCTGGGGGACGGCCACCGGTGGCCTGGTGGTCAGCATCGTCCTGAAACTGTTCTCCGTGATCGCCGAGCTCCAGGAGACCCGCGAGGAGCTGGCCCGCGCCGCGGTGGCCGAGGAGCGGCTGCGGTTCTCCCGCGACCTGCACGACCTGCTCGGGCACACCCTGTCGGTGATGGTGGTCAAGGCTGAGGCCGTACGGCGGCTGGCCCCCCGCGACGGCGAGGCGGCGGCGCGGCAGGCCGCCGACATCGAGGCCGTCGGCAGGAAGGCGCTGACCGAGGTGCGGGCCGCGGTCACCGGTTACCGTGGCCGGGGGCTGGCCGCCGAGCTGGCCTCGGCGCGTACGGTCCTGGCCGACGCGGACATCGCCGCCACCGTCACCGTCACCGGGGAGCGGCCGGCACCGGAGGCCGACGCCCTGCTGGGCTGGGCCGTGCGGGAGGGGGTGACCAACGTGGTCCGCCACAGCGCCGCCCGCACCTGCGAGATCACCCTGGAGGGAACGATGCTGGAGATCCGCGACGACGGGCGGGGGCGTGGCGGGAGCCCCTTCGGCAACGGCCTGCGCGGCCTGACCGAGCGGGTCGTCGCGCTCGGCGGGACCCTGGAGACCCGCGACCGCGACGGCTTCCTGCTGAGGGTGACGCTCCCGTGAGCGCTCCTGACGCTCCCCTGATCAGGGTGCTGCTGGCGGAGGACCAGGGCATGATGCGCAGCGCGCTGGCCCTGCTCCTCGACCTGGAGGACGACATCGAGGTCGTCGCCACGGTCACCCGGGGCGACGAGGTCGTGCCCGCCGCGCTCACCGCGCGCCCCGACGTCGCCCTGCTGGACATCGAGATGCCGGGGAGCAGCGGCCTGGACGCCGCGGCCGAGCTGCGGGACCGGCTGCCGGGTTGCCGGGTGCTGATCCTGACCACGTTCGGCAGGCCCGGCTACCTGCGGCGGGCGATGGAGGCGGGCGCCGCGGGGTTCCTGGTCAAGGACGGCCCCGTGGAGGAGCTCGCCGCGGCGATCCGCCGGGCCCTGGCGGGCGAGAAGGTGATCGACCCCGCGCTGGCCGCCGCCGCGCTGAGCGCCGGTGCCAGCCCGCTGACCGATCGCGAGCGGGACGTGCTGGCCGCGGCGGTCGACGGCGCGACGATCTCCGACATCTCCCGGCGGCTGCACCTGTCGGAGAGCACGGTGCGCAACTACCTGTCCGCCGCGATCGGCAAGACCGGCACCCGCAACCGCATCGAGGCCGCCCGCGCCGCCCGGCACAACGGCTGGCTCTGAGCCGCCGGCGCCGGGACGGGCCGGGACGGGACGGGGCCGGGACGGGACGGGGCCGGGACGGGACAGGGTCAGAGGGCGGGCACCGGGGCCGGGGTGGGAGCGGGGACGGGTGCCGTGGCGTCCTCGGTGAGCCAGTCGCGCATCATCGCGTAGGTCTTCTCCGCGATCAGCTTCTGGCCCGCGGCGTTGGGGTGGAAGAAGTCCCACTTGCTGAGGTGGCCGACCGTGAACCGCTGCCTGAAAACCTCGTTGCCGTCGAACCGGCAGGCGGGGCCGTACGCCGCGCAGACCCTGGCGAGCGCGACGTTGTAGGCGGCCACCCGGGCGCGCACGCGGTCGCGGCGCGCCCGGTCGGCCGCCGAGGTCGAGGTGGGCCGCGCCAGCATGGTGGGGCAGATCCGGCCCACCGCCCAGAACCCGCGCGCCACCGGGTTGCCCTTGCCGATCTGCCACAGCCGCTTGATGTCGGGGATGCTCGCCACGAACACCCGGCCGCCGGGCCGCCCGGCCCGGAACAGCGCCAGGGCCTCGGCCACCCGCCGCTCGTAGACGGCCACCGGGGTCATCCGCCGCTCCTCGGACACGCAGGCGTCCTGGGCGCCGATCAGCACCGTCACGTAGTCGGCACGCCTGCCGACCGCGCGGGCCACCTGCCCGGCGAGGTCGGCGCTGGTGGAGCCGGGGACGGCGAGGTTCACGTTGTGCCCGGCGACGGCCGCGTCCAGGGCGCGCAGCCTCACGTACTGGCTCCGGACGCCCTGGTGGTCACCGGTGGACCAGGAGCGTGAGGTGCAGGTGAGGTACCAGCCGCAGGCGTTGAACCCGGCGCTGATGGAGTCGCCGAGCGCGGCCATGACCACCGGCCGCCAGGGTTGCGCCGCCTGGACGGTTCCGGCCGGGACCAGCCAGGCGGTCGTAAGGGCGCCCAGCCCTGTGAGTGCTGTCACAGTCGTGCGAAGCATGACACCTCCGCTGAGAGATCGCGTCTGCTTCGGATGTATCACCGCAGGCCAGGACAGTACGGCCCATTGACCGAGTACCTTGGTTTTCTTGACACCACGTGGCGGGTGTGCTGACGGGAGAACCGCCGTCGAACACGTTCAGTTTCCCGCATAGAGTGGCGGGGGTGAGTGTAGCGCTCGGATCAACCCGTCCTCTCGTGGTGACGACCACCCCCGTCGACGACCCCGGTGACCTGTTCGCACGACTGCCGGAGACCGCCCCCTACGCCTGGGTCAGGCACGGGGAGGGCCTGGTCGCCTGGGGTGAGGCCATCCGCCTGGCCGTGCCGCCCGGCCCCCGGCGTTTCGACTGGGCCCGTGACCGGCTCTCGGATCTCTTCGGCGAGGCGCACGTCGACGACGACGTGGTGGCGCCCGGCTCGGGCCCCGTCGCCTTCGGCTCGTTCACCTTCGACCCGGAGGCCCGCGGCTCGGTCCTCGTCGTCCCCCAGACCATCCTCGCCCGCCGCGACGGCCGCGCCTGGCTGACCACCGTCGGCGAGCGGCGGCTCGACGCGGTCACCCCGCTCCGCACCCCGGGCAGGATCCGGTACGGCGACGGCAGCCTGACCGCGCCCGAGTGGGAGCACGCCGTGGCCAGGGCCGTCCGGCGGATCAGGTCGGGCCACCTGGAGAAGACCGTGCTGGCCCGCGACCTGACCGCCGTCGCGGAGCGGCCGATCGACGTCCGGCTGCTGCTGGCCCGCCTGGCCGACCGCTACCCGGAGTGCTACACCTTCTCCTGCGCCGGGCTGGTCGGCGCCACCCCCGAGCTGCTGGTCCGGCGCACCGGGGAGACCGTCGAGTCCCTGGTGCTGGCCGGCACGATCGCGCGGGGCGCCGACCAGGCCGACGACGTGGCGCGCGGCACGGCCCTGTTCACCTCGGAGAAGAACCGCCACGAGCACGCCTGCGCGGTCGCGTCGGTGCGCGAGGCGCTCGACCCGCTCTGCGCCGAGCTGAAGATCCCCGAGGAGCCCGAGCTCCTGGTGCTCTCCAACGTCCAGCACCTGGCCAGCCCGGTGAGCGGGCGCCTGTCGGACGGGGCCTCGGTCCTGGACGTGGTGGCGGCCATGCACCCGACCGCCGCCGTCGGCGGCACCCCCACCGGGGCGGCCCTCGGCGTCATCCGGGAGCTGGAGGGCATGGACCGGGCCGGGTACGCCGGGCCGGTCGGCTGGATCGACGCGCGCGGTGACGGGGAGTGGGGCATCGCGCTGCGCTGCGCCCAGATCGAGGGCCCCAGAGCCCGCCTGTTCGCCGGCTGCGGCATCATGGGCGACTCCGACCCCGCCTCCGAGCTCGCGGAGGCCCAGGCCAAGCTCCGCGTGATGCAGTACGCCCTGGAGGGCTGACCCTCCGGGCTGACGCGCCGTCGACCAGGCAGTTGCCGTGTGGTCTGGTGACCACCCGGCAAATGGGCGTACTCTCACAAGGGCAATACATCGGACATTTCCGGCAAGAAAACGATATTTTCTCCAGCTCGGCGCCTCTCGTCGCCGTACGGCCGGTCAACTCTGTCAGGGAGAGGAAAACATGGCCCTACTGACCACCGCCCGTCTCACGGTGCGTGACTGGAGTCCCGACGACGCCGCTGAGGCCCTCGACATCTACGGCGTCCCGGAGGTCACCCGGTGGCTGTCCCCGACGATGACGCAACTCGAAGGCGAGCAGGCGATGCGCGCCACGCTGGAGTCCTGGACCCGCAGCCGCAGCGCCCTCACGCCCCCGCTGGGCCGCTGGGCGATCGTCCGCAACTCCGACCAGCGGGTCGTCGGCGGCCTCTCCCTGCGATACCTGCCGCCCGACGAGGAGGACATCGAGATCGGCTGGCAGCTCGCCCCCGACGCCTGGGGGAAGGGCTACGCCACCGAGGCCGGCCGCGCCCTGGCCGCGTGGGCGTTCTCCATCGGCGCCCACGAGCTCGTCGCGGTCGTCCGGGTGAACAACGACCGCGGCGCGGGAACGGCCAAGCGCATCGGCATGCAGTGGGTCGGGGAGACGGACAAGTACTACGAGACGCGCCTCAACGTCTACCGGCTCTGGCCCAGCGACCTCTCCCCCGCCGACAAGGACCCGCTCCGGCCCTGAGACGCCCGGCTCCAACGCTCCGGCCGACGCTCCGTCGTCTCGTACGCGACGGCGTCGTCGGCCTTACCCGTCTCCCCCGCCGGCCTGTCGGACGAGCCTCTTCAGGCGGGGTGTCCGCCCGGAGAAGGGAGACCTCATGACAGCACACCGTCATCCGGGGCCGGTGCGGGAAGATATTCGGCGTGCCCGCTCCGGCGCGCCCGGAGAGCGGCCGTGAGCCGAGGTGCGGCGGCACGGTCCACCATCGTGAGGCCGTCATCGACCGAGACGAACCTGTACTCGTCGAGCTCGTCATGCTGCAGCTTGATTCGATCCTCGCTCAGGACCCCGCAGTCGAACAGGAAGTACATGAGCGGGCGGGGCCGATCGTCTCGTGCCGGAACCCAGTCGACGACCAGCAACGAACCCACCCTGAGATTCACTCCCAGCTCTTCGCGGATCTCGCGGGCGCACCCTTCATGGGGAAACTCGCCAGCGTCGAGCGCTCCACCGGGAAAGAGCCAGAACGGCCGGTAATTGGGCTTGACCAGGAGAATCCGGTCCGCCGCGTTGGTGATCAATCCTCCCGTCGCGGCATACGCCGTCGACAACGAGGCGTACCAGATCTCAGGGGGAACCCATTGCCGGCCGGCCATTCCCCGACCCTAACCGCCGATCCCTGCGTCCGGAACGACGGTGATCGAACCACCCATGGCTTGTCACGCCCCGGCAAGGGCGGATCGCTACGCGAAGGCGACGACGGCGTACCGCTCGTCCTGGACGGGCCGCCCCCACAAGGTGGGGTCAAGGAGTGGCTCGACGCGCGACGTCCTGACCAGCGGGCGCAGCGCCCGCGCGAGCCGCTCGGCCTCGACCCCGCCCGCCCACGGCATCGCCTCCGATTCCGCCCCGCGGGACTGCTCCTCGCCCGGCTCGGCGCTCGCCCAGCGCCCCTCGATGAGCACCAGACGCCCTCCAGGGCGCAGCAGGCCGGCCCATCGGCGCAACGCCTCCCGCGGATCGGGCAGGGTCCACAGCAGGTGACGGGAGAGGATCACGTCGAAGGACGTCCCCGCCCGCGCGGGCGGGTCGCTCGCGTCGCCCACCATCATCACGGCGTCGAAGCCGGCCTCCGCGAGCTTGCGCCGGGCCCGCTCGACCATGAGCGGCGCGAGGTCCACCCCGACCGGCCGATGGCCCTGCTCGGCGAGCACCAGGGACAACGAGCCGGTGCCGCACCCCAGGTCCAGGACGTCGGCGGGCGGATCAGGCATCCACGACCGCAGACGCTCCGCCCATGCGGCCCTGACTCCTGGATCGCGAAGGCCGTGGTCGGCCTCCTCGTCGAAAGAGGCGGCGGAAGCGTCCCAGAAGGCCGCGATCGAAGCGCTGTTCTCCGGCATCAGCCGATCATGCCCTGTGGCACCGACAAGAACGCGTGCCACCCCGAAGCGCCCTTTCTCCCGCCGGGCGACTTCGACATCCGGCATCGTCTCGACCGGGCTGTGATGCCACGGCCGATGCCCACGACCGTCGACAACCCGGTAGCCGGTGAGGGGCTCCCTCTTCGGAAATCGGCGGCGTCGAGCCTGACTTCCTGACCTGCAGCGGTGCCGGCCAAAACCGCGCTGCGGTAACCGGCCTCAGCGGCCTCTCCTCCGCCAGGGAAGCCCGCGGATCGTCTTTCGCCCCTTACGGTTCGTAGGTGCCGTCCGCGCGGGTTCCCGGCACCTCGTCAAGGCGGGGTATGGATGAGAGCAGGCAGATTGAGGGTTCTAGTCTGGGGAGATGGCATTCATTCCACGCCACACGTCGGCCGCGGCGGCACTCGCTCTACTCAGCGTGACCGGCGTCGCCGCGGTGACGGTCGCGGCGTCCCCGCCGGTGACTCCTGCCCCGGGCACCTCACAGGCGTCCCCAACGGCGACCCCCGCCCCAGGCGCATCACAGGCGTTCACCGCCACGGTGACGCCGGTGTCCCCGGACCAGCTCCGGTATTCCTGGCGGCGGGGATGCCCGGTGCAACCCGACGACCTCAGGATGATCAGCATGACCTACTGGGGCTTCGACGGCAGACCCCATACGGGAAAGATGGTGATCAACGAATCGGTGGCCGACCAGGTCGTCTCGGTCTTCAGGAAGCTGTACGGTCAGCGCTTTCCCATTCGGCGGATGCAGCCGGTGGAGGTCTACAAGGGCAGCGACGACGCCTCCATGGCGGCGGACAACACCTCGGCCTTCAACTGCCGGCGCGTCGGGACCACCGGCAACTGGTCGCAACACGCCTACGGCCTGGCAATCGATGTCAACACCCGAGAGAACCCCTACATCCATCCTTATCCGGGCGGCACCGTCGATCCCCCGAACGCGAAGGACTACGTCCGGCGTCCCCTGGATCGGCCAGGAGTCATCAACCCCGGTGACAACGTGGTGCGCGCGTTCGAGAAGATCGGCTGGGGCTGGGGCGGATCATGGTCGACCGCGAAGGACTACCAGCACTTCTCCCAGAACGGACGATGACGCCTTCGCGCTGAGATCTCCCGGTGCCGTGCCACGGTGGGAGCCACCGGCGGCCGTTTCGACGGCGCGGGACCGCCGGACGGTGAGCCCCGGCCGGATATGAGCCGGGGTCGACGTCACCGCGCGACGTGGCCGAGAACGTCCGACGCGAGCGGGGAATCTCCCATGAGCAAGGCTCTGACCTGGCCCTTGGCCACATCGAGCATGCCTCTCACCTGGTTAACCTGCACGTATGGACAACGTTGACCGGAAAGCGCCCGCGGACTTGAGAACGGCCTCCCTCGTGAGCGCCGCTCTGCTCGTACTCGTCATGGCTTTCGGCGGGTTTTTCGGTGCCCGTGCCGCCTCCGCCTCCACGGCCGCCGCCCTGCCACCCCCGTCGCCGGGACGGCAGCTCATCACCGTGACGGCCGACGCCTACCAGAGGAGCACTGCCACGCTGGTCGCCTACACCGCGAAGAACGGCCGCTGGGTGAAGGCGTACGGGCCGTGGACGGCGAACGTCGGGGAGAGCGGCATCGCCCCGCCGGGCCAGAAGCGGGAGGGCGACGGGCGCACCCCGTCCGGCACGTACGGGTTCGACTTCATGTTCGGGGTCAAACCCGATCCCGGTGTGAGATTCCCCTACCGGCAGGCGCTCTCCCACGACAAGTGGAACGACGATTCCGCCAGTCCCCTCTACAACACATGGGTGGACGCCCGCCACGCCGATCCGGGGACCACTCCCGAGAACATGATGAACCCCCCGGCCTACGACTACGGCGCCGTGATCGCCTACAACACCGAGAACCGCACGCCCCACCTGGGTAGCGCGATCTTCCTCCACGTCAGCAACGGCGGGCCCACCAGTGGCTGCGTCAGCCTGCCGGTCGACAAACTGCTGCGGCTGCTGCGCTGGATGGACCCGAAGCACTCCCCGCAGATAGACATCAGGGTCGCCTGACCAAGGAGCGACGGCCCGTACGAGCGCCGCGTCGACGATGCCACCGATCTTCCAGGGGCACTCGCCGACGTCGCGGAGCTCCTTGGAACGCGCCTTGAGCCGGGCGTTCGCACGTTCGGCGGGACCTGAACCGCGCTGGGTTTCATGGAAACTGGTATAGCCACAACCCTCTTGGGCTGCGTCTGGAGCCCTGGGGAAATTCGGGAACTCCCGAAGTGCACGATGCCGGTGTTACTACGCTGGCGCGATGACCGATCAAACGATCTCTGCTGGCGGGCTGGCGACGAACCTCGACCTGGAGGCCATCATGGTCACGGGGTGGGCCGTCCCCGAGTCCTTCACCGCCGAGGAGTTCCGCCGGGCCGAAGCGTTCTGGCGGGAGCGCCGCGCGGAGGATGAGCGTCTCCTGCGGGTCCGCACCAAGGCCGCTCGCCTTGTCGAGTCTTGGACGGGGCAAACGCCGCGCGATGTCGGCTCCTTCGGGATCCAGCTCAACCTGGAGACCAGCGACCTGGACCTGGGGATCGGCTACCCGGTCGCCGGCCGGGAGGAGTTGATGGCGGCGCTCGCCCCGCACGCAGGGTTCAAAGGCGAGCGCTACACCCGGTTCACCACCACCCGGCTGGTGTTCTCCTTCGAGGTCGACGGCGTCGAGATCGACCTATCGGCGCTGACCGAGGAGGACTTCGTGGTCGCGTGCCGCGTGCTCGACGAGATCGACACCGGCATGAACCGACAGGAGCGGATCGCCCACACCTGGGTCAAACATCTGCTGCGCGCCACCGGCCGGACGCAGGAGTACGCGGCCTGGAAGCTGGCCACGTACTCCCGCTACTGTCCGGAGTTCAACTGGGTGCCGATCTCCGAGCCCGCCTGACCCGCAGCGGGTCAGGTGCCACACGGATCAGCCGCGTTGATCGATGTCCAGCCTGTCGCGGCCACCCACCGGCCGTGCTCGTGAAGAAGCCGGTCGGCGGCCTGCGGCGGCAGCGCCGCGACGACCGTGGGCACGGTGGCGGCCATGCGGCTGCGCAGCACCTCGACCTGCTCGTCCAGCATGGCGTCCAGCCGGGTGATGAGCTGCCCCAGCTGCGACCTGGGTCGAGAACCGTATCCACCAGCTGTGGCACCTCGATGACCTCATCGGCGGCGATTACTGCCTGCACCTCGCCCAGGCCGATCTGCAACTGATAGCCCGGCTGCTGCAGGACGGCCGCTACCGTTCAGCGGTCAAGCGGCGCCTGTACGGCGCGGCTGGTGAACTGCTGCGCTTCGCCGGTTGGTGCGCGTTCGACGGCGACCGGCACGCCGCGGCGGCACGGTACTGGCATGCCGGACTGCGTACCTCCGCCGCCGGAGGCGACACCCTGACCGGCGCCTACATCTTGTCGCTCATGGCGATGCAGCACACCTATGCCGGAGACGGTCGCGCCGCGATCAATCTGCTGCACGCCGCCCGGGAACGCATCGGCTCCGGAGCACCTCGCACGGTGCACGCCATGCTCGACGCGTGGCAGGTCCGCGCCCACGCTGTCGCCGGCGAGTCCCGCCAAGCCGTCGAGGTCCTGTTCCGCGCCGACGACCACTGGGGGCGTCGCGACCCTGACGAAGACCCGCCGTGGATCTACTGGATGCGGCAGCCGTCTCACACGATCGAGGTCGGCACGGGCTTTGTACAGCTCGGCCGTCCGGACATCGCGGTGCGCCTCTTGGAGGAGGGCATGGCCGGTCGAGGCGTCGACTACACCCGTGACACCGTGCTCGGCCTGACCGCCATCGCTGACGCGCAGCTCGACCAGGACGATCTTGACGGCGCCCTGGACACGGCGCGGCGCGCCGTCGAGCTCGTCACCGATGTCGATTCCAGCCGCGTCGCCGACCAGCTCAACGCCTTCGCCCAGCGGCTTCCTGCCGGAGAGGCTCAGGCCGAGGAGTTCCGCATCTGCCTGGATACGTTGCCGCACCGCTGAGGAGCTACCGCTTCCGACTCGTAGACCATCCGAGGGAGGGCACGGTGCTGTAGTCCAGGCCGGGCAGACTCATGGTGGCCGTGCCCTTTCCCTCATCGTGCCCCGGACGCGTTCCCTGTCGCGCAGCGGGGCTCGACGCACTCAGGTGGTGGACGACTCGCCGTCAAGGCTCAGGACGTACGCGATCCGGTCGGCTGCCGCGTCGATGTCGGCGGCGTCGGCGAGACGCTCCATTTCGTCGGATCTGCCTGGGCCGGCCAGACGATCGCCCTGCCACCACCAGTACCAGGCCAGGCGGACCGGTTTACCTTCGGCGTGCGGTGCCTGACAGTCCTTCACGAGGACGACCAGCTGGGACAGGCCGGTAAAAAACGATCGAGCCACCGCCTGATCTTCGGGACCGGCGGCTTCGCTGTAGTCGGGCGACCGGGAGAAATGCAGGATCGCGTTGGCGATCTGTTTGACGGTCAGACCGCGCTCCTGGACGGCTTCAACAAGCTGTTTGATCAGCGCCGCAGGATTAGGGGGAGGCTGCGAGACATCTACCGACAACTATTCCCAGTGAGAACGCCAGGAGTTGTCGAGAGATGGCAGCATGGTGACGTGGTCAACGAACGCCTTCGCCGAGCGCTTCACCGCGCGGGACACGACATCGCGAGCCTCGCGGAGGCCGCTGAAGTATCAACCAAAACTGTCGAGCGCTGGCTGAGCGGCAAGTCTGTGCCGTACCCGAAAACGCGTTACCGCGTGGCCGCGATTCTTCGGGAAGAGGAAAGCTACCTCTGGCCCGATGCGGTCAACGGCGCCTCCTTGGCCGGCGCCGAGCTCGTGGCCACCTATCCACGGCGCAGCGACGTCCCCCGGCACCTGTGGACCGAGCTGCTGCGCGGCGCCGAGCGCACGATCGACCTGCTCGCTTACGCGGGCCTGTTCCTCACCGAAGAGCACCCCGACTGGATGCCCACCCTCATCGCCAAGGCGAACGCGGGTGCCCGCGTACGGCTGCTCCTGGGAGATCCCAAGGGCAAGCAGCTCGGGTACCGCGACGCCGAGCACCGTATCGGAGGCGGCGTCGCGGGGCGGGTCGCGGCGGTGATGGCCTACTACACGCAGAACGTGCCCCCCTCGGTGGAGATCCGCCTTCATGACACCCCGCTGTACAACTCGATCTATCGGTTCGACGACGAGATGCTGGTCAACGTCCACGTCTACGGAATCCTGGCGGCGTACACACCAACGCTGCACATTCGCCGCATCAACGGCGCCTACTACAACACGTACCTGGAGTCCTACGAGCGGGTGTGGGCGGGTGCACGGCCCGTCGAGGAGGATGACCTGTGAGCAAGCACAGCCGCCGGATCGACCACTGGCAAGACCCGGGCGCTCCCGAGCCGACCAGCCGCAAGCCGTCGGCGAGCGTGTTCGTCCGCAACGACGAAGGCGCCGTGCTGCTGCTGAAACGCGTCGACAACGACCTGTGGACCATTCCCACGGGCGGCCTCAAGAAAGGCGAGACCGTCGCGCAGTGCGCCGTCCGCGAGTGCGAGGAGGAGACCGGCCTGAAAGTCGAGATCACCGGCCTCGTCGGCGTCTTCTCCTCCCCGGACCACGTGATCGTCTACATGCACAAGGACAAGGTCGACGAGGTGCGGCAACCGGTCAATGTCTGCCTGCGGGCCCGGGTGGTCGGAGGCACGATGGAGCCGGACCCCCGCGAAGCGCGGGAGGTGCGCTGGGTGGCCCCTGCCGACCTGGGCGACCATCCCGTCCATCCCGCCCTGCGGCGCCGCATCGAGATCGGCCTGAGCGATCAAGCACCGTACGTGGAGTGACCGGTCGGCGCGTCTTCCACTTTCCACTGCCCAGCAGCGGTCGCTCCGGCCTTCGTCCGTTCGTACCCGGCCCTCAGGAGCCGAGATAGCGCAGCACGGCCAGGACGCGGCGGCTGTAGCCGGTGACGTGCAGCAGACCGAGCTTGTCGAAGATCGCGTTGACGTGTTTCTCGACGGCGCTCTGGGAGACGTGCAGCCGCTCGGCGGTGGAGGCGTTGGTCAGGCCCTGCGCCATGTGGTCGAGCACCTCCCGCTCGCGGGAGGTGAGGCGGCTCAGCGGGTCGGCGTGGGTGGTCCTGGCCAGCAGCTGCCGTACCACCTCCGGATCGAAGGCCGCTCCCCCCGCGCCGACGCGGTCGAGCGCGTCGAGGAAGTCGGCGACCTGGGCCACCCGGTCCTTGAGCAGGTAGCCCACCCCGTCCACGTCACCGGTCATCAGCTCGGTGGCGTAGCGCTTCTCGACGTACTGCGACAGGACCAGCACGCGCGTCCCCGGGTGGCGGCGCCGGATCTCCAGCACCGCCCGCAGCCCCTCGTCGGTGTGGGTCGGCGGCATCCGCACATCGGCGACCACCACGTCGGGCCGGTGCTCGGCGACCGCGGCGACGAGCGCCTCGCCGTCGCCGACCGCGGCCGGCACCTCGTGGCCCTCCTCCAGCAGCAGCCGGACCAGCCCCTCGCGCAGCAGGGTCGAGTCCTCGGCCAGGATCACCCGCACGGAAGCTCCGCGGTGATCACGGTGGGCCCGCCGGGCGGGCTGTCGACGCGGAAGCTGCCGTCCAGCGCGGCCACCCGCCGCGCCAGCCCCGACAGGCCGCCGCCCGCCGCGCTCGCCCCGCCCACGCCGTCGTCCTGTATCCGCACGACGACCATTGTGTCGCGTTCACGAACCTCGACGGTGATCGTGGTGGCGCGGGCGTGCTTGGCAGCGTTGGTCACCGCCTCGCTGACGACGAAGTACGACGCCGTCTCCACCGCCGTCGGCGGCCGTGCGGACAGCTCGCAGACGACCTTGACCGGGACGCCGGAGCGCTCGGCCACCCCGGCCAGCGCGTTGGCGAGCCCGAGGGCGTCCAGCCCCGACGGGTAGACCCGCCAGGCCACCTCGCGGAGTTCGGCCAGCGCCTGCTGCGCCTCCTCGTGCGCCTGCGCGAGCAGTTCGGAGCGTCCTCTGCGCGCCCGCCCGACCAGCATGGACAGCGCCACCAGCCGTTGCTGCAGCCCGTCGTGCAGGTCCCGCTCGATCCTGCGCCGCTCGGAGTCGACGGCCGCCAGCACGCCCGCGCGGCTCTCGGCCAGCTCGGCGATGCGGCGCCGCAGCGCCTCGGTGGGGTCGGCTCCGAGCATGCGTACGGCCAGCCGCCGCTCCAGCGTGTGCACCCCCACCAGGCCCGACAGGTCCAGGAACAGCAGGACGAGACCGGCCAGGAAGGCGTAGGCGAGCAGTGGCACGCTCGGCGCCATGCCGTCGACCGGCAGGCCCCTCCCCCAGAACCAGGCGAGGACGACGGCCACCCCGGCCCCGATGACGAGCAGGGCGACCACCAGGCCGCCGAGCACGCCCACCGGCACCCTGGCCGCCAGGTAGCGCAACTCCCGCCCGTCCGGACGGTCCGCGTCGAGTCCGAGGGCGGCGGGATCGAGACGCAGGCGGCGGGCTTCGAGCACGGCCAGCCGCCGGGCCGCCCCCCGTACGGCCGGACGACCGGCGAACGGCAGCGCGAGCGGCAGGAACACGACGCCGAGCAGGGCGGTGACCGCCCCGAGGACCACCGCGCACAGCAGCCGCAGCCCCTCAGCGGCGGGACGCATGCCGCCCCCGTGCCGTTCGATCGGCCCGGCGCCCGCGAGCACCGGGACTGCCGGGTGCACCGGCGCGATCACCGGCCCCTCACCCGGCGCCCGGAGTCCTTCCATCGGTCCAACCGGCCCATCTGACATGCCCCAGAGGCTACAAACGATCGGGACATGGCCGGAATGAGGTACGTGGCCGTTTCGGGGCTGCGGAAAACCACACCCTGCCGGAAGCCGCGGGGACGCACGAGCACGGGTCTCACCCCACCGGCGGAAGCAGGGCACCGGGTGCGGCTCTCACCCCGCCGGCGGGAGCAGGGCGCCGAGTGCGGCGGCACCGTCGAGGAGGGCTCTCGACCGGGCGTCGACGCTCGCGTCCCTGGCGGCCAGCGTGGCCAGCACCTCGTCCCAGCGGCGGGCGCCTCGCAGCTCCGGCATCAGGGCCCGGAGCGAGTCGACGCGATGACCGGCCATGCGCAGCTGATGGACGATCCGCGCGTCCCGGACATCGTCCGGGAAGTACCGTCGCGGTCCTCCCGGGGAGGTTCGCCGGGGCACGACGAGACCTTCCGCGTCCCAGTGTCGCAACGTCGAGGGGCGCACACCGAGCGCGCCGGCGAGCTCGGAGACGCTCATCACGTCCGAGGGGCGTACGTCGCCGATCGACTCCCCGGAGATCGTCGCGGCGGCCTCCCGGGCCAGCTCGAGTTCCCGCCGCTCGGTGTCGAGCCGGGCGTGTGCCGCGTCGAGCAGGGCGAGCAGGTCCGAGGCGGGATAGGCGTGCGCCGCGCGCATGATCCTCCTGGCCTCGGCCGGTCCCGCGCCGTCCGCGAGGGCCCGATAGGCCACCGCGGAACGCAGATGCGCCTCGTCGTAGATCCGGTATCCCGCGCCGGTGCGCGTCGCCGGAGGCAGCACCCCGTCGCGCTCGAGATTGCGCACCTGCTGGACGGAGCACCCGGCATGCCGCGCGACATCGATCGTCCGCATATTAGCTGTTTTGCGACTTCTCACCCGTCCACCTCGGCGCGTTCGGGGCAAAGTCTCCACAAGCACGTGAATGACACGCTACAACACATGAGTATCGACGAGATCATCGAATTCCTCACCGGCCTCGACGGGGTCGTGATCCTCCGGCCGGCCCGCGGTGACGGTTCACCCGAGATCAGCTGGGGCGACACGTTCTTCTACTACGCGCCCGACGGCGAGGTCCCGGCGGCGACCCAGCCCTTCGCGACGATCGTGACGAAGGACTACCCGGGCGACGAGCTGTCGCGGCTGAACCGTCCCGGCGTCTTCCGGCTGAACGTCTCCGCCGGGAAGGACGCCTTCACCGGATGGACGGGCCGGCAGCCGCGCGACGCGGCCACGAACGAGGCCGACCCGAGCGAGACCGACTCCGTGATGGCGCACCCCGTGTACGGCACGCTGGGCTGGCTGGCCGTGGTGAACCCGGGGCCGCGGACGGAAACGGCGGTCCGGGAGCTGCTTCGCACGGCCCACGACCTGGCCCGCTCGCGCTACCGGCGGCGCGCCGGATCGGCGTCGCCCTGATCCGGGGGCGTCCGGAACACGCCGGCGGCGATGGCGGGCACAGGAGGAGGTTCCCGACCCGCCGCGGTGACGGCGACGATCACCTCGTCCCGGCCTGACGCTCGGCGACCAGCCGGAAGACGCGCTTGAACTCCGCGTACGCCTCCTCGCCGACCGCCCGCGCGTGCTCGGCCTCCATCTCCACGAGGACGGCGTCCGACTTCACCATGTGGTCGCGGCCCAGCTCGGTGGGCACGACGAGCTTGGCCCTGCGGTCGGCGGGATCCGGCCGCCGCTCCACGTACCCGAGCGCCACCAGCTCGTCCACCAGATTGCCGATCACCTGCTTGTGCTGGCCCGACTGCGCGGACAGGTCGGAGGCGCGGCGGATCTCCTGGCCGCCCGCAGCGGGATGATCGCGGACTTCCAGGCCGACCGGGACGGGTTCCTGGGCGCCAGGCTCGTACAGTTGCCCGACGGCGAATGGCTGGACATCGTGGAGTGGCGCTCGCCGGCCGACTTCGCGGCCTCCCGCGCCAAGGGCGGCACCCTGCCGGGAATCCAGGCCTTCTTCGCCCTGATCGACGAGCTCGTTTCCTCCGAAGAGGGGACGTCGCGATGACCACCCTGATCACCGGCACCGGCAGATCACCCACCGGCCGCCGGGCCCGGACGACGCCGGCGGGCGTGTCACGAACGGGAAAGGGCCCGCCGGGACGGGAGGGGGAACGGCCAGGGAAGAAGACCCGGGCTCGGGACCCCGCGGCTACCGAAATGCGGGCCATCGCTTCGGCCTTCAGGCCGGGGGTGAAGGTCCGCGCGGGAGTGCCCGCCAGGGCGCGAGCGTGCCCTGTCCTTCCAGGTCTTATCGCTCGGCCCACCCTGCGTAGGG
>NZ_JBPXMD010000059.1:0-29697 GCF_051918855.1 Streptosporangium sp. H16
CCTCGCGCAGCTCGAAAGCATCGGCCCCCCCGAAACGGGCGAGCACCACGGCCTTCATCGGATCAGTCATATCGGTGTTCCTCATCGTGGTTCTGGTGCGTGACGCAACGGCAAGGTCGGCATCCATCCAGTGAAAACGGTGTGGTTACCACATAGTCCAGCCGTCGGCCGGTGAACGGGGGAGGATGTCCCGACGTTCGTGGAACTTGATCAGCGGTCCGACAGGCAGGCAATGTTCTCGTTGTAGCAGTTCGGGCTGGGATTCTGCGCCATGGCATGCCGATCGAGAGCGGTGCGGAGTCTGGGCAGGTGCATGTGTCCGTTGACGCGACGGAACTGTTTGGTCGCCTCGGCCATGCCGACCGCGCACCAGCGCAGCGCCATCGTGCCGTCCTTCCAGTTCTTGACGTTGACGGCGTGGTCGCGGCAGATCGAGATCATCGACTCGATGGGGTTGGTCGAGCGCAGGGTACGCGCCAGCATCGGCGGCACGTCCAGCCGCAAGATCGTGAGGGTCTCGTTCATGCCCTCCCGTAGTGAGGCCGCGGCTCCGGGGTGGGTCTTGTCCAACTCGGCGGCCAGGGCGGTGAGTGTGGCCTCGGCGGCCAGCGGGGTGTCGGCGTGGTAGGCGTCTCGCATGCGTTTCTCGGCGGCGGCGCGAAGTTTCAGCGGTAGCCGGTCGCGGACGTTTCGGATTTTGTGAAGCTGGCAGCGCTGGATCACCGGATGGTCGAAGACGTCCAGCACCGCGCGGCGCAGCGCTTTGGAGCCGTCCAGCACGACCAGGAGCGGCGTGGTGACATCGAGGCCGCGCTTACGCAGGCCGACGATGAGCTCGCGGGCCAAGGTGGCGTTCTCGGTGGAGCCCTCCACCAACGCGAGGGGGTGCAAGGTGGCCGTCGATGCCGATCCCGAGCGCCACGATGCAGGTGTGCTCGCCGAAGTGTACGCCGTCCAGCATCAGCGCGGCCAGCTGCAGCTCGGACAGATCGGCCGACATCATGTCCGAAAGGGCGCGTTCGGTGGCGGCGACGAACCGCCGTGAGATCGACGGTTTGGAGGTGCCGGTGGGCCTGCTCGATGCGGCCGCCGACCGGCTCCAGGCCGAGTGGGTAGCGGCGGGTGGATAGTTTGCCGAGCATCTTGCCCAGTGCCATCTCATCGAGGATTTCGGTGGAGGAGAACAGTTCATAGGAGGGGATGGCAACCTCGCCGGTGCCGTCGGCGGTGCGCACCCGTGGGCGCCGGATCGGTAGCCGGCGGCCTCCGAGCACTACCGATCCGGCGTCGCTGCCATGTCGTACCGCGGTCCGGCCGGGGTTGTGTCGGCCCCGCGGCCCGCAGAGGGCGGTGACGTCCTCGTCCAGGATCGCGAACATGACGGCCAGCCCGGATTGGACGGCCAGGGCGAGCAGGCCGTCCCGCATGGAGATGGCGATCTGGTCCATGGCCACGCTGACGGTCTGTGGAACAGCCATGTTTTCGGCAACGTGCCGGGCGGGTCGGCGCTTGTTCTGGTAGGTCTTGCTCACGGTCCCCGTCTCCATACTCGGAGTGATGTGGTAGTCGCTCGAGACCTACCATCAGGTAGGCCGCGAGGCGGGGACCGCCACATCAAGTTCTACGAGCTACGGGACAACCTCCGTGACCCGGTTCGCCCATCGCCGGATGGCGGCCCGGGCACTTTCCTTACTCACGAGTAGCCTGCTGAAATGCAGGCGTGCGTCTGGGCAACTGTCCCGCCGCGCTGGAGGCCGCGCGCAGAGCGGTCAGAACCGACGAGACGCTGAGCAGCAATCTGACGCTCCCGCCGCCGCCTCAAGGAGCTGAATCTTACCTGAACGGCCCTCCCGCACAGGCACTAGAGATTTCTACCGACGCGAACATTTCGCCGCGGGTGCGAATCTGACAGCGACGCGACGATCTCGGGGCCACCCCGATCACCCCTGGCGCCGACGCGTACGTCGGTGAGCTCACCGATCTGATCGCCGGCTCCCTGGCTGCCCCTGCTCGACGATCGGTCCTGAACCGGCGCGAGCTCGCTCGGCCGGGCAGCTGCACAACGGGCCGCCCGGAACCGTCGTAGTAGACACGGAAAGGCAACTTCGGCCCGGAGTCGTTGCGCGAGATCGACGCCCTGCCGACGCGGCGGTCGCGCTCGGCGACGCGTCCCAGCTCGACGTGCTGAGCCGAGCCGGCGCCCTCGCTCAACAGCACTGAGCCGGTGGCCCGAGGCGGACCCCGGCGGGGAACGCGCCCGATCCTCGGGAATGCCACGAACAGGGCGTTTGACTCTGTGCTGAGCACACGGTCTCTACTCGGTGGTGACGCATCTCCCCGCTCGAGGAGCCCGCCGTGAATCCCGTCGAAACGCTCGTTCAGAACTTCCGCGACCTCGTGGCCGAGGTGCCCGAACTGGTCCAGCCGTTCATCGTCATGCTGGCCGGCGCGATCCCGTTCATCGAAGGCGAGGGCGCATCGCCGATCGGAGTGGTCGGTGGGATCCATCCCGTGGTGGCCGCGGTTGCCGCAGCCGCGGGCAACTTCCTCTGCGTACTCGTCGTCGTGCTGATCAGCTCGCGGGCCCGCGCCGCCGCGGTCGCTCACGGACACCGGCCGAGCAGCCGCGAGGAGCGCCCCGAGTCCAAGGGGCGCCGGCGCTTCCGCCGTTACCTCGTGCGCTTCGGTGTGCCCGGAGCGAGCCTGCTCGGACCGCTGGCCGTGCCGACCCAGTTCACCGCGGCCATGCTCATCGCCTCGGGGACCTCGCGCTCCTGGGTGCTGCTGTGGCAGGCGATCGCGATCGTCTTTTGGACGACGTTGACCACCACCCTGGTCTGGGGTGTCGTCTCGTTCGTGGTGGCTTGACCTCCGGCTCCACCCTCCCCTGTCGACTGCATCGCGTTTCCCGGACTCGCGTCGCATTCCCCGTCGAAAGGATCACACGATGACACAGCGGCTCGACCCGCCGACCCTGGCCGAAGACCTTCTGTTACTCCTGTTCCAGCCGTTCTCCGGGCCGGAGGGCACCGGAGTCGTCGCCGGCGAGGAAACGCTTCCCTACGTTCTCGCCGGAGCGATGCTTGCGGATCTCAGCATCGGCCGGCACGTGCGAACCGTACCCGGATGGAGCGGGTCGACCCGGGTGGAAGCTGTCGCTGAGCGGCCACCGACGGACGACCTCCTGCGATCCACGTGGGACTACCTCGCCTCGAGGCCGCGAGGCGTCCAGGCGACGCTCGCCGTGATCGGACCGGCCCTGCGCCGCCCCTTGCTCGAACGTCTCATCGAGCGCAACGACATCCACCGATCAACCTGTGTCGAGACCGAAGCGCCCATAAGGGAGATGTTGACAGACGGCGAATCCGGGCGCCGGAGGAGCCTGCTCCGCGGCGTACGGGGCGTGCTGGTCGGCGAGGCGGAGCCGGAGCCCCGCCTCGCCGCGCTCGTGGCACTGCTGTCCGGAAGCGGGATGCTGCCGCAGTTCCATCCCGAGATCCCGCGGACCACCGCGACCATCGCCCGAGCCAAGCAACTCGAGCACGGCATCTGGGCAGCCGATGCCGCCGCCGGCGCGATCGCCCGCAGCTTCGCCGCGACCATCGTCAACAACGTGATACTCGCGGCGGCCGTGCTGCCCAAGCGATGAACGAGCTACACCCCTCGCTCCGGACCAGTGCGGCGCGACCGCTCGCGGAGCCAGACGAAGGCGAGCACGGCCAGATTCATGACGGCCAGAATGATCAGCGAAGGGCCACCGCCGGCGCCCTCGGTGCGGTCGACGACCAAGGGCCGCCATCGGCCATGAGCACGTTGACAGTCGTCGTCACCAAGTTGTTCGCCACGTGGAACGCCATCGCGGCCTCGAGGTCCCGAGTGATCAATCCCATGACGGCCGTGCATGCCGAGAGGAGCACGCAACAGGCGAAGAGCCAGGGATCGCCCGCTGCGCGCAGGACGGCGAACATGAGGCTGGAGACCACCAGTCCGGTGATGAACGCCGGGCGCACCGCGCGCAACCACGACCCCGCGGCCGGGAGCACCGAGCCCCCGGAACATGATCTCCTCGCCGGCCGACTGAAAGCGACTTCCACCAGGCCATCCCGATGTGTGTACCGAAGGGACGGGCGTTGTCGAAGGAGGCGATGTTGGCGTCGGGTTCACGATGCGTCGGTGCTTTTCGTTGCGGATCTCTGGCGTACGTGGCGGAAGGTGGCGCGCACCTCCGCAGCCAGCAGCTCGGGTTGTTCCCAGGCAGCGAAGTGTCCGCCCTTGGGCAGCTCGTTGTAGTGCACGAGGTTCGGGTAACGCTGCTCCACCCAGCGACGTGCGGCGAGATAGATGTCGCGAGGGAAGAGGCTGACGCCGACCGGCACCTCGACCTTCGGGTCGCGGTAGGTGCGGAAGCTCTCCCAGTAGATGCGAGCCGAGGAGGCGGCGGTGCCGGTCAGCCAGTACAACGTGATGTTGTCCAGCATCTCGTCGCGACTGAGCAGGTTTTCCGGATCGCCGTCGTGGTCCGTCCACTGCTCGTATTTCTCGTAGAGCCAGGCCGCCTGCCCCACCGGCGAGTCGGTGAGCGCGTACCCGATCGTCTGAGGGCTCTGAATCTGCTCGTGCTGATAGCCCGACTCGTGGGCCTGGAAGTCACGCCATCGTTGCAGGGCACGCTCCTCCTGCTCGTTCGTGGCTTCCTCGGTGCCGTAGGTGGGGAACATGTTGGAGTGGATGGCCCGGACGGCGGGCTCGCCGATGTTGCCCAGCGCGGTGGTGACCGCGTGCCCCCAGTCGCCGCCCTGCGCGCCGAAGCTGTCGTAGCCCAGCCGCCGCATCAGCTCGACCCAGGCGCACGCGATCCGCTTGGGTCCCCACCCGGTCTCGGTCGGCTTGCCGGACAGTCCGAAGCCGGGCATCGAGGGCAGGACCACGTGGAACGCGTCCCGGGGGTCGCCGCCGTGGGCCCGCGGGTCGGCCAGCATCGGTGCCACCTTCAGGAACTCGATGACCGAGCCGGGCCAGCCGTGGGTCATCACGAGCGGCATCGCCTCCGGTTCGGGCGACCGCAGGTGCAGGAAGTGGATGTCGAGTCCGTCGATGCGCGTCGTCGACGGGTTGAGCGCGTTCAGCCGGGCCTCGCAGGCCCGCCAGTCGTAGCCGTCCCGCCAGTAGTCGCACAGTGCTCGCAGCCTGTGCAGCGGCACGCCCTGGCTCCAGTCCTCCACCGGTTCGGGATCGGGCCATCGCGTACGGAAAAGCCGCTCGCGCAAATCGTCGAGCGCGGCCTCGGCGAAGACAAAGGGCGATGGTCGAACGGCTTTGCTCTCGGCCTCGGCCAGATACGCCGCGAGATCGTCGTACCCGTAGTGGAGCGCAAGTTGCCGGGGTGTGTGACCGGTGTGCGAGGTGAGGTCGAGGCGGGCGCCCGCCTCGACCAGGGCCTGTGCTGCCTCCCGGTGCCCGTGCCACACCGCGTCGTGCAAGGCGGTAAAGCCGTTGTAGGCACCCTGGGCGTCGATCTCGAGCGTCGGCGTACCGCTGGGGCCGCGCGTCGTCAGCGCCCGGATGACGCCGGCGTGCCCGGCGAAGGCGGCCTCATGGCCCGGCGTCGCGCCCATCAGCCCGTTGAGCCGGCGCGGATCCGCACCGGCCTCGCGCAGCACGCGGACGATGCCGGTGTGCCCGTCGCGAGCGGCGATCCCGAGCGGTGTGTAGTCGTCGTCATGATCGCCGACGGCCGGCAGTCGCTCGTCGAGGGCCGCACCGGCCCCGATGAGCCGTCTCACCGCAGTGAGGTCGCCGGCCTGTACCGCCGCCATCAGCGCCAGCGACCGGATCCGGTCGGCGTCGGCCGCCATCCGCGCGTGCAGGAGACCGGCGATGACCTCGGAGCCGTCGCGCAACGCCAGGTCGAGCGCCGTCTCCTGCCAGTGGTTGCGCACAGAGGTACGGGCTCCGCGGGCCAGCAACAGCCGGACCGCCGCCTCGTGCTTGTACTGCACCGCGTCCATCAGCGGCGTGTGACCGAGCCGGGGCGACTGCTGGTCAACAAAGGCGCCATGGTCGAGGAGCAGGCCGATGACGCCGTCGTCACCGGCCTGCGCCGCCTTGTGCAACGCCGTGGCGCCCATGCGCGGCTCGACCATCAACACATCCGCGCCGGCCTCCAGCAGCCGCTCCACCAGGCGTGATCGACCGAGCCCGGAGGCGACCATCAGTGGTGTGAGGCCACCGGCGCCGCGGCGGTGCGGGTCCGCGCCCGACTCGAGCAGTTCCACCACCGCCGCCACGTCGTTGGAACGGATCGCGGCTTCCAGTGTCATACCGGCTCCTTCCATGAACGTCTCCCCGTATGCGACACCCTGTTCCAGGAACCGGGTCAAGCGGCCGGCCCGCCGCGCCCGTCGGGCGCTCTCGCCTTGAACGTATTCCTGAAACACAGGTGGCACTGGGAGGCTTCTGCAGCACGACAGGGAAAGATCACATGATCGTGGAGTTTCTGCACCCGGACGGATCGCTTCGGCAGTCCGACTACTCGCCGGTCGCTGTCGCGACCGGATCCCGGCTGATCCTGCCGGCTCCCCGGACTCCAAGCCCGCCGCACCGGATCTGGCCGGTTAGGTCGCTGCCGCGCTGCATAACATCGTCATCGGTGTCCGAAGCGCGGGAGGAGACGTCGGCGAAGCGCGTAATTCTCGATCGCCAGGGGATGCCGGCCCGGATGTCCTTGCCGAACCAGGGGTGGACCGGCCCGGTGTTGCCGCGGCCCATCATGAGGTCGACGCGGCCGCCGGACAGGTGCTGCAGCATCGCGTAGTCCTCGGCGATCTTCACCGGATCGTTGGTAGTGATCAGCGTGGTGGCCGTGCTCAACAGCAGTTTCTCGGTCCGGGCGGCGATCCAGCCGAGCATCGTGGTCGGCGAGGACGGCACGAAGGGCACATTGTGATGCTCGCCAGTGGCGAACACATCGAGGCCCACCTCCTCGGCCTTCAGCGCGATGGTCACCATGGCCTGGATGCGCTCGTGCTCGGTCGGGGTCCGGCCCGTCGTGAGGTCCGGAGTGACGTCACCCACGGTGAAAATGCCGAACTGCATCACGAGTCTCCTTCGAACCAGGCCGCCTCATTTGTCGACCGGCCGGAGCCGGTGGGCTTCGGCGCGACGACTCCGGCCAGCGGGACTGCGCCGATGCCGGCGGTGTTCCCCCGTCAGAAACCGTGTGCTGGCCACACAGTCAACGTCATCGCACAGCCGTGTCCCAAGGACCCTGGTGGAGCCCCCACTGGAGTCGAGTAGTACCGGGTGCCGGCAGCCGACAAACGCCGGATCGGTCGCGGCATTGTCGCGATCATCCTCCTGCCGCGTACCTTTCGTGGGCAGGCCTGTCAGCAGGCGAATGACCGAGAAGGAGATCGACGTGGCTTGGAGCACGAGCGAGCTCGCGACACTCGCGGGCACCACGGTGAACACGATCCGGCACTACCATCGTCTGGGCCTGCTCGAGGAGCCCGATCGCCGCTACAACGGATACAAGCAGTACGAAACACTAGATCTCGTACGCTTGCTGCGCATCCGCCGGCTGGCCGAGCTGGGCGTGCCCCTGTCTCGGATCGAAGAGCTGAGCACGGGCTCCCCCGAGGCGCTGCACCAGGTCGACGTCGACCACGCGGCCGCCATCGAACGGCTGGAGAAGGCCCGGCAGGGCATCGCGGCCATTCTGAGCGAGAACGCGCCGCCCGACACGCCGCCGGGCTTCGAGCCCGTCGCCGGCCGCCTGTCCAAGGCCGACCGCTCGCTCATCCACATATACACGCAGGTCTTCGACGACCAGGCCCTGGCCGACGTGCGGCAAGCGGTGGAGAACGACAACGACGACGCCGTCAGCGCCGACTTCGACGCGCTGCCCGCCGACGCCGACGAGGGGACGCGGCAGAACCTCGCCGAGAAGTACGCACCGTCCCTGGTCCGTACCCTTCGTAACTATCCCTGGATGGACAACGACGCGATGGCCCACGTGTCGAAGGGGAAGTCCGTCACGCGGCAGACGTTCATCGACGCGTTGCGGGAACTCCACAACGAGGCCCAGCTCGACGTCATCCACCGCGCCAAAGAGCTGGCCCGCCGGCAGTTGCGGGCGGAAGGCTGACCCGCCGTCAGTCCGCCACCGCGTCCAGCCACCGGTTGTACCGCAGGCGCAGGGCACGCTCGGTGCTGCCCACCGTCGCGCTGATCACGAGCGCGATGTTGAGCCAGGCCGACGCGTCGATCGGCGACTCGAAGACACCGAACCGCTCGGCCAGCGGCGGGAACCGGGAGATCGACTCGACGGTCTGCAGAAGGCCGAGGATCAGCGGCACGAGGATCAGGACGAGGGAGATCACGCCGATCCAGCGGCTGAGCAACGGACGCTCGCGGTCGAGCCGGGCGCGGCGCCCCTCGGCCGAGCGCGGATCCGGCACGAGTTGCTGCTCGGTCCCGTCGTCGGCGACGAAGTGGCACCGCCGGAGGCCGAAAGCCGACGTCTCCACCTCGATCGCGCCGCCTTCGATCGGGAAGACGGCAGGGAGCCTCGCCCGCTCGAAGTGCCGGCCGTCGCGATACAGGTGGGCTTCGGTGTCGAGGTTCTCGTTGCTCTTCATGTGGTTCACGTCGACCGCGTATTCCGCCGGCCGGCCCGCACCGGCGTCCGCGGGAAGATAGAGCAGGGACCGGGACAGAGGCTGCCACCAACGGAATCGCTTCAGCGCGTGCCCGTCCCCGAGTTTGAGGCGCTGGATGGCTCGGCGCCGCCGCCATTCGTCGAACACCCGATCATCAAAAACTATGTTCCAGGGACACAGTCAAGCATGACCGACCCCTGCGCGTACGCACCGACGCGCAAGGTGGCACCGGGTCAAGGGCGGTTGCGGACTTCTCGAGCGGGCGTCATCCGCTGCCGGCCAGTAATGCCAGCAGCGCCCGCTGCTGCGGCGGGCCGAGGTCGAGCTCCGTCTCGCCGTGAAAACCCCGCACCGGGCCGAGCACCAGAAAGCGCAGTCCGAGCGGAACCTGCGGCTCCGGTGCCATCGTCGGCCTCAGCGGCTCCAAGAGCCCCCGCCCCGTTCGGCCTCCGCGAGGACCCCGGCCAGCTCCGCCGGGCGGGACAGGAAGGCGGAGTGGGAGCTGTCCAGCGTGACCACCCCCGTCGCCGCGACGGAAGCGGCGTCGATGACCCGCACCAGGCGGCGCTGCAGGACCTCCGGGATCGCGTTGTCCTTGGCACAAACGATGTACGAGTGTGGGACCGCGCCGAAGCGCTCCCGGGTCACCGTCACCTTCTCGGCGGCGAACTGCGCGGGCGCGTCGTTGCTGAGCAAGGCGATGGCCGCCTCGGCCGTCGACACGTCGACGTCGCCGTAGAACAGCTCCCGGATCTCATCCCGGAGGGCAGGGTTCGCCGGGTCGAGACGCAGCGCGCCGACCACCGCGGGGTCGGCGACCAGCACCCGGTCAAAGGAGTGGTAACTCGCGGCGAGTTCGGCCACGGACGCGGTGACAGGGACGTACGCGCTGAGATAGACGAGGTGGGCGAACAACTCGGGAGCGAGCTCGGCGGCGGCGGTCGCGATCACGCCACCGAGGCTGTGCGCGACGACGACGCCGGGCTCGCCGTTCCCGGCCAGCCGGATCTGGTCGACGAGCGCCTCGGCGGCATCGCGCACGCTGACGCCGGCGACCGGCGAGAGCTCGGTGGCCAGGGCCGCCGGATCGAAGGGCCGCGCCGAGCGGGCGAACGGCGGCCGGCCGTTCAAGCCGTGCCCCGCGAGGTCCACCCCGACCGACGGTATGCCACGAGCGGCCAGGTGGGGCGTGACCGACGCCCAGCACCAACTGCCGTGCCACGCGCCGTGAACGAGAATCATCGGTCGCATGCTGCCCACCCTGAGTTCGCCATCAACACAACACCGCCTTTCCGCCGGCTCAGACCGAACATTCGGGCATCGGCTCCGGCAGCTTGAGATCGATCAGATAGTCGGCGGCGATCTTGTCGACACACGTGTTGGCCCCGCCGGAGACAACCGTGTGCCCCTCACCCTTCACGGTCAGCAAAGCGCTGCCGAGGGTCTCGGCGAGTTTGACGCCGCCTGCGTGCGGGGTTGTCGGGTCACCGGTGATCGAGATGACGAGCGTCTTCGGAAGGCCTTGAATGTTCTGGGCGTACGGAATGCCGAGAGTCGGCGGCGCCGACCAGAACTCGCATCCGTCCCGGGCGCCCCGCCCGACGTCGCCGCCCGGGCTCATGAAGGGGGCGACCTCGAACGCCCGGGCGCGCAACTGGGCGACGTCCTGCGGGGTGAGGCGCCGCTCGTCCATGCAGTTGATCGCGAAGAGGGCCTCGGTCACGTTGCCGTTCACCGCGTTGTCGGCCGCACCGCCGCCGAGGTCCTGCACCAGACGCATCAGACTGTCGCCGCGCCCCTGCCGCACCTCGTTCAGGCCGCGCACGACGGTGGGCCACAGCGTCGGGCTGTACAGTCCCGCCATCACACCGCCGACGGCCCCGTCGAAGTCGAGTTCCTGGCCCAGCGCGGGCACGGGCTTGTCCCGCAGCGGCTGCATGAGCGCCTGGAATCTCGAGGTCCAGGCCTTCGGGTCGGTCCCCAGCGGACACGAGGCGTCCTTGGCGCAGGTGGCCGCCATCACCTCGAACGCTCGCTGGAACCCGCCGTAGGCGGCGAGTCGCCGCTCGATCGTGCCCAGCCCCGGATCGAACGCGCCGTCGAGGATCATCGCCCGCACCCGCTGCGGGAACTGCTCGGCGTAGACCGAGCCGAGCCGGGTGCCGTAGCTCTGGCCGAGCAGGGTCAGCTTCTCGTCGCCCAGAACGGCTCGCAGAACGTCCATGTCGCGAGCGGTCGTGCGGGTGCCCATCGAAGCGAGCCCCTTCGCGCCCCCGGATCCCTCGGCGCAGCGGTCGAACACCGCGCGGGTGTCCTCCTCCGTCAGATCGACGGTCAAGGTCAACGTGGGGAACACCTTGTCCCCCCGCGTCGTGCCTTTCTCCGAATAGCAGTCGGCAGCCGGCTTGGTGGCACCGACACCGCGCGGGTCGAAGCCGACGATGTCGAAGGCTTCGGAGATGCGGCTCTTGGCCAGCCCCCGGCTCACGGCCAGCCCGCCCAACACGCCGGAGCCGCCCGGGCCGCCCGGGTTGAAGACCACCGAGCCCTTCGACTCCCCCCGCGCCTTGACGCGCAGGACCGCGACGGACGCGGTGGCGCCCTTCGGGTCGTCGTAGTCCAGCGGAACCGACAACCGTGCGCACTGGGCCTTGGGGTCCGCGAGAATCTCCGCTTCCCGTTTGCTGGTGGCGAACTCGGCGCAGCCTGACCAGTCCAGCTTCTGAGAATAGAATTTCGTCAGGTCAGCCGCTGACGAACCGGCGGCCGGCGTGGGTTGCTCATTCTCTGTCGGCGTGCAGCCCATGGCTGAAATCGCGCAGATCAGAAGTACGAGACCAGAGAGGCCGGAGCGGCGGAATACCCGGGCTCGCCGCGCGAAGAGCTGGTCAATCTTCGTTCTGGGCACAGTGCGGACTCCCTTTAGTCCCCGCAAGCCAAAACCATGTTCCCGCCACCGGGTCAAGCCGGACTACTCCGCTGCCGTCCGTACTCGCCGGGCGGCCCCGAAGGCATGTTCCTGGACAGCGGAGACGATGGCCTCCTCGCCCTGCGCGTTCTTCAGCGTCAGGCCGCGGTTGCGCCAGTCCTGCACCTCCGAGGCGATCGGCTGGGTCTGGAAAGCGTTGACGTAGCGGATGTCGTAGAGGTCGGGGTCGGCCTCGTCCTGCCTGTCCCGGCTGACGACCTTGGCGGCCGGATTGTCGTAGGCGCCGCCGATCTGGTAATCGAACACCGCGTTCGGGGTGGGCGGCGAGACCGCCCCTGCGCTCCGTCTACACATTCGTCGACAACGGCAGCGCTCCGGCCCAGCCCGGCAGCGACGGCGGCGGGCAAGGCTCGGCGGCCGGCGTCGCGTCCCCTGAGCCCCCGTCCAGGGGACGCGACGGTCACGCCTCCACGGCCGAGCGGTCCCAGGCGGCCAGGTCGGCGGCGGCACCGTAGGTTGCGCGGAGGAAGTCGAGGAGTGTCGCGTCGGGATCGGCTGACTCGGCCACCTTCTCGTACGGAAGCACACACTCCTGCAGGGTCTTGTCGAAGTACGCCTCCGTGCGCTCCCGGTAGCCCGGCGGTTCCGGATACGCGTACGCGTAGAAGGCGCCTTCCTCACCGCCGCCCGGCCAGAAACCGAAGCTGGCCAGCTCGTGCGAGTAGCCCTCGTGCATGACCCACGGCGGGCAGTTGGGCACGCCGCCCGGGTGTTGCGGGGCGACCCGACCGGAGAAGCGGGTGTATGCCAGATCCATCGCACCCCAGAAGAAGTGCACCGGGCTGGCCTTTCCCACGAACTCGGAGCGGAAGCGGCTCATCACCCGCTCGGCCTGCAGCAGCTGCCGCCAGAACAGTCGTGCGGCTTCCCCGTCGTACGAGCAGTTCCGGTCGTTCTCGGCGAAGGGGATCGCGAGCTCGACCTCGTTGGGCACGGGGTGGATGCTGGGCTTCAGGCCGAGCGCGGCCAGCGCCTCGAGCGTCTCGCCGTAGAACGTCGCGACGGGCTTCGGTTCGAGAACCACATCGCGCGAGCCGCCGTCGCTGGTGCGCACGCGCAGCCGCTCGTCGACGAAGTCGAACTCGATGTCGAAGACGCCCTTGTCGTACGGCACGGCCGAGGTGGTCAGGCCGCGGGCCGTGGGATAGAGCGTGACGTGCCACCAGTGGTTGGCCGACGGCGTGTACGCCATCCGGATCTTGCCGACAATCTGGGTCCACATGTGCAGGGTGTCGCGGGTCTCGGTCCAGTCGGCCACGCGCAGCCGGGGCCACAAGTTGGTGATCGTTTTCTCCACGGTTCAGCCGATCGATCGGGTGGCATCGAGGACGATCTCGGCGACCGCGACCGGCTCCGACACGGGAATGGCGTGCGACGCGCCGGCGAGTTCGACGGCGGCGTTGGAGACGACCGCCCCGCCGTACGAGTGGCCGACGAGCTCGACCGGCCTGTCGATCGTGCTCAGGATGCTGGAGACGACGGCGGCGTCCCCGGACAGGCCGCGCAACGGATTGGGCGCGGCGATGACCGGGTAGCGGTCGTCGAGCAGGCGCTGGATGACACCGCCCCAGCTTGCGGACTCGGCGAACGCGCCGTGCACCAGAACGACGGTGGGTTTCACTTCAGTTCCTTTCATCGGGCCGGCAGGACAGGTCGCGGCTCCGGCCCAGCAGAAACCATGTTCTCCGAACAGGGTCAAGACCTTGACTGTGTTCCCGCGACATGGTGTCGCATGACACCGAATGCCGGCGGACGACGCAGGAGGTTGTACATGTACCGAAAACGTGGCGCTGTGCTGATCGGGGTGATCGCCTTGCTCGGCACATTTGTCGTGGCCGGGCCGGCTGCTGTGGCCCGGCAAGCCGCACCCGAGCTGACGTGGGAAGCGTGCCCGGCCGAAGTCGTGATGCCGGCACCGGTCGCGGTGCAGTGCGCGAAGATCCCCGTACCCCTGGACTACCGCGACCCGGACGGCGAGCAGATAGAGATCATGATCTCGAAGATCGCCAGCACCAACCCGGCCAAGCGGCGCGGCATCCTGCTGCTCAACCCGGGCGGCCCGGGCGGCATCGGGATCGACCAGGGCGCCTTCCTGGTCAGCCGGGGCCTGCCGACCACCGTATCGGATGCGTACGACCTGATCGGCATGGACACCCGGGGGGTCGGGCATTCGACGAAGATGAGCTGCGGCTTCACGCTCGAGGATCCGTACTGGGCCAACGTTCCGCCGTACGCGGCCGACGACGCCGCGGTGACCCGGCAGGCCGCGATCGCGAAGCAGGTGGCCGACAAGTGCGCCGCCACCGACAAGGACGGCCGGCTGCGGCACATCACCACGGCGAACACGGCTCGCGACCTGGATCGGGTCCGGGCGGCGCTCGGTGAGAAGAAGGCCAGTTACTACGGAGCGTCCTACGGCACGGCCCTCGGCGCGACGTACGTCTCCTTGTTCCCGAAGACCACCGACCGGATCGTCTTCGACAGCAACGTCGGCGACACCCACCTCGACCCGGCGGGCATGCGTCGGTTCGGGCTCGGCTTCGAGCAGACGTTCCCCGATTTCGCCCGTTGGGTGGCGACCCGGCACGACTCGTACGGCCTGGGTCGTACGCCGCAGCAGGTCCGCCGGACCTTCCTGCGGATCACCGAGCGGCTCGACAAGACCCCCGCGCCGGACGGTGCTGACGGTGCCGTCGTCCGGTACCTCATCTTCGCCGGCCTCTACAGCGAGTTGTCGTACGGGCGGACAGCGCGCACCTTGCAGACGTACCTCAACCCGGCCGAAGCCCCGGCGACCAGGCAAGCGGCGCCGGCGAACCCCATTGACAACGCCCTCACGGCGTTCCTCGCGACCACCTGCAACGACGTCAACTGGCCCGAGGACGTGGCGACCTACCGCCGGGCCGTCGCCGAGGACCGCAAGTGGTATCCGCTGTTCGGCGCCGCGACTGCCAACATCACGCCCTGTGCCTATTGGAAGCACGAGCCGTACGAGCCTCCGGTGAAGGTCGACGCCAAGGGCCCGGCCAACATCCTGATCCTGCAGAACCGCCACGACCCGGTGACCCCGTGGGTGGGCGGAAAGCTGCTGCGCGACAAGTTCGCCTCGCGCGCCAAGCTGGTGACCGCCGACGAGAGCGGCCACGGCGTCTTCCTCGTCCACACCAACGCCTGCGCCCTCCACATCACCACGGACTGGCTGGTCGAGGGCAAGATGCCGGCCCGCGACACCACCTGCCGGCCCAGCTGAACAACCTGCGGTGCCGGGCCGGGCGGATCCACCGCCCGGCCCGTCATCCGCCTGCGGTGGGCAGCCGGGGTGGGCTTGTTCCGCTACGACGGCCTCGATTCGAGGAGATCCGCCCCAGGGCCCGCCAGCCAGCGGTCGAAGCGCAGCAGGAAGGGAAACTCCGCGTGCAACGCGTCGAGTTCCGCGTTTCCGGCCAGCCTGCCGTCGTCGACGAGTGCCGCCAACTTGCCGAGGACCTCATCCTGCGCCAGCAGGGTCGACGCCCGTCGTCGAGCCCGCAGTGATCGCCGAGCTGTAGACGAGGTGGGCGACGCCGCAGCGCTCGGCGATGTCGGCCACCGCCGTGCCGAAGCGGACCTCGTCCTCGTTGGTCACCTCGGCGCCGGCCTGGCCGGAGTTCGGCTGGACACTGAAGACGCCGTGGGCGTCGGAGAAGGCAGCGCGGAGCGACTCCGGATCAGCGAGGTCACCGCGGACGGTTTCGATGCCGGCGGCGGACAGGGACCGGGCCCGGGGGCCGGACGGATCGCGCACGACCGCGCGGACTGCCCAGCCGTCGGCCCTCAGCGCAGCGGCGACCGATCCTCCCTGCTGCCCCGTGGCGCCCAGGACGACGACGGTTTTGCTGATGTCGGTCATGCCGGCCACGTTGCGCTCCCGGCGATCACGGACGTGTTCCTGACGAACATTGCTGATCCCCCTGGGGTACCGAGAAGTGAGTCGGAGCAGGTTGTCGTTCAGTCCGGACCAGACGACACCCTGTTCTCACCACCAGGTCAAGGTTTCGAGCGGTGTGTCATACTTCAGCGGTGAAGAACAGGACGCCGGCCGGCGACCATCGGCGGCAGCGTCGCGGGCGCGTCGAGCATCGCGATGAAGCGGCGCTCGACCGCGGCCCTTTCCGGCGTGGCGTCGGTCGTCGGTTTTCTCGTGATCCTGCAGTTCGCCTCCGGGCTCACCCAGGGCCGACTCGCACCCCTGGTGCCAAGCATCCTATGGATCGGCGGGCCCTTACCGGTGGGTTGCCGGCGACCAACCAGGGTCACGGCCGGCGAAAGCGACGACCCGTTCCACCGGAGAAGCATCGGGCGAGACCGCGTACTCCGGGCCGAACGCCATGCCGGGGCCGCGCCACTCGGGCTTGAGCGTCGCCCGGTAGAAGGCAAGTGCTCGCTCGCAGGTCGCCTCGTCCGGTTTCCAGGGCAGACCCGCCGCGGTGGCCATGTCCCAGCCGTGAGTGATCACCTCGATCAGCAGCATGTCCAGGACCACGGCGCCGGGAAACGCTCCACCGAGGTGAGGCACGTTCACGATGGTCGTCTCGACCCCGGCCGCCAGCGCGGATCGCAAAGTCGCCGAGAGCCGAGGGAGGACGGCCTCAAGCTGGTCGAGCCCTGAGTAGGCGTGCGGGTCCGCTGCTCGCTCCTCGGCGCCAGGGTCGCCGAAGGCGGCGTCGAAGTAGGTCAGTCCGCCGGTGAGGTGCTGCCGCAGTCGCCGCACGTCGAACCCGTCGCACGGAGTCGGCAGCGCGTACTGCTCCGCGGTGGTGTCGGCCGCTACCCGCGCCAAGTCATCGAGCAAAGTCAAAATCACGCGGGCATTCAACACCGTGTTCCGGCAACAGGGTCAAGTGCCGTCGGCGCCGCCGGTCGATCCCTCGCCGCTCCGAGCCGGAAGAAGCGGAACGGCGATGCGACGCCGCACAACGGCGGCCGCCGCATCGCGCATCCAGAGCAGGCGGTTGCACAGGGCGAGGCGGCATCATCGGCGCCAGCGGGGCGTGCAGTGGATTCGAGCGGAGGCAGGACCATGGCGAGGTTCCGGGTCCCCGGGCATGACCGGCGTTGGAGGAGCTGTCGTTGGCACGATGCCCCTCATGCCCGATCGGTGCGGCCCGGCGGGTTACGTCGTGGCATGATGATCACGTCCGGCACCGGCGGCGCGGGAAGGCGGTGCCCGTGGTAGCCCTCGACGCTTCCGAAGCGGTCCGAAGCGGCCTCCCAGTCCTGGCGGGCTCGCAGGATCTCCTCGTGGTCACGGACGACGAAGTTCCACCACATGACGATCTCCTCCTCGAACGGCGGGCCACCGAGCAGGATGGTGCGTGCCGGACCGTCCGAGCGGTTCGTCACCGTCAGGATGTCGATGCCCGGCGCCACGTAGCCGAGCTCCCCTGCGGGGACCGCGGTACCATCCAGGCGTACGTCACCGGCATCGACGAGCAGGCCGTGCTCGAACCCGGGGTCGATGGACAGCGTGACCGTGGCGTGCGGCTCGAGGTCGAGCTGCGCACCCAGCAGGGGTGTGAACGTCCGCACCGGAGAGGTCTCGCCTGCCACTGAGCCGAGGAAGACCCGCAGCTCGGCCCCGTCGATCCGTACGGGCTCCGGCACGTGGTGCTGGAAGTCACGCCCGGCTTCCCGATCCGCGTCGGGCAGGGCCACCCACAACTGGACGCCGTGGAGGACCGTGGTGTCCGCAGTGGAGACCTCGGAGTGGGCGATGCCGTGGCCGCCGGTCATGAGATTGAGCTCCCCCGGACGGATGAGCGAGTGGGTGCCGAGGCTGTCGCGGTGCTCGATGGTGCCGCTGAAGAGCCAGCTCACCGTCTGCAGCCCCGTGTGGGGATGCGGCGGTAGGTCCATGCCGCCCGCCGGCACCTCGACCGGTCCGTAGTGGTCGGCGAAGCACCAGGCGCCGATCAGTGTCCGAGCCCGCTGAGGAATCGTGCGCCGCACCTGCAAGGCCCGCGGTCCGCCCAAGGGCACGTCGCGGGCCGAGAGCACCTCGACCCCGGTGGTGCTTCCGACCTGTGTCATGGACCGCATCACTTCCGAGGCCGCTTCCGGATTGCTCACTTGGATCACTCCGCGATCGGGTTGTGCACGGCTGCCTGGGTCAGAAGTCGGAGCTCGGCGGCCTGGACGTTGGCGCCGAAGGCGGCGGTGCCCGGCTCGAGTCGGACACCCTCGGCGAGAGGTCCGATAGGCACGGGGTCGAAGCCCAGGTCATCGACGAGCGCCGCGACCTCGGTAACGTCCGCCTCGCTGTCACCGGCGACCGCGATCGCCTTGCGGCCCGGTGCCCCGGCGGGCCGGCCCTCGTCCTCCAGGTCGTGGTACCCCATGTGGTTGAAGGCCTTGACGACGCGTGCACCGTCGAGGAAACGCTGCACCTCCTCGCTGGAGGAGACGCCGGGCGCGAGGAACCGCTCGCGGGGCCCGTCGACCTCCCACCAGTGGTTCATGGTGTCGATGACGAGCTTGTGGCGCAGCTCGTCGGTCGGGAGCGCGCGATACTTGCCGAGCGGGAGGGCGAGAATCACGATGTCGGCGTCCCGTACGGCTTCGACGGACCAGACGGCGGTGGCGCCGGGCGTCAGGACGTCGATGGTGAGGGCGATCTTCGCGGGGTCCCCCGACCCCGCGACGAGTACTCGATACCCGGCGGCGAGAGCGAGGCGGGCCAGGACCGTGCCCACCTTGCCGGCCCCGAGGACGCCGATGGTGCGTACGGCCGTGCGCACCGTCATCGGGCCACCTCCAGCGTGCTGGGCTCCTCGGCGAGCAGCTCGCGCACCATTGGGATCACCTTGGTGCCGTACAGTTCGACGGCGCGCAGACGGTCGCTGGCCGAGACGGAGCCGGCGGCGGAGTAGATCAGGTCGAAGCGCCCGACATCGAGCGTGCGGATGGCACGGGCCATCTTGCGCGCGACGGTCTCGGGCGAACCGACGTAGAGGGAGCCGTGCTCGACGTCGGCCTCGAACTCCTCACGCCGCACAGGGGGCCAGCCGCGCAGGGCGCCGATGCGGTCGCGTACCTCCTTGTAGCCAGGCCAGAAAAGTCGCTTGGCCTCCTCGTCGGTCTGGGCAACGAAGCCGGGCGAGTGCACCCCGACCGGGTAGGCGGTGGTCTCCAGCTGTTCCGTGGCGCGCCGGTACAGGTCGACGTACGGGGCGAACCGGTCGGGCGCGCCGCCGATGATCGCGAGCATGAGCCGGAACCCGTACCGCGCGGTCCGGATGACGGACTGGGGCGACCCGCCCACACCGACCCAGGTCGTCAGCCGCCCGGACTCCGTCTTGGGGAACACGTCGGCGTCCTTGAGCGCAGCGCGCGTGGTGCCCTCCCACGTGACCGGTCCCTCGTCCAGCAGCTTGTGGAACAGGTCGATCTTCTCCTCGAAGAGGATCTCGTAGTCAGCCAGGTCATACCCGAACAGTGGGAACGACTCGGTGAACGACCCGCGGCCCAGGATCACCTCGGCGCGCCCGTTCGAGAGCGCGTCGACCGTGGCGAAACGCTGGAAGACGCGCACCGGGTCGTCGGAGGACAGGACTGTCACACCCGAGGCGAGGTGGATGCGCTCGGTCCTGGTGGCGATGCCGGCCAGCACCGTCTCGGGAGTGGAGATCGAGTACTCGGGGCGGTGGTGCTCACCGAGGGCGATGACATCCACGCCGACCTGGTCGGCGAGGACCGCCTCGTCCACGACAGCGCGGATCGCCTGACCATGGGAGACGACATTTCCTTGATCGTCGCGAGGTAGGTCGCCGAAGCTGTCGATACCGAACTGGACGGCGGTGCTGTCGGTCATGGGTTCGCTCCTTGCGGGATCCGGGTCTCACCGTGATCAGGATTGACGTGTCAATCCTGTAACGTGCAGAGTTGACGTGTCAATTCCGGGAGGTGCCATGGCGCAGAAGAAGCGCCGCGCGATGCCCACGCGTGAGGAGCTGCGCATCTGGCGCAATTACATCGAGACCGCCGAAACATTGCGCACCCTCCTGGAGGGACGGCTCCAGAGCAAGTCGTCCTTGTCCTCCGCTGACTATCGAGTGCTGCTCGCACTGAGCGAGGCGGATCGGAGGACAATGCGTTCCTCCGAACTGGCCCAACTGATCGGCTGGCAACGCAGCCGCCTGTCACACCACCTGGGGCGGATGGAGAAGCGCGGGCTCGTACGCCGAGCCCCGTGCCCTGACGACGTCCACGGCATCGACGTGCGGCTGACCGACTTCGGAGCGGAGTCGTTCCGGCATGGCTCGGTGCCGCACCTGCGTGACGTGCGCGAGCTCTTCGTCGACGCGCTCTCCCCGGAACAGCTGGTGAAGGTCGACGAGTTCACTGAGGCGCTACGCCGACACCTCGACCTCGAGCCGCAGCGCGTGCGTCAGGAGAAGGGAACTCCATGACCATGCAGATGGTCGGCAAGACCTGCAGATTCGACAGGGGGTGGCTGGAGGTGAGATTCACCTTCGACTCGCCGTCGCAGGGCAGCTTCGTCGTGGAGGAGGGCGGGGTCATACCGAACGGCCACGCCGAGACCGTCGCGCTCGATCTGAAGGAGATGCGCGACGACGTCCACCTGAACTCGTGGACCGAGGCGAGCGGCGCGACGGTGACTCACGTGGAGAACTTCGCGAACGCGACGGTGTACTCCAAATACATCACTTCCCAAAACGAGAGGACCACAGCAATGAACGATCAGAACCAGCAAGAAGTGACCATCCGCGACAACCCCGACAAGGGTCGCTTCGACGTCCTCGTCGAGGACACCCACGCCGGGTTCTCCATGTACAAGGACTTCGGAGAGATGCAGCGCATCTTCTACCACACGGTGGTCTTCGATGAATTCGAAGGCCGCGGTCTCGCCGGCACGCTCACTCGCACCGCACTGAGCACCAGCGCCCAAGCCGGATATCGCATCGTGGCGGTCTGCCCCTACGTCAAGAAGTGGCTCTCCACGCACCACGACTTCGACGAGGTCACCGACCCTGTGGGCCGGGAGCACCTCCGCGCTTTGCGCTGAACCGTGCACGAGCGCGCACCAGAGCCATCCGCCACGACGCCTCTCGCGCTTGCGACAGGAAGGGCCCCGCGACGATGCCCGTACCCCCGGCGTCGGACGAGCAGGTTCCGCCTCATCCCGATGGCGGTCCGCGACCCCCACGAACCGGGCCGGTCGGCCAGCATGCTCGAGCTGTTCTTCGACCTCGTCTTCGTCGTCGCAGTGAGCATCGCCGCCGTACAGCTGCACCACGCCCTGGCCGAGGGGCACGTGCTCGACGGCCTGGTCACCTACGGTCTGGCGTTCTTCGGGATCTGGTGGGCCTGGATGAACTTCACCTGGTTCGCCACGTCCTTCGACACCGAAACCACATCTCCACTGTGCTGGGCAAGCTCGCCGTCGACACCCGCCGGCAGGCCGTACTTCTCGCGGAAGAGCGCGGCTGGATCTGACCGGCCCCGCAGCTCACCCCACGAGCGCGTCGAGCTCGGCGATCGGTTCGGGGGTGAGTCTGTGCCTGCCGATGATGTCATCCGGCCAGGTCCATGGTCTTGCTGGGGGTCGCCTGACGTGCGTGATGCCCAGCCGCTCGGAGCGCGGCATGATGATCGTCTGTGCTCTTTCGCCTGGCCTATCTCGCCGTCACGAACACCTTCGCCGCACTGCGGCTGCTGCCGATGGGCGATCGGGACAAGGACGTCGAGATCATCGCGTGGACCTCCAGGCGTCGGCCACGACATGCATCCGTGTCCGATGTGATCCAGAAAGGGACAGACATGGCCTGGAGCACCCGAGAACTCGCCGAGCTCGCCGGCACCACGGTGAACACCATCCGGCACTACCACCGGCTCGGCCTGCTCGAGGACCCGGAGCGCCGGTACAACGGATACAAGCAGTACGGCGTACCGCATCTTGTCTGCCTGCTGCGCATCCGCCGCCTTGTGGAGCTCGGGGTGCCACTGTCCGAGATCGGCGTGGCGAAGTCGAACGGGGACGTTCCCCTGGAGGTGTTGCGCCAGGTCGACGCCCAGCTCGCAGCCGAGATGGAGCGCCTGCGCAGGGCCCGCTCCGACATCGCCGTCATTCTGCGCAATGGCGTGCCGGCTGACACTCCGGCGGGCTTCGAGTCCGCCGCTGGGCACCTGTCCGCGGCCGACACCTCCCTCATCCACATCTACACCCGGCTGTATGATGACGACACTCTGAAAGACCTGCAGCGCATGACGGAAACCGACACCGATCCCGTCAACGCGGAGATGGACGCCCTTCCTCCGGACGCGGACGAGGCCACCCGGCAGAGCCTCGCCGAGAGACTTGCACCGCTCATCGCCCAGACCCTCATCGACTATCCGTGGCTGAACAACCCTGCCGAGCGCCTGTCCAAGAGTGAGCACGCCACTCAGCAGACGTTCGTCGACGCCGTAACCGCGCTCTACAACACCGCACAGATCGACGTGCTCACCCGGGCCAGCATCCTCGCGCACCAGCAATTGGGCCTCGCACGGGCGGCCGAGGACGACACAAATCCCGCTTGACTCCTCCCGTCGGGCCTGCACCCGCCCGCGAGCTCGCCGACCACAGCGCTGCCACAGCGGCGGCCGCGCAGCCGCCGTTGACCACCGGAGAGCGATCGCAACACTGGCGACTGGCACGCTGGAGCGGACGGCCGGCCCTGGCGCCGCCGTTTCTCCGATCAGCGAACCGACAACTCACCGATAGTGCAGCCGCCGGATCGAGTGCGACGTCCGTGATCGGTGTTCGGGTCACTATTTGTCGCGCGGCGGGTTGGAGTCGTCTTCCGGAGCAATAGTGTCCGAGCCGCGGCCGTGCCGTGCCCCGGCGAGCACCCCTGTCACCAGAAGGGCGGCCAGGCGGGCGGCGTCATAGTGGGGGTCGTTGCCGCCGCCGATGCAGAGGTTGCCGATGCCGCGCATGAGCATGTACCCGGACACTCGCCCGGTGGCCTCCGGTTCGAGTGCGGCGTCAAGCAGGGCGTCGCAAACCGGGACGAGCCGGTCGACGAAGTACTGATGCAGGGTATTCACGCCCTCCTTGTCGGACCCGAGAGCGCCGGCGAGCCCGTGCTTGGTCACGAGGAAGTCGACGAAGCCGGCCGCCCATCGCTGGAGGGCGACCCCGGGGTCGCCGGACTCGCGCAGGAGTGAAGGGCCTGCTTCCGCCAGCGCTTCCACTTGGTGCTGATACACCGCCGCCACCAATGCGGGACGCGTGGGGAAGTGCCGGTAGATCGTCCCCATGCCCACCCCCGCACGTTCGGCGATCAGCCGCACAGGCGCGTCCACGCCGTCCGTCACGAAAACAGCGGCGGCGGCCTCCAGCAGGGTCTGTTCGTTGCGCCTGGCATCGACGCGCTTCGCGCGGGGTGTCGAGCCGGCGGGACCGGGAGTCGTCATGGGAACCTCCGTCGAGACTTGCGAAATGGAACGCTGCTCCGTATTGTTTCGGAGCGACGCTCCGCTTAAATTGTCCTCGGCGGGGGCCCCGAACGCAAAGGACGAGTGATCTCCCATGAGTGGTACTCCCGCAACGGCCGACACCCCGATCGTCCATATGCTCGACGCCGTCGTCGGTCCCGCTGCCCCAGTCGTCTCGATCGCCCCGGTGCGTCTCGACGCGCCAGGGCGAGCGCTCCCCCTCGACGTGCGCGTTTCTGCCCCCGTGACCGGGCAGCACCTGCCGGTGCTGCTGTTCTCGCACGGCAACGGGTGGTCGCTCGACGGATACGCACCCCTGACGGCCTTCTGGGCGTCTCGTGGGTTCGTCGTCGTCCAGCCGACGCACCTGGACTCCCGTCGCGACGGCATCGGGTTCGACGACCCCGGGTTCGGCCACGTCTGGACCGAGCGGCATGCCGACCTCGTGCGAGTCATGGACCAGCTCGAGGCGATCGAACGTACGGTGCCAGGCCTTGCCGGGCGGGTCGATCGGGACCGGGTCGTCGCGGCCGGACACTCCTGGGGCGCCCAGACCGTGCAGATGCTGCTCGGCGCCCGCGTCCTCGACAGCACGGGCAAGGCCGGCCAGGACTACGCGGACCGGCGCGTACAGGCCGGCGTGCTGCTGGCCGCGACCGGGATCAGGGGCGAAGAGTTGCACCCGTTCGCCCAGGAGCACTTCCCGTTCATGAACCCATCGTTCACCGAGCTGACCACGCCCACGCTCGTGGTGGCCGGCGACCACGACCAGTCGAAGATGTCCAGCCGCGGCCCGGACTGGTTCACAGACGCCTACGCCCACAGCCCGGGCGCCACCGACCTGCTGACCCTGTTCGGCGCCGAGCACTCCCTGGGCGGCATCCCGAGCTGGGAAGCCGCCGAGACCACCGACGAGAACCCGGAGCGCGTCGCGGTCCTGCAGCGACTGACCACCGCCTACCTGCGCAGCGCGCTGGACCCGGCCGGTATCGGATGGGCGAAGGCCACCGCAGCGCTGGCTGAGACCGGTGCGGCACTCGGCCGCATCGACAGCAAGTAGCCCCGGGCACGTAGTCCCCAGCACGATTAGTCCGACCGGGTCGTCAGCGACTGACCTGAGCCGCATCATCCCTCGCGCGCTGCGGCGCCGTTCCCCAAGGCGGATGCGCACGGATGGCGGTAATGCGCATATGTGTGAGGATGATCAGAGTCCGCCCCGCAGCGGTGAGCCCTACCCGACGGCTGGAGCGCACGAACAACGGCGTGCCGAGAATCTCCTCGAGCTTACGGATCTGATGCTCAGGGACGGCTGGGAGATGTAGAGCCGCATGGCCGCGCGGCCGAAGTGCAGCTCCTCGGCCACGGCCAGGAAGTAGCGCAGGAGGCGCGGGCCGATATCGATGGACAGATCCTATCGTCGGGCGTCGGGACAAATCTTGGACGCCCGCCATAGCGTCGGGTCACGCCACGGGAGGGACTCCGCCCCACTCCGCCGACGCCGGTCCGGCATGCCCGGAACCGGTCCCGGTCGGCGTGACCGAACGGCCTCCCGCACAGCCTGGCAGCTCTGAGCCTGCCCTTTCCTCTTGGCGATCGACCCCATCACACAGAAGGAATCATCGTGACGCGTACCCCAAAGGTCGGACTCGACGCACTGCTCACCCCCGAGGAGAGCGTCCTGGTGCTCATCGACCACCAGCCCTTCCAGGTCGCCAACCTCCACAGCCACGAACCGACGCTCGTCATCAACAACACCGTCGGCCTGGCCAAGTTCGCCAAGGTGTTCGGCGTGCCGACCATCCTGACCACCGTCATCGAGGAGCGGGGTGGCCACCTGATCCAGGCGATCCAGGAGGTCTTCCCTGACCAGAAGCCGATCAACCGCACCTCCATCAACACCTGGGAGGACCGTCGTGTGGTCGAGGCCGTGGAGGAGACCGGGCGCAAGAAGCTGATCATCGCGGGGTTGTGGACGGAGATCTGCGTCGCCATGCCCGCCATTGACGCGCTCGCCGACGGGTATGACGTCTTCGTCGTCACGGACGCCAGCGGCGGGGTCAGCGCCGAGGCGCACGACATGGCGGTGCGCCGTATGGAGCGCACGGGCGTCGTCCCGGTCACCTGGCTGGTCGTGTCCAGCGAGTGGCAGCGCGACTGGGCACGCGAGGAGACGGCCAACCAGCTCGGGCCGATCCTCTTCGAGCACGGCGGCGCCACCGGCGTCGCGCTCGCGTGGGAGTTGCAGCTGCTGGCCACGCCAACCACCGACGGTGCCGGCGCGTAGTCCGGTCTGTCGCTGAGCTGGAGGCGGTTCCGGCGCTCGTGGCGCGCCAGGCCGCCTCCAGTCTCAGACTTGACCCGGCCCCAAGGACACGGTTTCAACTGGGAAAGTGCCGAGATGCCTCGGCATTGCAGCCAGTACTCACAACGACGAAAGGTGGGCGTGTCACCATCCTCGCGGATATTGGCAGTGCCGCCCCTGGGGTGTGTGGATCGAGCGCGCGACGCTGAGCGGGACTGGTCTCGGAGCGTGTCCTCCACCTCAGATGCAACTGGCTCCTCGACGGCATCGGCGTCTGACGACTCACGCCATACCGACCTCGCGTCCACCCGTTAAGAACGTCTACCCATTAAGAACAGAGAGAACATGATGGAACACCCCATCACGCCTGTCGAGTACCACCGTGGGCTCGTGAGCGACAAACGCCGTATCGGGCGAGGCATCCTCGCCATCGCCCTCCTCCTCGGGGGCATGCAGATCTTCGTCTTTGCGCTCGCCATCATCGCCACCCTCATCGATTCGGCGATCGGCACCGAGGCCAGGGAGGGGTACACCCCGCTCGTCAACGCCGCGGGTGCGTTGTCCATGGCCCTCCTGATCCCGTGGAGCATGCTGATCCAGCGCTGGCTCTACGGCGTGCGCGGCGGGTCGCTGTCCTCGGTGCTGTCGCACTTCCGCTTCGACGTCTTCGGCCGCGCCCTCGTGGTCCTCCTTCCGGTGATTGTCGTGTTCCAGATCGTGTATTACTGGACGCCGTTGCCGCAGACGACCTGGGCATGGCACGACACCCTGCTTCTCGCCGCCACGGCACTCGTCCTGACGCCGTTCCAGGCCGCGGGCGAGGAGTACGGTTTCCGCGGTCTCATCTTCCGCGTCGTGGGCAGCTGGACGCGCAATGCTCGCCTCGGGCTCGTGCTCGCCATCATCATCTCGAGCGTGCTCTTTGCGAGCGTCCACTTCTCCACGAGCGGGTTGCTGAACCTCTGGTACATCGTCTTCGCGGTCGGCACCGCGTGGATCACCTGGCGTACCGGCGGGCTCGAGATCGCCGTCGTGCTCCATGCGGTGTACAACGCTACGCAGTTCGTCATCGACGCCGCGCTCCAGGTGGACCCGACCGTGGCTACCGACCGCTCCGCCGGCGCGATCGACCTGAGCGTCCTCATCCCTGTTCCGCTCGTCATTGGCACCGTCATCGTCGTGGCGATCCGTACTCGACGCACAGGGACGGTTCTGACGCCGAGGACGGCAGGGGCTCCTGCGCAGACCTCGACTGTCTAGAGGTCCCCGGATGCTCCGGGGGGCGCGGTAGTGAGCGGCCCAGTATTTCCTGGGGCCACACCGTTGACCGTTTGTGTTTGCCTCTACGGCAGATTTTCTACTCAAGAGCGGATCAATCGATCCCTCCTCAAGAAAGGTTGTTCATCGTGCGCACACCAGAGCCCTGTGGGCCCCAGAGCGCGGATCCCCGGCCCGACCCCGCGGCACCCATCAGCCGGGCTGCGGCGGGGCAGGCACCAGTCGTCACGGGCGGCGACGGAGGATCGCGCTGGTCGGGAGCTGAACAGTGACGGGGCCCGTAGAGCAGGGCTACGCCGCTCCTCTTCACGCCGGTGACGCAGCCGTCGCACTGCCTGGAACACTGCCCGAACGTCCGTTCGGCGTCCACTTCCGCATGGCGCGCTGGAAGTCCCTGGTCGTCCTGATCGCGATACCGGCGATGCTGCTCCTGGTCCAGATCATCGTGTTCCAACCGGTCGTCCTGATCGAAGGCCCGGCAGACCCGAACAAGCCCGCACTCACACCGCTCACGATCGTCGCCACGGGCCTCAGCACCGCCATCGCTGCGTTGCTCGCGACGATACTGGTCTCGAAGATGGCGAAGGTGCCGTGGCGGGCGGTGTTCCGTCACACCCGCACCTTCGACTGGCGCCGCGCCGGGGTCTATCTCCTCGGATCTGCGGGTCTGGTCGGTCTTACAACCATCGTGACGGCACTCATCGAGCCGGGGTCTACCGGGATGGGGGAATTCAAGATCGGGGCATCCACCGTCGCCATCCTCATCGCCACTCTTCTCGCCATCCCTCTGCAGTCGGCAGGTGAGGAGATAGCCTTCCGAGGAGCGGCCATCCCCGCCGCCGGCGCCTGGTTCCGTAGCATCCGTCTCGCCATGGCGTTCGGCATTATGGTCTCCGGAGCGCTCTTCGCAGTGGTCCACGTGTCCCTGGACCCGTGGCTCGTCAGCTATCTGTTCGTCTTCTCCGCGTGCACAGCGCTCATGGGCCTGATCAGCGGCGGGCTGGAAGCCGCGATGGCATTCCACGTCTCCAATAACGTTCTCGCAGGCATCGTGAATGGCCTCTTCGCAGGCGGCGGCCCGTCGGTGATCGACCGTGCCGTCGGCTCCGGGCCCGGCGCCTCCATCATCATCCTCATGGTGATGAACGTCCTGGTCGTCGTCATGGTCTGGCTCGTGGAGCGCGCCAAGCGCTCGAACTCGACGGCGCCGACGGCGCCGACGGCGCCGACGGCGCCCAGGAACCGCTGAGAGCACTCGAGCTCCGGCCGCGCGTCCCGTACCGGGGCGCGGCGGCACCCGCGTTCACGAGGCCCCAGAAGTCACACAGAGAAGTACTTGGCCTCCGGGTGGTTGATCGCGCAAGTAAACGGCTATTTTTCTGCCGACAAGGTGCCCCTCTTGTGGTCCGGCGGAGAGAGGCATTGGGCATCGGCTCGCTACAGCAAAGTGGTGGAGGGTGCGGAATCTGCGTGATCGCCATCCGTGCGTTGAGTTCGAGCCTCGTCTTCGTTCTGGTGGCTACAGGCCGACGCCTCGCATGGCGTTGTCGCGCCAGCGGTCGACGGCGCGGATATAGCGCAGGACGACCGGGGAGGCGGGGGCCCAGCGGCCGTGTTTGGCGATGACGGAGACGGGGACGCCCGCGGCGTAGGCGACGGTGGCGCCGCCGGCGCGCAGGCTGTGCGCGGTGAAGGTGTCCGCGCCGGGGACGGCGGCGCGGACGGCGAGGTCGCGGACGATGACGTTGACGGCGTCGGCGCCCAGACGGGGGCCGAGGTTACCGTGGCGGTCGATGCGGCGCAGCAGTCGCCCGGAGGTCTGTCCCGCCTCGGTGAGCACGCCGACCCAGTCGCTCCAGACGGCGACGGGGTCGGTCAGGGGGTGGCTGCCGCGCGGGATGGCGATGGTCTCGCCGCGGCTGTCCTTGTCGGTTTTGGAGGTACGGATGGTGACCTCCAATCCGTCGGGAACCTGCCGGACGTCGTCGCAGGTCAGGGCGACGAGCTCGGAGCGGCGGCCCATCAGGGCCAGGCCCAGCACCAGCAGGAGCCGGTCGCGCAGGCCGGTGCGGGTGTTCAGGTCGCAGGCGCTGACCATGGCACGCAGCGCGTCGATGCCCACCGGTGGGGCTTCGCGCTGGCCGCGGGTGCCGGCCTCGGCGCGGGCGCGTTTGTAGGAGCGCAGCGCCAGGCGGGCGGCGTCGGTGGGAGGCTGGTTGTGGTGGCCGGCCAGGCGGTGCATGGTGCGTACGCAGGCGATGGCCTGCTCGATGCTGGCCGGAGCCCGCTCGGCCGCGCACAGCGTCTCGACGTATTCGGCCATCGTGTTGCCGGTGGCGGGCAACTTCACCCGGCCGTGCTCGGCACACCAGGTGGAGAAATCATTCCATTGGCGTTCATATGCACGCCGGGTATTGGCAGGCACACCGTCGGCGATGCGGGAGCGGGCCTGGTCGCTGAGCACGTGGTCCGCCGCGGTGTACCGCCTCCCGCCGGCGGTCGTGATCGCACCCTCCGGCCCCTGCTCCCCCACTCGGACGACCTGCCCGGTGAGCGGTTTCCCGTGATGCCCGTTATCCGTCACTCGGCAGCCTCCGGAGGCCTCGTTTTGAAGGGGCGATTCTGACCCGCGATAAGTGATGTTATCGCGGGTCAGGCCAGAACGCTGCCAGCCCCGAGATTTCGTTTTTGTTTAGGACGAAAGTCAATCGTTTGCGAACGGTACGTTATTTTCCTCGCCGGGTGGACGTCTGCGGTTCCAGATGTTCGGCGCCTTCGGCGAGTTCCTCCGCGAACTCATCGTCCAGAGCATCTTCGAAGGGCCGGCCTCGGCCCGCGCACGCGGTCGCGGCGGCGGGCGGCCGACGGCCCTGGACGCCCACGGGGTGGAGATGGCCCGCGCGCTGTACGAGACGGGGGTCTTCTCCCGAACATGACCCCAGCCCCAAAGTAGCTCTGGGTGATCCGTGTGACACTGCGTGATCTAGCGG
>NZ_JBPXMD010000060.1:0-28378 GCF_051918855.1 Streptosporangium sp. H16
TGCCCGAGTGGCGGGACTTGACGCGGTAGTAGCCGCCGCCGGAGTCGACGAACTGCCACTGCTGGTTGTTGCCGTTGGTGCGGCTCCACTGGGTGATGCGGCCGCCGTCGGCCGTGGACTGGCCGTAGACGTCCAGGACCTTGCCGCTGGTGCGGTTGACCAGGACGTACCAGGCGTTGGTGTCGACGGTCGCCGCGGTGGCGGAGGAGGTGGCGACGGTGAGCAGGGCGCCGGTGAGCACGAACGCCGCCATGGCTGCGATCAGCACGCGCAGGCGATTCCGCCTGATAGGGCGCATGGTTCTCCCTTCAAGAACTTGTTAGCGTTAACATGACGATCATGAAGCTGCCCGCAGGGTGGCGCACTGCCGTTCCGCGGCGCTCGACGAGGCACTGGTCGGGCCGACGCGCGGCACGTGGCCCCGGCGCGGCGGCCGGGGGGCCGGAAGGCCGTGGGAGCGGAACGACGACCGCTTCCCGCCGGCGGGCCCCGCGACCCGGTGCGAGGAGATGCGTCCGATGCTTCTGGGCCGGCCGGAGGCCAGGTCACGGCCGCCAGAAGTTGTTACCGCTAACATTCGAGGTTCGAGATCTTCATGGCTTGCTCCTCAGGGGGGTGATGTCGCGGAGTACATCCGACTGACCGGCCGACGTCAACGAGCCGCGATCCTCGCTGACCTGCGCATTGCCCTCGGCACGCTTCCCTGCCTGGACGTTCGTCCGGAGAGAGATCACCTAACGGCGCCTGCGCAAGTGAAAGTTTCACAGAAGTTACGACTTGGCAACCATAAACTTCAGGCCGAATCCAACGAATGTTCGTGACCCGGCCGTCAGATGCGGCGGCCTCCCTGCCGGCCGACTCCCGGCACCCGCCGGACCGGCGATCGGTTCGCCACGCGAGGTGAAGCGTCCGCGACGGCCGGGAGCAGCGAGAACGGTCATGATCGGGGAACGTGCGGCATCCCGGTACGCTCGCGATATGCCCCCGTCCAACGGGCCTCCGCCCCCGGCTCGGCGTCGGCCGCCGATCGAGACGGGCACCACGACGGCCGCCGTGGCGATCGGCGTGGTCCGGGCGGCCGCTCCGGTGGAGACGGCTCGAGCCGGTCGCGGAGTCCGTCGCCCGCGACCGTGCGGTGGCTTTCTGGGGAGCCGAAAATTTTTCTTGATCTTGCGTAAGTTTCTGGCGCGTGAACGGATTGACACCGCCGTGACGCGAACCTAGCGTTGATCGCGACGATGTTAGCGCAAACAGTGACGTTAAACGATCTTCATCGCCTTCCGGTCTCCGCGCCGACAGGCGATTCTCTGTTCTCGAAGGAGAGTCGCTCGCCATGACCTGGCCGGTCCGTGCCTCGCCACGGGTGGACGTCGCCCCAGGGTTCGTACGGACTCCGGATCCTTGAGAGGGTGAAGGCTCCGGGACGTGCTTCGCCGCGACCGGTGGCCGGCGGCGGCGAAGCACATGTGGATCAGGTCCGCGACAGGTCGCCGGCCGTCACACGCCCGTGATGGTCCATTGGTTGTTGGTGCTGCTGTTCGGGGTCCACATGGCCACGGTGGAACCGGCGGTGCTGTTGCCCATGCCGTCCAGAGCCGTGCCGGTGCCGCGGTTGATGATCTGGTTGCGGCCGTTGCCCACGCTGTTGAGGCGCCACTGCTGGTTGTTGCCGCCGTTCCAGGCCGCCTGCCGGGCGACGGCGCCGTTGGCGGTGTTGCCCCAGCTGTCGATGACCATGCCGTTGGTGCGGTTGACGATGCGGTACCAGCCGCCGCCCAGATCGACGAGCTGCCACTGCAGGTTGGTGCTGCCGTCGTTGCTGTTCCACTGCTTGAGGTTCGACCCGGAGGCGACGTTGCCGCCGCTGTCCAGGGCCAGGCCGGTGGTCCCGTTGGTGATCCGCACATAGGTGGGGGGCTGCTGCGGTGTGCCGGTTCCGGTGAGGCGGTACGTGCGGCCCGCCTGGCCGGTCAGCGCGACGACGTCGGACTCGGGCTTGGTGACGGTGACGGCGGCGCCGCTGTCGGCGTCGACCACCTGGTAGGTGCCGGTGAAGATCCGGTTGCGGACGTTGACGGTCCCGTCGCGGTCGAACCTGACGAGGATCTCGGTGGCCGCGCCCGAGCTCCACGTCGTGCCCACGGTGTAGCCGCCACGTCCCCGCAGGCCCTGCACCTTCCCGGCCGGCCAGGCGGACGGCAGCGCCGGGAGCACGTGCAGCTCGCCGTTGTGGCTTTGCAGGAGCATCTCCGCGATACCGGAGGTGGCGCCGAAGTTGCCGTCGATCTGGAACGGCGGGTGCAGGTCGAACATGTTCGGCGCGAGCCGGGCCGTCGTCACCAGGAGACGGATTAGGGTGTGCGCGCGGGCGCCCTCCTCCATCCGCGCCCAGTAGTTGATCTTCCAGGCGAGTGACCAGCCGGTCCCGTCGTCGCCGCGCAGTTCGAGGGTGCGCCGCGCGGCGGTGTACAGCGCCGGGGTGCCGCGCTTGGTGATCTGGTTGCTGGGGTGCAGGCCGTACAGGTGGGAGACGTGCCGGTGGGCGGGCTCGGTCTCGATCCAGTCGTACAGCCACTCCTGGATGTTGCCGCGCGAGCCGGTCTTCATCGGAGGGAGCCGGTCCCGGGCGGACAGGACCCGGGTTCGGAAGTCGGAGTCGACGCCGAGCGCCTGGCTGGCCTTGGCGCAGCCGTTGAACAGGTCGCGCAGGATCTGGTTGTCCATCGTGGGGCCGGCGCAGACGCTGACACCGCTGTGGTGGGCCAGCTCCGGGGAGTTCGACGGGTTCGTGACCAGGAAGCCGAGGCTCGGTTCCTGCACGAGGGTGTCGAGGAAGAACTGCGCGGCGCCCTTCATCGCCGGGTAGTACTGCTGGAGGAACGCGAGGTCGCCGGTGAAGGTGTAGTGCTCCCAGATCAGGGTGGCCAGCCACGCGCCGCCGGTCTGCCACATGCCCCAGAACGCGCCGTCGACGACGGAGGTGGCCCGCCAGGCGTCGGTGTTGTGGTGGGCCACCCAGCCGCCCGCGTTGTACTGGACCTGGGCCGTGCGGGCGCCGGTGACCGCCAGATCGTTGATCATCGCGAACACCGGGTCGAAGCACTCCGACAGGTTCGTCGTGTCGGCCGGCCAGTAGTTCATCGGCAGGTTGGCGTTGATGGTGTACTTCGAGTCCCAGGACGGCGCCAGCGAGTCGTTCCAGATGCCCTGCAGGTTGGCCGGCTGGGTGCCGGGCCGGGAGGAGGAGATCAGCAGGTAGCGGCCGAACTGGAACAGCAGCACCGAGAACTGCGGGTCGTTGACGCTGTTGTGCTGCGCGATCCGCACGTCGGTCGGCTGGTCGGCCGCCGAGGTGCGGCCGAGCTCCAGCGTCGTGCGCCCGAACAGCCGCTGGTAGTCGGCCACGTGCCGGGCGCGCAGGTCGGTGAAGCTCCTGGCGGCGGCGGCGTTGAGATGCTGCCGTGCGATGCCCTGGTAGTCGCCGCTGACGTCGCGGAAGTTGCGGTAGCTGGAGCCGATCGAGATCAGCACCGTCACGCTGTTCGCGGCCGTCACCTGCAGCGTGCCGTTGGAGCTGCTGACGGTGCCGCCCTCGATGACGGCCTTGGCCAGGCCCTGGAACCGGACCGCGCCGGTCTTGCCCTCCATGTTGCCCGAGACGCCGCTGAGCGCCACGGTCGTGCCGTCCGGGCTGGATCGCGTCGTCTGCTGGGGGCTGTCGAACGTCGCGGAGAACGTGATCGAGCCGCCCCTGTCGGCGGTCAGGCGCATGACGATCACCTGGTCCGGCGCGCTCGCGAACGTCTCGCGCTGGTAGCGCACGCCGTTCTTCAGGTACGACACCGTCGTGGTGGCCGTGGTCAGGTCCAGGTAGCGGTTGTACTCCGAGACCCCGGAGGTGTTGCCGAAGGCGAGCCGCAGGTTGCCGACCGTCTGGTAGGCCAGCTGGCCCGCGGGGCTGCCGAGCATGTTCTGGTCGATCAGGGTCTGGGCCTGGCTCCACTGGTTCTGGAAGACCAGCTGCCGGATCTGCCCGAGCGCCCCAGCGCCCCGGGTGTTGCTCTGGTCGTAGGGGCCGCCGGCCCAGACGGTGTCCTCGTTCAGCTGCAGCCGCTCGGTGTCGACGTTGCCGAACACCATGGCGCCCAGGCGGCCGTTGCCGATCGGGAGAGCGCGCAGCCAGTCGGTGCCGGCACTCTCGTCGTACCACAGCGCCAGATCGCCTGCGGCGGTCACCGCCGGAGGGGGCGCCGAGGCGGCTCTGGCGGCCGCCGTCCACTGCAGGGGTAACAGCATGGAGCCGGCTCCGGCTGCTCCGATCTGCATCAGTCGCCTGCGTGACAGGTGGTTCTCGTCGGACATGTCGTTCCAATCGGTAGGGGGTGTGGCGGTTGGAAGTGCCATGGCGGAGGAACGGGGGTACCTGAGGCGGGTTACTCCTGGACTTTGCCTCCGGTGAGACGGGACAGGATGAGGGCGATGAGGATGATGGCGCCGTTGAGGGCCTGGATCCACTGGGCGGGCACGCCGGCCAGGGTGAGGACGTTCTGGATCATGTAGAGGAGCAGGATGCCGGTGAACGCGCCGAACATGGTGCCCTTGCCGCCGTTGAGGCTGACGCCTCCGATGACGGCCGCGGCGAACACGGTGAAGATGGCGCCGTCGCCCTGCGCGGCGGCCACCGAGGCGAGGCGTCCCGACAGCAGCAGGCCTCCGAGGGCGGCGAGCAGGCTGGCGCCCACCAGGGCGGTCCACAGCACCCGGTCGGTGCGGATGCCGGCCGCCCTGGCCGCGTCCACGTTGCCGCCGAGGGCGTACAGGGCGCGGCCGTAGCGGGTGAAGCCGAGCAGCACGATGCCGACGGCGAACAGCAGCAGGCACAGCCAGATCGAGGCGGGCACGCCGAACCACAGGGCCGAGCCGAGATAGAGCATCGACGGCGGCAGGTTGAAGAAGGTCTGGCCGCCGGAGATTCCGGTGAGCAGGCCGCGCAGCACGATCAGCATGCCGAGGGTGACGATGAAGCCGTTGAGCCCGAACCGCACGATCAGCAGAGCGTTGATCACGCCGATCAGCACGCCGACGGCCAGGGTGACCGGGATCGCCCAGGCGCCCGACAGCACGCCCAGCCCGGCGCCCGAGCCGACCGCGACGGTCAGCCAGGCGGCCACGCCCGGCGCGAGGCCGAACGTCGACTCCAGCGAGAGGTCCATCTTGCCGGCGACCAGCACGAGCGTCTGCGCCATGACCAGCAGCGAGATCTCCGACATGGTCTGCAGGATGTTGATCAGGTTGTCGCCCTGCAGGAAGATCGGGTGGACGATCTGGCCGACAACGGCGATCACGATGATCGCGGGGATCAGCGCGAGGTCGCGCAGCCGGGCGAGCCGCACCCGTGGCCGTTCCCGCAGGGGGGCGGCACTCTCCACGGCGGGCGTGCGGGTTTTCTCAGGCATCGGGGGCACAGGGGGCATCGAGCCGGACTCCTTCCATGGCCGCCACCACATCGTGGTCGTGCCATCCGGCGGCCATCTCCGCGACGAGACGGCCCTGGAACATCACCAGCAGCCGGTCGCACAGCCGCAGGTCGTCGATTTCGTCGGAGGCGATCAAAACGCCGCTCCCTTTCGCGGCCGTCTCCTCGACCTTGCCGAGCAGGAACTCCTTGGACTTCACATCCACCCCGGCGGTGGGGGTGATCAGCACGAGCACCCGGGGGTCGGAGGCCAGCGCCCTGGCCATGACGACCTTCTGCTGGTTGCCGCCGGACAGGCCCATCACCGGCAGCTCGGGGCCGGGGGTCTTGATCGCCAAGTTGTCGATCAAGGTCCTGGCCAGCCGGTCGCGCCGCCGGCCACTGATCAGGCCGGCCTCGCCGAGCCGTTCGGGGACGGTCATGGTGGCGTTGTCGGCGATCGACATCATCGAGACGAACCCCTGGTGATGCCGGTCCCGGGGGACGAAGCCGACACCCGCGGCGAGCGCGTCGGGCACGCTGCCGGGGCGGGGACGACGTCCGGTGATCTCGATCGTGCCCGAATCGGCCGCGCGCAGCCCGGCGACGGTCTCGGCGAGTTCGGTCCGGCCGCTGCCGGCCGCGCCCGCCAGGCCGACGATCTCGCCGGCCCGGACGTGGAAGCCGATCTCCCGGTAGGCGTCGCCGTACGACAGGTCGCGCACGTCGAGCGCCATACCGGCGTCGGCGGGCACGGCCGCCCGGGGGAGCGGCGCGGTCAGGCCGGTGGCCTCTCCCGCCATCGCCGCCACCAGTTCGGTGTGCGTCAGGTCGGCCACCGCGGTGGTCAGGATGTGCCGGGCGTCGCGGAATACCGTGACCGTGTCGCAGATCTCGTAGATCTCCTGCAGGTGGTGGCTGATGAACAGGAAGGTCACCCCCTGTTCCTGCAGGGCGCGGATGCGGGTGAACAGCCGGGCGATGGCGGCGGCGTCGAGCTGGGCGGTCGGTTCGTCGAGGATGATGAACCGGGCGCCGAAGGACAGCGCGCGGGCGATCTCCACGAACTGCCGCTGCTCGACGTCCAGCTCGCCGGCCGGCAGGCGCACGTCGACGTCCACCGACCAGGTGGCGAGCAGCGTGGCCGCCTTGCGCCGCAGCGCGTCCCAGCGGACCAGCCCGAACCGGTTCAGGTCGTGACGGTTCAGGTAGAGGTTCTCCGCCACGGTCAGCTCGGGGATGATCGTGGACTTCTGGTAGACGCAGGCCACCCGCTGCCGCCAGGCGTCGCGGTCGGCGAGGCGCGGGGCGGGGTCGCCGCCGAACCGTACCTCGCCCTCGTCGGGGGGCTGGAGTCCGGTGAGGATCGAGACCAGGGTGGACTTCCCGGCCCCGTTGCGGCCGACCAGGGCGTGAGTCCGGCCGGGCATGATCCGTATTCCGGCGCCGTCCAGCGCGACGGTCTCGCCGTACCTCTTGGTGACGCCCACCGCCTCGACGAGAGGCGTGGTCGTCTGGTCAGCCGCCAAGGTTGTTTCCCCATAGCGAGGAGTCGTCCGACTTGACGCTCTGGACGTCTCCGTAGGTGCCGCCGTCGGCGGTCACCAGGGGCGCGGAGAGCTGGTCCTCCAGCAGGCCCGGTCGCACCTGGATGATGTTGCTGTCGTGGTCGGTCGGGCCGGGCTGGAACGTCTTGCCGTCGATGGCGGCCTTGGTGTACTCCAGCGCGTACTTGGCGTACTGGTCGGCCGGCTGCGAGACGGTGGCGTCGATGTTGCCGGCGGCGATCTCCTTCAGTTCCTGGGGGATGCCGTCGTTGGAGACGACGAAGACGTGCTTGGGGTCGCTCGGGGGGACCAGCAGGCCGCGCTGCTTGAGCAGCTGGAGGGTGCCCGCCAGGGCGAAGCTCGACTGCATGTAGACGCCCTTGATGTCCGGGTTGGCGGTGAGCTGCGTCTGGAGCTTCTGCGAGGCGAGGGCGCCGTCCCAGTTGGTGGCCTCGCCGAACACCGTGATGTCCGGGTAGTTGGCCTTCATGCACTCGTTGAACGCCTCGGTGCGGTCGCGGCCGTTGATGGAGGCCAGGTCTCCCTGGAGCATCACGACCTTGCCCTTGCCGGACAGCTTCTCGCCGAGGAACTTGCACGCCTTCTCCCCGTACGCCCGGTTGTCGGCGCGGACCACCATGTAGGCGTCGCCCTGCTCGGGGCGGGTGTCGACCATGACGACGGGGATCTTCTTGGCGGTGAGCTGCTGCAGGGTGGGGGCCACGGCGGCGGTGTCCTGCGGCGCCAGCACGAGGCCCTTGACGCCCTGGCTGACGAGACTCTGCACGTTGGCGGTGAGCTTGGCGATGTCGTTCTGCGAGTTGGAAGTCTTCAGGTCGAGGCCGTTCTCGGCGCCGAACTGGGGGACGTACTTGATGAAGGAGTTCCAGAAGTCGGTGTCGGAGCGGGGGTAGTCCACCCCGACGACCGGCTTGGCGGCTCCCGGGGCGGCCGTGCCGGTGCCCGTGTCGCCGTCGCCCCCGCACGCGCCGGTCAGCCCGGCCGCCAGGGCGATGGCCGTTCCCAGGGCGAGTCCTCGGTTCATGGTCGTTCCTTTCCTGTGCTGGGCCGCAGCCGCAGTCCGTGCATGCCGCCGTCCACGGCCAGATCGGTGCCGGTGGTCGAGGCGGCGAGAGGGCTCGCCAGGTACGCGACGGCCTCGGCCACCTCGTCCGCCGAGACCAGACGGCCCATCGGCTGACGGGCGGTGAGCGCCCGGCGTTCCTGTTCGGGATCGGTGGCGGCCTCCAGCAGCCGGTTCACCCACGGGGTGTCGGCGGTGCCGGGGTTGACGCAGTTGACGCGGATGCCCTCCGTGACCAGGTCGGCCGCCATGGCCCGGGTCATGGCCAGCACCGCGCCCTTGGTGGAGGAGTACAGGACCCGGCTGGGCAGCCCGGCGGTCGCCGCGATCGAGCAGGTGTTCACGATCGCCGCGGCCCGTGACGCCCGCAGGTACGGCAGCGCCGCCCTGGCCACCCGGACCATGCCGAACACGTTGACGTCGAAGACCCGGCGCCATTCGTCGTCGTCGTTGTCCTCGATACCGCCCTGGGCGCCGATTCCCGCGTTGTTCACCAGGACGTCGATGCCGCCGAGCCGGTCCGCGGCCTCGGCCACGGCGGTCCGCACCGACGCGTCGTCGGCCACGTCGGCCCGCAGCCCGAGCAGGGGCTCGGGCACGCCGGGGGACAGGTCGAGGCAGGCCACGCGGGCCCCGCGCTCGGCCAGCAGGGTGGCGGTGGCCAGGCCGATGCCGGAGGCGCCACCGGTGACGACGGCCGTGAGCCCGTCGAAGGTGCCCATCACACCACCTCTCCGGCGGCGAGGGCCGTGTCGGCGCCTGTGCCTGTGCCTGCGCCTGTGTCGGCGGCCCACCGGGGGCCGTGCGGGTAGGCGTACTCGGCGCGCGAGGCCGGACGCATCTCGCCGCCTCCGCCCGGTTCGAGGGGAGCGACGTACCGGCCGTCCCTGATCACCACCGGGTCGGTGAAGTGCTCGTGCAGGTGGTCGATGTACTCGATGACGCGGTCCTCGGTGGTGCCGCTGACGGCCACGTAGTCGAACATCGCCAGGTGCTGGACCATCTCGCACAGGCCGACGCCGCCCGCGTGCGGGCACACCGGCACCCCGAACTTGGCGGCCAGCAGCAGGATGGCGATGTTCTCGTTGACCCCGGCGACCCTGGCCGCGTCGAGCTGCAGGATGTCGATCGCGCCCGCCTGCAGGAACTGCTTGAACATCACCCTGTTGTGGGCGTGCTCGCCGGTGGCGACCTTGATGGGCGCGACCCGCTCCCGGATGGCGGCGTGGCCGAGCACGTCGTCGGGGGAGGTGGGCTCCTCGATCCAGTACAGGTCGAACTCGGCGAGCGGGGCCAGCCGTTCGATCGCCTGGCCGACGTTCCACGCCTGGTTGGCGTCCACGGCGATGCGCACGTCGGGGCCGACCGCCTCGCGGGCCAGCCGCACGCGCCGCACGTCCTCGGCCGGATCGGCGCCGACCTTCAGCTTGATGAGGCGGAACCCGTCGGCGACCGCCTCCTTGGCCAGCCGGACCAGCTTGTCGTCGGTGTAGCCGAGCCAGCCGGGGGTGGTGGTGTAGGCCGGGTAGCCCTCGGCGAGCAGGCGCGCCCGGCGCCCGGCGCGGCCAGGCTCTGCGTCGCGCAGGATGGTCAGCGCCTCCTCGCGGGTGAGCGCCTCCTCCAGGTAGCGGAAGTCGACGACGTCGACGATCTCCTCCGGCGACAGCTCCGACAGCAGCCGCCACAGCGGTTTGCCCGCCCTGCGCGCGCGAAGGTCCCACAGGGCGTTGAGCACGGCTCCCGCCGCCATGTGGATGACGCCCTTCTCGGGGCCGAGCCAGCGCAGCTGGCTGTCGCCGGTGAGCCGGCGCGACACCCCGCCGAGATCGCCGAGCACCTCGGCCACCGGTCGTCCGGTGACCAGCGGCGCCAGCGACTCCACGGCGGCCACGGCGATCTCGTTGCCGCGCCCGACGGTGAAGGCGAGCGCGTGCCCTTCCTGCCCGCCGTCGGTCCGCACGATCACGTAGGCGGCGGAGTAGTCGGGCTCGGGGTTCATGGCGTCGGAACCGTCGAGGTATCGAGAGGTCGGGAACCGGATGTCGTGGGCCTCGACCGCGGTGATCAGCTCCGTCACGGTGACCCGCTCTGGCGATACGTGCGCACGAAGGTCTACCTCCAGCGGATGTTTCCGGAAGGTGAAGGGATCTTCACCACATGGACATGGGATGTCTTTGTAATCCTCTCGGTGTGATGTGTCTAGACCTTCTGGCGAAATACCGTAAATATGATGAATTGGCTGAATATTTCAGGCCCTGTCGCGCATGTGTGGTCCATGTTTGCCTTGCGGTGGATCGCCCTTTCACGCGAACATGGGATGTCTGTTATGTTCCCGCGGTGACCAGCGCACCGATCGAGCGACTCCACGACCGGAGGCCGTGCCCATGTCCCTGACCGACGAGGCGATCTCCCGTATCCGGGCACTCGTCCAGTCGGGTGATCTTCCCCCCGGGGCGCGGCTGCCCCCGGAGCACCAGCTCGCCGCCCAGCTCGGCGTCTCCCGCAACGGGTTGCGCGAGGCGGTCAAGGCGCTGGTCGTGGCCCGGGTGCTCGACGTACGGCGGGGCGACGGCACCTATGTGACCAGCCTGGAACCGCGGTTGCTGCTGGAAGGGCTGGGGCTGGCCGTTGAGCTGCTGAGCGACGACACGCTGCTGGAGATCGTCCAGGTGCGGCGGATGCTGGAACCCGCGGCGACCGCGCTGGCCGCGTCCCGGATCTCCGCCGGCCAGCTCGCCGAGATCGGCGAGCACCTGGCCGCGATGCGCGCGGCCAGCGACGACGTGGAGAAACTGAACCACCACGACGCCGCCTTCCACCGCGCCGTGGTGCGGGCGACCGGCAACGAGACGCTGTCCACCCTGCTCGACGGGATCTCCGGCCGCACCCTGCGGATGCGGGTGTGGCGCGGCACGGTCGAGACCGGCAGCTCGCACAAGACCATCGCCGAGCACGAGGCGATCTACAACGCCCTGGCCGCCGGTGACGCGACGCTCGCCCAGGCGGCGGCGCTGATGCACATCGGCACGACCGAGACGTGGTTTCGCTCGGTGCTCGAGAACGTGGAGGCCTCCCCGGCCGGGGCCGACGGCGATCAGGGCCCGGCCGGTACTAGGATCGCCGACGGGCTCTGGCCGGAGCTCGGCGGTGAGGAGACACGATGAAGGTCCGCTTGGCCTACGGGGAGACCGGTCTGACGGTCGAACTGCCCGACGAGGCCACCACGGTGGTCACCCCCGTCCACCACGCGGCCGCGCCCGACCAGATGGGCGCGCTGCGGGCGGCTCTGCGCGACCCGGTGTCCGGGCCGCCGCTGCGCGAGAGGGTACGGCCCGGCCAGACCGTCGCCATCTCGGCCTGCGACATCACCCGCCCCCAGCCCCGGCACCTGATGATCCCGGCCATCCTCGACGAGCTCGACGGCGTCGTCGACCTCGACGACGTGACCGTCCTCGTCGCGACCGGCACCCATCGCGGCAACACCGAGGCCGAACTGCGCGCGATGTTCGGCGACAGGGTCGTCGACTCCGTGCGGATCGTCAACCACGACGCCCGCGACCCGGGATCGCTCACCTACCTCGGCCGCTTCGGCAAGGACGTACCGGTATGGCTGAACACCGCCTGGGTCGAGGCCGACGTGCGGATCACCACCGGTTTCGTGGAGCCGCACTTCTTCGCGGGCTTCTCCGGCGGGCCCAAGCTGGTCGCCCCCGGCCTGGCCGCGCTGGAGACCGTGCTCACCCTGCACGACGCCGCGCGCATCGGCGATCCCCGGGCCACCTGGGGAGTGATCGAGGGCAACCCCGTGCACGACGACGTGCGGGCCATCGCCGAGGGCACCGGGGTGACCTTCGCCCTCGACGTGATCCTCAACCGGGACAAGGACATCGCGGCGGCGTTCGGCGGCGACATCCTGCCCATGCACGCCGCCGCCACCGCCGCCGCCCGCCGGGTCGCCATGCGAGAGGTCGAGGCGCCCTTCGACGTGGTGGTCACCACCAACTCCGGTTACCCCCTCGACCAGAACCTCTACCAGGCGGTCAAGGGCATGTCGGCGGCGTTCCAGGTGGTCCGGCCGGGCGGCGTGATCGTCTGCGCCGCCGAGTGCCGCGACGGCTTCCCCGACCACGGCTCCTACCGCGAGGTGCTCGCCTCGGAGCCCTCTCCGCGGGCGCTGCTCGACGCGATCGCCGCCCGGCCGGTGACTGTCCCCGACCAGTGGCAGGTGCAGATCCAGGCGCGCATCCAGGCGGGCGCGCGGGTGGTGATGCACACCTCCTACCTCAGTGACGCCGACCTGGCCACCGCCCACCTGGAGCAGACCGGTGACATCGCGGCCACGGTGACCGAGGCGCTGGCCGCCGCCGGGCCGGGCGCCCGCGTGTGCGTGCTGCCGGAGGGCCCGCAGACCATTCCCTACCTGTCCGGCGGCCGGGCATGAGCGAACGCGCGGTGGACCCGGGGTTCGCCGGGGCCGGCGTGCACGGGGAAACCCGCAGGGCGGCGCCCGAGGTCGCCGGCGAACGCTCGGTGGTGGACCTGGGGTTCGCCCGGGTCGACGTGGACCGGGAGGCCCGCCAGGGGACGCCCGAGGTCGTCTACGGGCCGGGCAAGACCGCCGAGGAGATCGCCGCCATCGTCTCCGCCCTGCTCGCCCGCAACACCGGCCCGGTGCTGGCCACGCGGGTCGAGGAGGCGGTCGCCGGGCCCGTCCTGGCGGCCGTGCCGGGCGGATCCCACGACCCGGTGGCGCGGCTGCTGGTGTGGCGGCCGGCCGCGACCGGGTCCTTCGCGGTCGCGGTGGTCACGGCGGGCACGTCCGACGGGCCGGTGGCGGCCGAGGCGGCGGCCGTGGCCCGGGCGCTCGGGCTGGACGTCACCGTGGTCCGCGACGTGGGAGTGGCGGGAATCCACCGGCTGCTCGCCGAGACCGGGCGGCTGCGCGCGGCGGACACGGTGATCGTCGTGGCGGGCATGGAGGGCGCGCTGGCCAGCGCCGTCGGCGGCCTCGTGGCGGCGCCGGTGATCGCCGTGCCCACCTCCGTCGGGTACGGCGCGGCCCTGGAGGGCGTCACCGCCCTGCTGGCGATGCTGTCCTCGTGCGCCGCCGGCCTCACCGTGGTCAACATCGACTCCGGCTTCGGCGCCGCCATGGCCGCCCACCGTCTCGCCCACACCGCCACCCGCCGCGCCTCCCCGTCCCCGCCCTCCCCGTCCCCGGCGGGCGCGGAGGCGGCGGGGCAGGAGGTAAGGCCGTGATCTGCTGGGTCAACCCGTTCACCGGGCTGGCGGGGGACATGCTGCTGGCGGCGCTCATCGACGCCGGGGCCCCGCTGGACGGCATCCGCGCGGCGGTGGGATCGACCGGTCTCACCGGCTGGGAGCTGACGGCCGGGCGGGCGGTCAGTCACGGGCTGGCGGTGACCCGCGTACGGGTCGTGGTCACCGACACGGCGACCGAGCGGCGGGCGGCCGAGCTGATCTCCATGGCCGGGGCCGCCCGGCCGGAACCGGTCGCCACCCTCGCCACCGCCGCGCTGCGGGCGATCGCCGAGGCGGAGGGCCGGATCCACGGCACCGACCCCGGCCGGGTGCACCTGCACGAGCTGGGCGGCCACGACGCCCTCGTGGACATCGTCGGCGTGGCCGCCGCGCTGCACCTGCTCGGCGTCACGGCCGTGCACTGCGCCCCGATCCCCCTCGGAACCGGCACGGTGACCACCCGCCACGGCGTGCTGCCCGTACCGGCCCCCGCGACCGCCGCCCTGCTGCGGGGGGCCCTGGTGGCCGGTAGCGACCTGCCAGGGGAGACCGTGACCCCCACGGGGGCGGCGCTGCTGCGCGCCATGGGAGCGCGATACACCCCGCCGCCGGCGATGACCCCGGTGGCGACCGGCTACGGCGCGGGCACCCGGGAGCTTCCCGACCGCCCCAACATCGTCGCCGTCACCGTCGCCGAGCCCGCCCGCGACGCCGGCACCGAGCCCCTGGTCGTCCTGGAGACCAACCTGGACGACGTCACCGGCGAGGTGCTCGGCCACACGATCGCCCGGGCCCTCGACGCCGGCGCCCTGGACGCCTGGGCCACCCCGGCCACCATGAAGAAGGGCCGGCCGGCGCACGTGCTGCACCTGCTGTGCCGCACTCCCGCCGCACCGGCCCTGCGGGACCTGCTCCTCGCCGAGACCGGCGCGCTCGGCGTGCGTGAGGTCGCGGTCGAGCGCACGGCCCTGCCCCGGCACACCACCGAGGTGGACCTGGCGGGCCACCGCGTGCGGGTCAAGCACGGACCCCACTCGGCCAAACCCGAACACGACGACGTGGCCGCCGCCTCGGCCGCCCTCGGCCTGTCCCTGCGCGAGACGGCCGCCTGGGCGCTGCGGCTGACCCGCGAACGGCCCCCTACGCGAGAGAGACCGGGTTGACTTCCTCCCCCTCGTGAACGAGGGAGATTCCCACGGTCGCCCGTGAGGGTTCCTGCTTCGTCGCCGGTCGCCCGCCAGAGAGGACTCTCCGTGAGGTCTCACACCAGCTCCACAGGCGTTCTACCTCTCCGCCAGCCCGGCGGCGAGGATGTTCTTCGCGGCGTTGACGTCCCGGTCGTGGACGGCGCCACAGGCGCACGCCCAGTCCCGGACCCCCAACGGCATGGACCGCTGGATCGTGCCGCACGCCGAGCACAGCTTCGAGGAGGGAAACCACCGGTAGACGACGACCAGCTCCCCCCCGTACCAGGCCGCTTTGTACTCCAGCATCGTGCGCATCTGGCGCCAGGAGGCGTCCGAGATGGCGCGGGCCAGAGTGTGGTTTCGCATCAGGTTGCGCACGGTGAGGTCTTCGATCACGACCGTTTGGTTCTCACGGACGAGACGACTGGTGACCTGGTGCAGATGATCACGCCTGCGGTCGGCGATGCGGGCATGCACCCGCTACCTCGCGCGCTTGGCGAAGAAGTTCGCGAACGCCGTCTGCAGGTGCCGCAGCGCCTGCTGCAGCGGCACCGACGACACCTCGTTCAGGAACGCGAGCTCCTTGGTCTTCTTCCATGCGGTGAGTGCAGCCGAGGACTGCACGTAGGAGAGCCTACGGCTTTCGAGGGTGTGGGCGCGGGTTCGTTCTTCCAGAGCCTTGTTGTAGACCAGGCGGGCACAGCCGAACGTGCGAGACAGCTCCGCCGCCTGCTCGTCTGTCGGGTGGAAGCGGAACTTGAACGCCCGCTTCACGATCTGCGCCACGCCTCACACGATGCCACATGAAGCCGACCGTGGACGTGTGTTCGATCCCAGACCTGCGGCACTGCGCCGCGTTTCCTCCCTGGCCTGAAGGCCGGGGTCTCCACGCTGGAGGTATTCGATGACCTTCGACGCCAAGATCACCGCACTGCTCGACCGGCTGGCGGCCCTGCCCTCGCTCGCCGTCGCCTTCTCCGGCGGAACCGACTCCGCGCTGGTGCTGGCGGCGGCTGTCCGGGCACTCGGGACCGGGCGGGTGCTGGCGGTGACGGCGGTCTCCGACAGTCTGGCGGCCGAGGAACTCGACGTGGCCCGGCGGTTCGCGGCCTCCCTCGGCGTACGGCACCTGCTGCCGGCCACCGCCGAGATGGCGAACCCCGCCTACCGCGCCAACGGCCGCGACCGCTGCTACTTCTGCAAGTCGGAGGTACTCGACGTGATCGGCCGGGTGGCGGCGGAGCACGGCGTCGCACACGTCGCCACCGGCACCAACGCCGACGACGCCGCCGACCCGTTCCGGCCGGGAATCAGGGCCGCCGACGAGCGCGGGGTGCTCGCCCCGCTGCGCGACGCCGGCCTGACCAAGGCCGAGGTACGGCGGGCCGGCAAGGCGTGGGACCTGGTCACCTGGGACAAGCCTGCCGCGCCCTGCCTGGCCAGCCGGGTGGCCTACGGCGTGGAGGTGACGCCGGCCCGGCTGCACCGGATCGAGACGGCCGAGCGCGCGGTGCGCCGCCTGCTGGCCCGGGCCGGCCTGCCGGTCACCGACCTGCGGGTACGCGACCTCGGCGACCGGGTGCGAGTGGAGGTGGCCGCCGACCTGACGCCCCGCGCCGCCGGCCTGCCCGGCCTGACCTCGGCCGTGCGCGAGGCCGGCTTCCCCGGTGCCCAGGTGGAGGTGGCGGCCTTCCGCTCCGGAGCCCTGAACATGGAGCCGCTCCGCCCGTGACCGGCCGGGGACGCCCCGCGCACCGGGATCGCCCGTACGGCCTCCTGGTGCCCGGGAGGCCGTACGGGCCGGTCACGGTCCGGCGGACCCGGGCCGGCTCACGGTGAGGCCGTCGAGGCCGGACCGGCGCGTCACGCCGCTGGCGTGGGGGACGGTGATCGACCCGGCGGCCCACCTCCCCGCGGCGGGTCGGGCGCGGTCAGCGTCAGCGACCTGTCCAGGACGTAACCGGTCTCGCCGGCCTGGAAGATCACCGTCGCCCTGACGGGCGCGTGGCCGGCCGGGGTCGTGGACGACCCGGGTGCCGTGATCCTCCACGTCTCGGTGTCCGAGGCGCCGGGCGGCAGCACGCGTCTCACCGGCCTGCCGGCGCGTTCGGCCCGGCAGCCCTCGGGGACGGCGATCGAGACGGTCAGCCCGGTGACCGGGCTGTCGCCCAGGTTCGTCACCGTGGCCGTGACGGTGGCCGGATCACCGGCGCTCACGGTGCCCGGATCGGCCGCGAGGAAGGCGCCGGCCGGGGGGCGTCGCGGGTCGGGGGCGCCGCGGTACGGGCCGGTGGGGCCCGCGTTGTAGATCACCCGGCTGGCCTCGATCGGGAGGTTACCGCCGGCGACGACGACGTTGCCGCGGACGACGTTGCCGCGGTCGCCGTCGGCGATGCCGGTGATGGCGGGGTTGGTCACGTAGTTCTCGGTCAGCGTGAGGTCGCCGGTGTGATTGCCGTTCTGGATGTTGGCGTGCGCCCACGGTCCCGCGGTGTCGAGGAACACGTTGCGGCTCACGCTCAGGTACCGGGAACCCTCGTCGAAGTACAGGCCGAACTGCCCGCTGTTCTCGCAGTGGTTCTCGTCGATGACGCCGCCGGGTATCGCCGAGAGCGTGTAGACGCAGCTCGCCTCGGACAGCGCCTGCACGACGTCGCGCACGTGGTTGCCCACGACGCGGACGTCGCTCAGAGTGGTCGGCGTGCCGTGGACCGGCCGGAAGTCGTAGAGCCCCCGAGCGAGATAGTCGGGACTGCCTCCCGGGTCGTCGGCGCCCCAGCCGTAACCGAGCCCGATGCCTATGTAGGGCATGTCGGAGACGTGGTTGTGCTCGATGGCCAGCCGCGTGACATAGCTGGCGAGGATCGCGGCCTGATCCAGGTACTCGAGCGCGGTCGCGTGGACGCGGTTGTCCCTGAGCACGATGTCGCTGTTGACCATGCGAGGGTCGGACGGGTGGTGCGCGTCGGGGCGCACGCCGCCGACCACGATGCCGCCGCCGGAGCTCGCGGTGAACGTGCTCCCCACGACCGAGACCCTGTGCGCGCCCAGTCCCACGCCGGTGGCGTGGGCGCCCGCGTCGTTGCCGATGCCGAGCCCGACGGAACCGAGGTTGACGAAGGTACAACCGACGAACGCGATGTCGTCCGCCGCCGACACCTGCACCGCCGCGGCCGCCTGCTCCCAGCCGTCACGGGAGGCCTCGAATCCCGTGCAGCCGACGGAGCACGAGGTGAACGCGTCGGCCGGCCGGTGGGGCTGGACGCCGCTGACGAACACGCCGGTCTGCTGGTTCGCGTACCCGTCGGGCGAGCCGGGGCGCAGCCACGTGGTGCCGGTGAAGGTCAGGCCCTCGAACCGCAGGTCGCGGGCCGGCTCGTCGTAGGTGCCGCCGACCTGGAGCAGTGTTTCCAGCCGCGGCAGCTCCACCCGCGCGCGCGAGATGTCCTGCCCCGGGAGCGGCTTGTAGTAGAGCGTCCCCGCCGCGGGGTCCAGATACCACTCGCCCGGCTCGTCCAGGAAGCCCCTGGAGTTGAGCAGGAAGAACCTCGGCGTGCGGAACGGAGCCTGGACGGTGTCGTAGCCGTAGGTGTTGTTGTCCCAGGCCGGCTGCCGCATGACGACCGTGGAGCCGGAGATGCTCCGTACCGGCGCGAACCGGTTGGTGAACGTCAGCGTCGCCTGGAAGTCGATGCGCCCCTGGTCGGGCAGGGCGGCCAGGTAGGCGAGGTCCGGGTTGTCGATGGTGAAGCCGGTCGGGGTCAGCGTGATGTCGCCGGGTGCCAGCTCGATCCGCGCACGCCGTGCCGGGATCCCGTCGACGTAGAGCTGCCGGCTGTCGAATCCGGTGCCGACGTGGGCCCGGTAGACGCCCGTGGCTGTGCCGTCGGGGTCGTCGGGCTCCCAGCCGGTGACCGGCTGGGAGCCGCTCAGCACGGGCGTGGCCCCGGGCGCCGCCTTCCAGGTCACGGTGTGCCCGTTCCTGCCGGAGTCGGCGGCGTCGAGGCGCAGCGGCGAGGCCGGCCGGTAGGTCCCGTCCAGGAGCAGGACGGTGACGTCGCGGTTCCCCTCGGCCGCGGCCTCGCGCACCCGCCGCCGCGCCTCCTCCAGGGTCGCCAGCGGCCGGTCCGTACTACCCGGCCCCCCGTCGTCGGCGTTCCCGGCACCGGGGGGCGCGACCACGATCGTGTGGCCCGCCCGGACGGCTTCCGCCCGGGTCGCGACCGATGTACGTCTGTGCGGCACGGGTGACGGGCACACGTGCGCTCCCTTCTTCCGGTCAGGGACGCGTCATGGACGGCCGGCGTCGAACGGAGGACTCACCTCGGCGTCCGGTGCTGACCGTCCATGACCAGGGGGGCGAGCAGGCGCTGCTGTGCGGCGTGACCGTTGTCGGTCACCGCCAGCAGCCGCCGGCCGGCCTGTTCCGGCCGGACGCCGGGGCCGTCGGCCGACAGGGTGCCCGGCCGGCGGGTGAGCCCCCTGATGACGTCCTCGTCGATCGTGAGGCCCAGGCCGGGCGAGTCCCCGAGGTGGAACGCGCCGTCCTCGATGTGAAGGTCGAGGGACACCCCGAGCGGCGGGCGCAGGTCCTGCAGCTCGCTGGCCATGTGGTTCGGCACCGACGTCGCGGCGTGCAGCAGGCCGACCGGGACGTTGCCGACCGGGCTGACCGGCAGATCGTGGGCGTGCGCCAGGGCGGACACCCGCAGGAAGTGGGTGATCCCCCAGACCACGGCTGTCTGGACGATGTCGACGGCACCCGCGGCCAGCAGCGGGCGATACTGCTCGAGCCCGGTGAGGTTCTCCCCGGTGGCGACCGACGCGCGGATCCCGCGGCCGACGACGGCCAGGCCCTCGGCGTCCCACCGCCGGACGGGCTCCTCGATCCAGGTGAGGTCCAGGGTGCGCTCGAGCTCGCAGACGTGCCGGATCGCCTGCTTGCGCGACCAGGCCTCGTTCGCGTCGAGCATCAGGCCCGGCCGCTTCCCGTGCCCGGCCTCGGTCAGGAGCTCCCGGACCAGCGTCAGGCGGTGCCGGTCCCGCTCGATGTCGAGGCCGCCCTTGAGCTTGGCCGCCCGCAGGCCGTGCCGGGCGTAGACCTCGTACACCGAGACGAGCTCGTCGTCGGTCAGGCCGATGTCCAGGCCCGAGGCGTAGGCGGGAACCCGCCGGTCGCGCCCGCCCAGCAGACGCCAGAGCGGCTCGCCGGCCGCCTTCGCCTTGATGTCCCACAGGGCGGTGTCGAGCGCGCCGATGGTCCCGAACACCGCGCCCGCGTGGCCCGCCTTGAAGGTCTGCCGCAGCATGCGGTCGTACAGCGCCGTGACGCCGCGCGGATCCTCGCCCTCGATGGCGGCGAAGACGTTGTCCAGTTCCACGTGCGGCCCGACGCCGACGCCGGTGATCCCCTCGTCGGTGTCCACGACGATGATCGACACCGGAACGACCCCGTCGGCGTAGACGCCGTTGGCGTCACCGACCGGACGGTCCCATTCCTGGACCGTCGTGAAAGTGCGATACCCCGAGATACGCATGTCAGCCCTTCGTGGAACCGGCGGTGACGCCGTCGGCGATCTGACGTTGGAGAAAGAGATAGACCATCAGCACGGGCACGGCGGCGATCAGAACCCCGGAGGCGAAGGTGGGGATGTCGTCGGAGTACTGTCCGCGCAGCGACGTGACCCCGACCATGAGGGTGCGGTGGTCGGCCGAGGGCATCATCAGCAGGGAGATGAGCACGTCGTTCCAGCAGAACAGGGCGTTGAGGATGCCGACCGACAGCAGGGCCGGAGTGCCTATCGGCAGCATGACCCGCCGGTAGACGCCGTACGTCGTGTTCCCGTCGATTCTCGCCGCGTCGATGATCTCCCCTGGAACGGTCTTGTAGTAACTCGTCATCAGGAAGATCGTGAAAGGGAGGAACTGCGCGACGTAGGCCAGGATCAGTCCCGGGTAGGTGTCGATGAGGCCGCTGTCCGCCATCACCCGGGCGAGCGGCACCATGATCACCTGAAACGGGATGAACAGGGCCGCTAGACAGCCCAGGAAAAGCGCCTTGGAACCGCGAAACCGCAGCTGGCTCAGCGCGAATCCCGCCATCGACCCGAAGAGCAGCAGCAGGACCACCGAGATCGTCACCACGATGAGCGAGTTGGCGAAGTATCGTGCCATGCCGACGCTGGTCCACGCGGTGACGATGTTGTCCCACTGCAGGGAGGTCGTCGGGGAGAACCGGTCGAGGACGTACTCGCGCCGGGTCTTCATGGCGACGTTGGTGGTGAACACGAGGGGGTAGATCGTCGCCAGCGCGAGGAGCACCATCGGAACGGCGACCACCCACTTGGTCAGGCGGCTGCCGGACATCAGTCCTCCCTTCCTGCGCGGCGGAGCACGCTGATCTGCATGAGCCCCACCACGAGCATGATGAGGAAGAGGACCGTCGACGCGGCCGAGGCGAGCGCAGGGCGGTTCATCTGTCCCTGCTGGATCCAGACGTAGTACTCCGGCAGGTAGGTGGACCCCTCGGGCCCTCCGCTGGTCATGACGTACAGCAGGCCGAACATGGACGTCAGCATCCCGATCATCGTGGTCACGAAGACGAACTGGATGGTGCGGGTCAGACCCGGGATGATCACGTGCCAGATGATCTGGGGGAGCGACGCGCCGTCCACCCTGGCCGCGTCCAGGAGCGCGGGGTCCAGGGTGGCGAATCCGGCGAGGAACACCACCAGTGCCATCCCGAACGTCGCCCAGATGTGCACGCCGACGACCGCGAACATGGCGACGTCCGGGTCGCCGAGCCAGTCGACCGGGCCGAGACCGATCGTCGCCAGGACGGTGTTCAACGGGCCGTCGTAGGCGAGCATCAGGTTGAAGATCGCGCCGACGATCACCGGCGAGAGCACGGCCGGGAAGAAGTAGACGCTGCGGAAGACACGGTGCCCGGGCACGCGCAGGTAGATGAACGTCGCCAGCAGGCCCGGGATGGCCACCGCCACGGGAAGCAGCAGCACCAGCAACCCGACGTTGCGCAGCGCGCTCTGGAACGTCGCGTCCTGGAACATCTCCAGGTAGTTGTCGAGGCCGACCATCATCCCGTTGCGGTCGCCGTCGCCCGTGAAGGAGAAGTTGACGCCCAGCAGCAGCGGCCACAGCCGCAGTGCCACGATGATCAGCAGGGCCGGAGCCACCAGAACGTAAGGTGCGAGGCGGTCGGAACGCCACGTGCGCGAGACCGGGCGGGAAGCGGGCCCGGTGTCACCGGGACGTGCCCGCCGCCTCGGCTCTCCCCCGCCGGCCCGCCCGGAGTCGACCGGGCGGACCAACGGAGACGAATCTCGGATCGGCACGGGATCAGCTCGCCCGATCCGAGGCAGCCAGCTGCTCCACCACCTCGTCGACGGTCGCCGATCCGCTCAGGAGCTGCTGGGAAAGCCTTCCCATCAGGTCCAGGGTCTTCGAGGACAACGCGACGTGCAGGGCGGGCTTACCCTCCTTGAGCTGCGACACGATCGTGCCGACGGCCACGGGGCCCTGCGACACGTCGATCGTGGTGTCGGACGCGATCGCGCCGGCGTCGGAGTAGAAGGAGGTCAGGGCGTCGGTCGTGGTCAGCGACCGCACCATGTCGGAGGCCATCTTCGGGTCCTTCGCCCACTTCGCGACCGCGTAGCCGATGCCGCCGTCGTAGGCGAGGCTCGGGGTGGTTCCGCTGGTGACGACCGGGGACGACATGACGCCGACCTTGTCGTTCCCCAGGAACTCGCTGAAGTCCTTCCAGTGCCCGATGTCCGACATCAGCCCGATGATGTGGGCGGCCTTGCCGGAGTTGAAGATCGTGAAGGCGTCGTTGAACATCGCGGTCGAGTTGCCTCCCTTGTTGTTCAGCCCCGAGTCGCCGGCGTCCTTCCACAGCTTGAAGATCTGCTTCACGTTGGGGGAGTCCCAGGCGCGCTTCCCGGCGATCCAGTCGTCGTACTCCTGCGCCGTCAGGATGCCCGAGCCGAGGCCCGACATGAAGAACTGGATGCCGGCTCCCTCCTTGTTGCCGAGCGCGAAGCAGTCGGCCCCGGTCTTCTGCTTGATGGTGCCGCAGTCGTCGACGAACTCCTTCCACGTCGTGGCGGGGCTGGCCGGGTCGAGTCCCGCCTTCTCGTACAGCGTCTTGTTGTAGTAGATCGGGTGGCCCTGCAACGTCACCGGCGCGCCGTAGATCTTGCCGTCCTTGCTGAACGCGTCCCAGCCCGCCAGGCGCTGCTTGTCCTCGGCGACGTACTGGTCGAGGGGGAGGAGCGAGTCCACGCGGTCGCGGATCTGGCCGCCTCCGTTGAAGAGCATGACGTCCGGTCCCGTGCCGGACTGGATGGCCGCGCCCAGCAGGGTGTAGTACTGGTCGAACGGCTGGGCCACGAACTCGACCGTGACGCCGGGGTGCTTCTTGGCGAAGTCGTCCTTCGCCTTCTGGATATAGGAGGCCGCGGCCGCGTCACCGGATTTCCAGTCCCAGACCAAGAGCTTCGTGACCTTGCCGGAGTCGCTCGGCGACGACGCGGGAGGGCTGGCGCTTCCGCAGCCGGTTAAGGCCAGTCCGGCGACCAAGAGGGCGGACCACAGTGTTCGCTGCTTCATTGCTGTTCACTCTCCAGAGGACGGCCGGCTCGCCCGGCCGCGATGTGAGGCGAAACGTAATTCGTATGACGTCTGACGTCAATACACGTGACATATACTGATGTCGAAATGTGGCGCCGCCCGCGGCACCGGAGGAGATATGACGGCATCGCAGGAATCGCCGCCGAGCGTGGCGCCACCCCCGGCCTGGGTGCGACGGCCGGCCAACCTCGCCAGGGCGGTGACGGCGGAGCTGGTGGAGCGCATCGTTCGCGGAGCGCACCCGCCGGGCACGCCGCTGCCCGCCGAGCCCGCGCTCTGCGACACCTTCTCGGTGAGCCGGACCGTCATCCGCGAGGCGGTGAAGATCCTTCAGGAGAAGGGGCTGGTGCAGATCCGCCAAGGCAGCGGCACCATCGTCACCCCGCCGACGATGTGGGACATGCTCGACGAGCATGTCCTCGCGGCGACCATCGCCGAGGACGAGAGCCTGGCGATCCTCGACGACCTCGTCGTCACCCGGCGCGTGCTGGAGTCCGACATGGCGAACTTCGCCGCCCGCCTCGCGGATCAGGACACCGTCGACCGGCTGCGCGCGCTGGTGGACCGGATGGACGAGCTCGTGGACGACCATGTCACGTACGCCGATCACGACCGTGCCTTCCACGACGTGATCATGCAGGCGTCCGGCAACCGTATCGCCCGTGGCGTGGTGCGGGCCCTGGAGAGCCAGGTCATCAACACCGCCCGCTACATGGGCCAGCCCCAGCGGGCCCTGTGCGTGGCGTCCAACCTTGGCCATCGCCGCATCTACGAGCGCATCGCCGCCCACGACCCCGGTGGGGCCGCCGAGGCGATGTTCAAGCACATCACCGACGCCTGGCTCGTCCGCCGCGGCGGGCCGGACGAGCCCGTGCGCCTGGAGCGTTGAACGCGAATCCCGCTCGACCAGGACGCGGCGTCCAGTGACTTTACTTCGATCCGATGAATCCGCCAGGCTCGGCCCGATGGGCATGCCTGTGAACCAAGTGGAAGAAGGCGTTTCGTGAAACTGTTTCGGGTGGGTCGGCCGGGCCAGGAGCGGCCCTGCGTCATGGGACCCGACGGCAGGGCACTGGACCTGTCGGCGCTGACGGCCGACATCGACGGCGCGTTTCTCGCCGGGGGAGGCGTCGAGCGGGTACGTTCCGCCCTCGCCGAGGGCGGCCTGCCCGAGGCCGGACCGTACGAGCGGATCGGCGCTCCGGTGGCCAGGCCGGGGAAGATCATCTGTATCGGGCTGAACTACTCCGACCACGCGGAGGAGACCGGCGCCCCCATCCCCGCCGAGCCGGTGGTCTTCATGAAGGCGCCCAACACGGTCGTCGGCCCCGAGGACGAGGTCCTGGTGCCGCGCGGCAGCGTGAAGACCGACTACGAGGTCGAACTGGCGGTGGTCCTCGGCGGCACGGCCCGCTACCTGTCCTCCCCGGAGGAGGCGGCGGGCGTGATCGCCGGATACGCGATCGCGAACGACGTCTCCGAGCGGGAGTTCCAGAACGAACGCGGCGGCCAGTGGGACAAGGGCAAGTCGTGCGAGACGTTCAACCCGCTGGGCCCGTGGCTGGTCACGCCGGACGAGGTGGGTGATCCGCAGGCGCTCGGCCTGCGCCTGTGGGTCAACGGGCGGCCCCGCCAGAACGGCAGCACCAAGAATCAGATCTTCGGCGTTCATCACGTGATCTGGTACCTCAGCCAGTTCATGGTCCTGGAGCCGGGGGACGTGGTGAACACCGGCACCCCCGCCGGGGTCGCCCTCGGCATCGGCCCGGAGGCGTACCTGCGCGCGGGCGACGTGGTCGAACTCGAGATCGACGGCCTCGGCCGCCAGCGCCAGCGGATGGGGCAGGCGTGAGAGCGGACGAAACGCTCCCCGGGAGCGCGGAGGCGCGTGGGAGGTGGCCGGCACGGGAGCGCTCCAGGTGAGGTCGGCTGCTACGGACGCGCGTTTCCCCGCGTAGGGCTGTCGGGGAGGTTCGAGGGCTCGGCGGAGGGAGCCGGGTGGGGCAGGCCCAGGGTGGTGATGCGCCGCACCAGGGCCTCGCGCCGCACCCGGACCTGCCGGCCGCTGTCGTGGCCGGCCAGGGTGGCGGCGTGGACCTCGGCGATGACATGGGAGTGCGGGACGTTGAGCACCGCGGCGGCCGTGGCGACGCTCACCAGGGGCTCGTCCGGCAGCATCGCCAGCCGTTCGGCGATCATGCGCTCGCGGAACTCGGCGGCGAACCACACGGTGGCGTCACCGACGCCGAGATGGAGGACGAGTCCTTCGCGTTCCAGGTGCAGCAGAAGGTCGTCGATGTCGCCTGGCGTGCTCATGCGGCGCTTTCCCTCGTGTCGGTGGTGTCGGCGGGGTGGAGGATGTCCGGCACCGCGTTCCGGCGGCGACGTCCCCCAGGCCGCCCCGGACCGGTGAGTTCGTCCGGGGCGGCATCCCCTCGCCCCGGCCTTCCGCGGCCGGGGCGTCCGGGCGATGGCCTTCGCCGGGGCGGTGGACCCGCCCCGGCGAAGGGATGAGACGGCTGGATCAGTTGCGCAGGGTCCATTTCTGGCTGGTCGTGCCGGTGCAGGACCACAGCTGTACCTTGGTCCCGTTGGCGGTCCCGAAGTTGCTCGCCTCCATGCACTTGCCGGACTGCACGCCGGTGATGGTGCCGTCGGCGTTGACGTTCCACTGCTGGTTGGTGCCGCCGTTGCAGTCCCAGATGATCACCTGGGTGCCGTTGGCGGTGCCCTGCCCGTTGGCGTCCAGGCACTTGTTGCCGTACACCTGCAGCTGCTTGCCCGAGGTCTGGGTCCAGCGCTGGTTGGTGCCGGTGCCGCAGTCCCACAGCTGCGTCTGGGTCCCGTTGGCGGTGCTGGCGCCGGTGACGTCGAGGCAGCGGTTCGACTGGACCCCGACGAGCTGCACGCCCTGCTGGGGAGTGCTTCCCTGGGGTCCGGCGGCCGCCATCACGGCCTGGGCGCCCGAGGGCCAGTTGCCGTTGGTGACCGTGACGTTGTTGTTGACGACGTTGCCGCGGTCGCCGTTGGTCACGTTGGTGCTGCCGTTGGTCGACCAGTTGCCGGTGACGGTGAAGTTCCCCATGTTCTCGGCGTACCAGTAGTTGGCGGTGGCCCAGGTGCCGGTGGAGGAGAAGACGTTGTTGCGGGCGGTGTAGTACCGGGAGCCCTCGTCGAAGTAGACGCCGAAGTAGCCGTTGGTCCGCAGGCAGTAGTTGTCGCTGATCAGCCCGCCCTGGTTCGCCGACAACGTGTAGATGCATCCGCCGTCGTTCATCTGCTGCATGACGTCGTGCACGTAGTTGCCGGAGAGCCGGTTGTTGGACGCGGTGGTGGGCGTGCTGTACCGCGGCTGGTAGTTGTACAGGCCGCGGCCGGCGTAGTGCTCGCTGCCGCCGGCGTCGTTGGCGCCCCAGCCGTACCCGATCGACATGCCGGTGTAGGGCATGTTGTAGACCTCGTTGTTGGTGACGGTGGCGGTGCTGACGTAGGTGGTCAGGACCGAGACGATGCCCCGGTACTCCACGCCGAGGTCGTGGATGCGGTTGTTGCTGACGGTGATGTTCCGGTTGACCATCCGCTGGTCACTGGGATGGTGCGCGTCGGCGCGCACGCCGCCGACCACGATGCCGCCGGCCGAGTTACGGGCGATCTCGGAGCGGGTGACGGTGATGTTGCTCGCTCCCAGGCCGACACCGCTGGCGTGACCGTTGGCGTCGTTGCCGATGCCGATGGCCGTCTGCCCCAGGTTGAAGAACTGCGAGTCGCTGAAGGTGATGTTGTTGGCGGCGGACACCTGCACGGCGGCGGGCATCTGGTACCAGTTCGGCCGGGTGGCCTCGAACTGCGGGCAGCCGTTGTGGCAGGAGGTGAAGGCGGGCCAGCTCCAGTTGCCGGCCATGTAGACGCCGGTCTGCTGGTCCACGTAGCCCTGGTTGCCGCTCGGCGCCATCCAGGTCGTGCCGGTGAACGTGATGCCGGTGAAGGCGATGTGGTGCGCGGGCGCGTCGTAGGTGCCGCCGACGTTCACCAGCGACTGCAGTTGCGGCAGTTCCACGCTGACGGTGCTCATGTTCTGCCCGGAGAGCGGGATGTAGGACAGCGCCCCGGTCCAGGGTTCGAGGTACCACTCGCCCGGCGCGTCGAGGAACTCGTAGGCGTTGGACAGGTAGAGCGGGCCCGCCCGGTGCGGGCTGGTGAAGGTGTCGTACCCGAAGTTGTTGTTGCTCCAGCCGGGCTGCTGCATCGTGATGAAGTTGGCGGTGATGTTCTGCACCGACACGTACCGGTCGGTGAACGAGTTGACGGCCTCCAGCTGGACCCGGCTCTTGTTGGCGAGGTTGTTCAAATAGCCCAGGGCGCCGTTGGTGAAGGACAGGCCGTTGCTGTTCGCGGTGAAGTCGGCCCGGTTCACCTGGGTGCGGGCGCGGGTGGCGATGGCGCCGTTGACGTAGAGCTGCCGGGTGTCGACCCCGGTGCCGACGTTGGCCCGCCAGATGTTCTTCCCGGAGTCGGCGAGCGACCAGCCGGTGACCGCCCTCGCGCCGCTGATCACGGGACGGGCGCCCGCGGCGGCCTGCCACTTGACGGTGTAGCCGTTGGTGCCGGAGTCGGCGGCGGTCAGCCGGAGCGGCGCGGTGAGGCGGTACGTCCCGGCGGCCAGCTCCACGACGATGTCACCGGACATCGCCCCGGTGAGCGCCCGCACCGCGGTCTGCGCGGCGGGCAACGAGCACGGCTGGGCGGCGGAGCAGGTGGTGCCGCTACCGGAAGGGGAGGCGTAGAGGGTCGTGGTGGCCGCCGAGGCGGGTGAGACCGGCGCCACCAGGGCGGCCGCGGCGGTCAGCCCTATCGCGGCGGCTCCGGCCAGCATCAGTCTCCGCATCGCGGAGTACGAGAATTCAAACACGGGACTTCCTTGTGTCGGGGGGTGGGGGAGTGGCCGGCGGAACGTCCCATCGGAGCCGGTCCGGCGGCTGCGGCGCCGGTCCTCGTACCGCCCCGGGGCGGTCAGGCATGTGAAAGTGCTCCTGCCGTGGAAGGGGATCCCTCGCCGGGACGATGCTTTCCCCGGCGAGGGATCCTGAAGGTGTCTCAGAGGTTCGGAAAAGGGATCAGGTCCGGGTCCAGCGCTGGTTGCTTCCGCCGTTGCAGTCCCAGATGGCGAGTCTGGTGCCGTTGGCGGTGGCGC
>NZ_JBPXMD010000061.1:0-27945 GCF_051918855.1 Streptosporangium sp. H16
GAAAGACCCAGCCCAGGCTGATCCGAGCGACCGCCCAGACGTAGTCGACCGGCCGCTTGACGACCTGCGCGGGGGCGGCGTCCACGACCGGAGCCGGGGTGGCCTGAGCGGGAACGATCCGAGCGGGGGTGGCCTGAGCGGGGACGGCGCCCGTGACCGGCCCGGTGTGAACGTCGTATCCGTGAGTGGTGGCCATGACGGCTCCCCTTTCCCTATCCCTGGTGCTCCGTGGAGCTCAGCGGTTCTTGTGACACCCTCATCACACCGCCTCACGAGACTCCACCACAGAGCCGTAAGGAACCTCGTCGCGGTCTCGAACGTCCCTCCCCCGCGGGACCTTCGGCTCTGTCACGCCGCGTACGAGATGAGTGAAATGACGGAAGGAGTCGCACCGGCCGGAAGAAGAAGACGACATGCGCGCGAACGCCGGCGGGACCGTGATGGCATCCCCTCTGGAAGGATCGATGAGAATGCCGACTCGCGATGTCGACCGGCCCGATCGTCACGCTCCTGCCCGCCCACCCGGTGTCGCCGGCCACCGCCATCACCGCCATCGCCGCCGCGCTCCCCGGTGAGGTAGAGGTTGCCGAACAACCTCCTCGCGCACATCGCTGCCCACCGACACGACCGCCTCCAGCCGCGCGTGCACCCGGTCCCGGGTGGACAGCACCGCCTCCAGACGCCCCTGCAGCTCCGATCGCGGAGCGGGAAGGGCCTTGAGATCACGGATCAGGCGATGACGCCCGATGGTCAACACGATGTAGACTATTCACATCATGGCAAGTACATCGGGCGGAAGTCGCGACGTCGAGCACCTGGCGTCCCGGCTGCGGATGCTGGCCCTGCAGCGTTCGGACGCGTGGCTGGACCTCGACCTCACGCTGCCGCAGCTGCGCGTGCTGTTCGCCGTCCGCCGCCGAAACGGCTGCACGGTCTCAGAGCTGGCCGAAACCCTCGGACGGCGGCTCGCGGCCACGTCCGCTCTGGTGAACCGGATGGTCCGCGCCGGGCTTCTGTACCGGGTGAGCGATCCCGACGATCACCGGCGGATCCGGCTGAAGCTCACCGACGAGGCGGAACAGATGCTGACGACGACGGACCAGCGGTCGGCGGAGAGGTTCGCGGCCGTCTTGGGACGCATGAGCGCGCAGGGCCGGGCGGCGCTGGCCGGCGCCCTGAGCGAGCTCATCGAGCTCGTGTCGTCGGACCTCTCAGAAGACCGCGCACCGGGCCCCGGCCCCTACCTCACGGAGGAAGGACCCTCATGAGCAGGTATCCGTACCGCAACCCCTATGAGGGCCTATCCGAAACGATCGGCATCAAGACCGTCCGCGACGCCGGGTTCCGGCAACACCGGTTCGACACCGGGGCCGTGCGGCTCAATTACGTGGTGGGTCCGGACAACGGACCTCCGCTGGTCCTGCTGCCGGCGCAGATGGGGACCTGGGAGAGCTACCAGCGGGTACTGGTGCCGCTGTCACGGCGGCTGCGGGTCTACGCGGTCGACGTGCGCGGGCACGGCACGTCGAGCTGGACCCCGGGCGAGTACTCCTGGAAACACCTCGGCGCGGACATGACGGCCTTCCTCTCCGAGGTCGTGCGATCCCCCGCCGTCATCGCCGGCAATTCCTCCGGCGGGCTCCTCGCCCTGTGGTGCGCGGCCAACCTCCCCGATCAGGTCGCCGCGGCGATCCTGGAGGACGCCCCGGTGTTCTCCGCGGAGATGCCCCGCTTCCGTGACCACGACCGCTTCGTGTACGGCGGGCTGAGACACCTCGTCGACACCCTCGGTGACCCCCACCACCGCGATCTCGCCGACTACTTCCGCGGCCTGACGCTCCCGGTCTCCGAAACCCGGGAGAAGCGCGTCCCGGACTGGTTCGTCTCCTTTCTGTCCCGCCGCGTCCAGGCGTTCCAGGCTCGCCATCCCGGCCGGCCGGTGGACATCCCCTACTTCCCTCTCAAGCTCCGTCTGCTGCTCAAGTGCCTGTCCATGTACGACGTGGACTTCGCGCGGGCCTTCGTCGACGGCCGGTTCTACGAGGGACTCGACCACGCCGACGCGCTCTCTCACGTGTCGTGCCCGCTACTGGTGCTGCACGGTGACTGGCGGCGCGTGCCGGGCCGCGGTCTGATCGGCGCGATGGACGACGAGGACGCGGCCCGGATCAGGCGCCTCGTACCGCACAGTCGATACAGGAAGATCAAAGCCAATCACGTGATCCATATGTCGAGACCCCGCCGGTACGTGGAAGCGGTGAACACCTTCCTCCAGGAGGACGTCTTGGGCGAGTTCGCCGGTCCGGTGAGACCGGCATGATGCCACTCGTGGCGCCTCTCCGGAGAAGGAGCGATCATCACCTTGGCCGCCGCGCTGACCGCCGGTGTCTGATCGGATTTCGAAACGGCGCCGGTGAATGATCGCACCACACGGTGAGCCGCCTCCCGATCTCCTTGCCGGATCGCGGCAAGGGCGCCGGTGAGGTCAGTGCGGTGAGCCTCGCTGCGCCGGCCTCAATGCCCCGGCGAAGACGATGACCACGGCGACGGTCGCCATGAGGGCCGCGGTCAGCGGCATGTCGAAGTGCGATCCGTTCACGGGGAACAGCTGCCAGGCGACGTTGAGCATCATGTGGAAGAGCGTCATGGCAAAGACGCTGCGGCCCATGTGGTTGAACAGCCAGACCATGATCACCCGTGCGGCGATGGTACCGAGCGACCACCAGGCGATCCAGGACGTGGAGCGCTGGACCTGCAGCAGCGGCACCCAGTGCCACACGGCCCAGACCGCTCCGAGTACGAGACCGGCTCGCACGGCCCCCCATCGTTCCTGCAGGGGCTGCGTGGCATACCCCGACCAGCCGAGTTCCTCGCACAAGGCGCCGACGAAGAACCCGAGGAGGAGCAGCAGCGTCAACGACAGGGAGAAGCGCGGATCCGGCAGGGCGGTCCCCGTCAGGCGGAGCAGGAAGAACGAGGCCGTCACCACGGCGGGATACAGCAGCAGGACGGGCACGTACCAGGCTTTCACCGAGACCCGGTGGCCGTCGAACGATCGCGCCAGGAGCGCCCGCACGCCTGCGATGCCGTCCTCGCGGTACCTCAGTGCGACGGCGGCGAGGGCCGGGCAGACGAAGGCCAGCCCCGACAGGGGGATGCCGGGCAGGATCTGCGGCCCGCCCATGGCGTCGAGCGCCAGGAAGGGCATGGTGAGGACGAAGACCAGCAGGAAGAACATGGCCGGCGACCTTCGGGGGGAGGTCCCGGTCCCCGTCACCGACGCCGGCCTCACGGGCATACGGGACGGCTCGGAGCGGCGGGAACCGCCAAAGAATTTGGGAGGCCATGTCTCATAAGCGGAACATACCTACATCGCGACCTTGGCCGCCACGATGCGACCGACCACGCCACCGCCGCCCCTGACCGGCGACCTCATCCCGGGTGAGGCACTGCATCTCCCCGCACCGGTGAGCGGTGAACGCTCGGGGATCGGACTGGAAAGCGCCCTTCCGCCTCAGCGGCGGTCCGGGCACTGCCGCGTCGGCGACCAGCAGCCCCAGCGGGACTGACCACCGCTCGAATCCTGCCGAGACCGCCGGCCGCATCCGGCCGGGTGCCCGCCGGCACTGAAACCGATCGGCTGAACCTGCTCATGATCACTGGTGGAGCCCTGAGGCCGTGGGCGGCTGAGCGAGGACCGCCGAACCCTCGTGGACATAGTCCAGCAGGGGGCGCACCCGGCCATCGAGGTGCCACTGCTCCAGGGCCCCGAAGTAGACACCGAACAGGTAGGCGCGGACCGTGACGCGTGCCCGCGTCGGGTCGACGCCCTTGGATCGCAGCGCGGGCACAAGGCGCTCGGCGAGATCATCCAGGGCGGTGTACACGGCTTCCCGTACCGCCGCCTCCTCCAGCACGTAACGCATGCCGCGCCAGGGGGTGTACGCCGCCACCTCGCCGGCGGATGGGGCCGCGGCCGCGTGAACGCTCGCGACGATCCGCTGAAGCGTACCCGGAAGATCGTCCAGGTCGAGTTGCTCCTCCAGCAGGTCATGCCCGACGACGGCATGGGTGTCGGTGGTGAACAGGCCTTCCTTGGTGCCGAAGTAACGGTAGAAGGTACGCGGCGACACTCCGGCGGCCGCGGCCACCTGCTCGACGGTGACCGCGCCGTAGCCGTGTTCGTCGAACAGGTCGATCGCGGTTTCGATGATGTGGTGCATCGCGGCCAGCCGGTTGCGCTGGCGAAGGGTCAGAGGCACCGCTCAAGCGTACCGCGCACATGACCCGAACCCGCAATATGGCAGTGCATGCCATATTGACATCGAATGACATAGATTGAAGGATGGGTTCACCCGCTACCGTCGGCCAGCGGGTCCAGCGCCCCCTGTCTCGCTCCCGGCGACCGAACGACACCCGTTCGGCGCCGGCACGCGATCGTCCGCGCAGCAGCATCCGATCTTCACCGTACGAACGCGGTGGCCCGCCCCCGGTGCGGACATCGTCCGAGGAATTGAGGATGACAATGCCCGTCCACGCCCTTGCCGGGCACCTGGTCATCGCCACTGCCCCGCTGGCCGCCCTGCTGGCCCTCATCTATGCCTGGCGACCGGCGGCCCGTCGCCGATTGCGCATCCCCTTCGTCGCCGCCGGCGCGGTGAACATGGCCCTGGTCGACTGGTCGGCTGGGCGGCGCAGGCCGGCGCCACGCTCCTGGACGCGTTCGAGGCCACGGGAAGGACCACGGGCCAAGAACTGTCGGCAACGGCCGTGGTGCACGCCCACCAGGCGGACGCGCTGAGCGTGGCCTCGCTGACCCTGCTGCTGGACGGCCCCGCGCCGGGCTATCCGAACATACTGCTCGAAACACGCCAGCCCTGAAAACGCCTCGCCTCTCGCGAGGACACCACAAGAACACTCCTGATGATGACAAGAGAGGGACGATGACAGTCAAGCCGGACCACCCGAGATCGGGCATCCTCGGCCGACTGTACGCGGTCAAACGGTGGATGTACCGCGGAGGCCGCCCCCATCTGGCGGCACGGGCGCTGAATCGCCTGGCCGCCCTGCAGCACTCGACCGGGCTGCTCGCACCTCGCCGGGCGGTCACGCTCGAGATACGCGGCCGCTCCAGCGGCCGGACGATCGCGGTCCCGGTGGTGGTGGCCGACCACGAAGGCCAGGAGTACCTCGTGTCCATGCTCGGCAACGACGCCAACTGGGTCCGCAACGTCCGCGCCGCCGGCGGCCGGGCGGTCCTGCACCGGGGCCGACGCCGACCGATCGTGCTTCAGGAGGTCGGCCCCGGTGCACGTGCCCCGATTCTGCGCCGTTACCTGACGTTGGCGCCCGGCGCCCGGCCACACCTGCCGGTCACCCGAGATTCCTCGCTGGAGGCTTTCGCGGCGATCGCCGAATCGCATCCCGTCTTCCGGATCGGCTCATCGCGCACGGCCTCGGACACGCCTGAGTCGTCCGTCGTGTAACCGGCAGGCGACCGAACCCCGGCACTGTGAGCGCCGCTTCGGCGATCGGGGCCATCGGTCACCTGCCCGGATGACCTCGATCCGGCCCGCGGCGCGCATCGAAAACAGCTAGGTCGGCGTGTTCTTGGCGTATGCCTGCCCGCGTGGGCGGGCGTTGATCGACCGCAGGTCGTACCTGCCCGAGCGTGCCTGGCCGGCCGCTGCTGGCCGCTGCCCGGCGAGGTCACTCCAGCGCTTGCGCGAACGTGTCAAGAGTGGCTCCTCGGCGGTGAGCGGCACGGGTCCGAGGCGGAACACAGCGGTCGGCGCCCCTCCCGGCTCCCCCGTGATGACAGTACGGCCGAGCACGGCTACTTCGCCGGAGGTCACCCGAGATCATTAGGTGTGTCGCGAACGTTCGTTCTCCGCCGGTCCGGTCATTGCCCGGTGAGCCGGGAATCGGTGAACAGGGCGAGCAGGTCGCCGATGCGCCGATCGGCCTCCGCGGGATGACGGAAACGCCCGGCCGGGTTGATGGTGTACTCGTTGCGCCGCCCGACGCGTTCACGGTGCAGGTAGCCGGCGGCTTCGAGGTCGGCGACGATGGCCTGCGCGGCGCGTTCGGTGATGCCGACGGCTTCGGCGACGTCACGCAGCCGGGCGGTCGGCTCTCTGGCGATGGCCAGCAGCACGTGGGCGTGATTGGTCAGGAACGTCCACTCCTTCACCTCGTGAGCCGATCTGGCCCGGGCTGCGGGAGACACATGATCACCATCCGTACGGTCTGGCCGGGGGGCATGTCACCCCTCAATGTACGCACGCGAAGACACGAAAGCAGCATCGTGATTTCCGCGTCCCAGCCCTTGACATACGAACAGAACTTCGTGAATAGTTGGTCGTAGTTTGAGGGGGAGTACCCGACGTTCGACGCGCCGCCGTCAGCACGGACCCGGCAGATCCGGGTCTCGGCGGCGCAGCCACCGGTGCGGTGGCCCGGGGAGACCTTCGTCCGGCAGCGCCGGCCTCCGCGCGGAGGTCCGGCCGGTCGAGAGGTCTTCCCGTTGTCTGTGTCCTGGTGGGTCTGGGCGGTGCTGATGCTGGCGATCGCCGCGATGCTCGCGGCCGATCTGTTCCTGCACCGCGACAATCACGTCATCGGCTTCCGTGAGGCCGCCGTCTGGTCCGGTATCTGGATCGCCGCAGGACTGCTGTTCGGTGTGATCCTGTGGGCGTGGCAGGGCGGCGACGTGGCCGGCACCTACTACGCCGGGTATCTGATCGAGAAGGCGCTGTCGATCGACAACGTCTTCGTCTTCGCGCTGATCTTCTCCTATTTCGCCGTACCGGCGGCGGTGCAGCACAAGGTGCTGTTCTGGGGCGTGATCGGGGCGCTGATGTTCCGGCTGGTGTTCATCTTCGTCGGTGCCGAACTGCTCGAGACGTTCTTCTGGACCGCGTACGTCTTCGGCGCGTTCCTGATCTACACCGGCTACAAGATGGCCTTCCGCCACGATGAGCAGAGCCCACCGGACCGCAACCCCGTGGTGCGCCTGGTCCGGCGGGTCATTCCCACCGACGCGACCTACCACGGCGACAGGTTCTTCACCCGCGTCAACGGCAAACGCGTCGCCACCCTGCTGCTCGTCGTCCTGATCGCCGTCGAGACCACCGACCTGATCTTCGCCATCGACTCCGTCGCCGCGATCCTGGCCATCACCACCAGCACGTTCATCGTCTGGGCCGCCAACGCGTTCGCCATCCTGGGCCTGCGCAGCCTGTACTTCTGCCTGGCCGGGCTGCTGCGCCGCTTCGTGCACCTGCACTATGGCCTCGCCGTGCTGCTGGCCTTCGCCGGCGTCAAGCTCATCCTGTCCGAGACCCCGATCGGGAAACTGCCCATCCCGGTGACGTTGGGCGTGATCGTGGCAACGATCACGGTGTCGATCGTGTGGAGCCTGCGCAGCACACGCGGTACCGGCGGTCCTGCGGACAGCGATCGCGCACTCGGCGCCGGCGACCCGGCGGCCCCGTCCGCCACCGGCGCCCCGTAGCCGACCGCCGCACCGCGTCCCCGGGGCTGCCGGCCGGTTCGGTCAGCGTTCCTCCAGCACCTCGGTGACCGGACGGCGGACGCCCTGGCTGTCGTCGAAGGTGATGCCCAACCGCATGATCATCTGGGGGTACTCCTGCGAGCACAGCTCCTGGCGCAGGAACTCCCTCAGGTGGAACATCTCCAGCGCCTGGGTGTGGAAGGCCGCGCTGAGACCGTAGGCGGAGGCGTGCAGCAGGACCCGTTGCAGTGCCTGGCCGGCCGCGATCCAGTCCTGGCGGGTGTCGCCCTCGGTGGTCAGGACCGCCACGACGCCGGTGGAGGCGGAGAAGGACTGGTCGGCGTCGCTGCCCCAGGGGCGGCCGTGGGCGTAGTCGCGCTGGGCGAAGTGCGGGTGGGTCTGCCGGGGGGCGCGCGGATAGGCCTCGGCCGGCACGCCGTCCTTGCGAGGGCTGCCCGGCGGCCGCGCCCAGCCGATCACCTCCAGCGACAGCGGCCGGTCCTGGGACTGCACGTCCTGGGCGGCGCAGGTGATCGCGGAAAGCACCCTGATCGCCGGCTCGGAGCGGACCGGCGTCAGCCGCGCCCCCTCCCCGCCCGCCTCGGCCACCAGCGCCTCGATGAGAGGTTCCGGTACGGGCAACTGCGTGAATCCGGCCCGGTGGGTGCGGCGGCGCTCGATCTCGGCGTGCAGCAGCCGGGTGTTCTCATCGGCGGCCACGGCCGTTCCCGGCCGCACCGTGGCCAGCAGGGCCGGCCGGTCGGGGTCGGGCAGCACGCGCACCCGCGGCTCGTGACCGAGCACGCGCAACGCGAGCCGCACGTTCGTCAGGGCCGCACCGCAGCTGATCAGCAGCTCCCGGCCGCTGGGATCGCCGGCGCGCAGCTTCCTGTCGCTGTCGGCACGCAGTGCGATCTCGTCGCCGTCGACGCCGAAGGACCAGGGCTGGGTGTTGTGCACCGACGGCGCCCACGTGGCGGCCTGGACCGCCGTGCGGAGCACCGAGGTGATCTCCTCTGTTGTATGGGCGTTCACGATCTCACCTCTGTCACAGGAATGGCGGAACGGGGGCCAGGTCATCGGATCGGCAGGTGAGGGCGTTCTCGACGTCGAGGACGCCGTCGATCTCGCGTGCCGCCGCGACCAGGGGTGCGATCTGTGACCGGAAGGCGATGCGGCCTCTCAGCGTGAGCACTCCCGCCTCGACGCCGACGACCATCGTCTCCGGATCGACGGCGAGCCGCTCACAGATCTTGGTGACCTCGCGTTCGATCTCCTCGACCGGGCGGACGAAGATCTTGAGCAGATCGCTCTGGTGGACGGTGCCGGTGAGGCGCCCGGTGACCGCGTCGATCACCGGCAGCTGCTTGATCCGGTGCCGGTGCATCAGCCGCGCCGCGTCCCGGACGGTGGCGTCCTTCGTGATGGTGATCGCAGGGGTGGTCATGATCTGCCTGGCCGTGGCGCCCGCGGCTTTGCGATGCTCCTGGCGTCTTTTGCGACTGTCGAAGACGCTGGCGGTGCGCGCGCCGGAATCGGTCTCCTTGAGCAGGAGATCATCGTCGGCGACCACTCCGATCGGGTGATCGTCGGCGTCGATGACGGTGAGCGCGCCGACCTTGAAGCGCCGCATGGCGTCGACCATCTCGGTGAACGTCGCCTCCGGCCGCACCGCGATCGCCACGGCGCCCATGATTTCCCTGACCTTCATGACGCACCTCCTCCCTGCAACCATCGCAAAGCGGTCCGGAAAGCGTCAGCGGCGAAAGTCCCCTGATCAGAAGGACTTATGGTCTGTCTCGTTCCGGGCGGGCCGGCCTTTGCCCCGCCCGCGAACCGGTGTTCACAAGGAGGCCAGCGAGAAGTAGGCCTCCTCCTCCTGATCGAAATGCAGCAGCAGGACCGCGTGCAGGCCGTAGAGGCAGGCGCACAGGTCGTCGAGCTGCTCCGGGTGCACTCCGCCGTCCTCGGCGAGAGCCAGATGGCGCCCCAGCCGGCGTACGAGCCGTTCGATCTCCGCGTGTGCCCTGCTCATGGTCATCGTGACCTCGGGGCCGCCGAGAACGCGTCCCATCGCCGGGTAGAGCCGCTGTTCCTCGGCCCGTTCGTGCGGGAGCAGGCGTTCGGTGAGGAAGGCGTGAACCTCCCTCAGGCGGCCGAGGGCCTGCGCCGTGGGATTGCCGGCCAGCTCGTCGGCGGTCTCCCGGATCAGTTCCAGGGGCGGCCGCAAGGAGGAGTGCTCCATCTTGAAGCGGCGCAGCAGGGACTCGGTGGTGGCGTCGACCACCGTGCGGGTTCCCCGGGCGGGACGCAGGGCCCGCAGCGCGTTGAGGATCACCGTCACGTCGATGGCCTCCTGCAGCAGGGCGCCGGCCGCCGGCGGCAACGCTCCGGCCGCCGCCACGATCATGGCCAGCAGCGAGAGGGCCATCCCCGCGCTCGCGCTCTGCACGGCGATGCGTCGGGAGCGGCGGGCGACGTCCATGGCGTCGGCGAGCCGATCCAGGCGATCGGTGGTGAGCACCACGTCGGCCGCCTGGGTGGAGGCGGCCGAGCCGTGGGCGCCCATGGCGACCCCGACGTCGGCGGCGGCCAGGGCCGGGGCGTCGTTGATCCCGTCGCCCACCATCACGCTCACCGCCCTGGCCGTCTCCTGCCGGACCACCCGCACCTTGGCCTCGGGACTCTGCTCGGCCAGCACCTGGTCGACGCCGAGCACCGTGCCCACGCTCTCGGCGACCTCGGCCCGGTCCCCGGTGAGCATGATCACCCGCTCGATCCCTGCGGTGCGCAGCCGCCGCAGGGTCCGTGCCGCATCCGCCCGTACGGCGTCGCGGAGCAGGATCACGCCCGCGGTCTTGCCGTCCACGGTCACCCAGACGGTCATGGCGCCGTCCAGCGCGGCCCGCGCCCGCTGAGCTCGTTCCCACTCCGAGGAGGAGTCCGAGGAGGAGGTCGTCGCCTTGCCGACCTCTATCCGGTGGCCCTGCACCACCCCCGCGGTGCCGGTGCCGGGCCTCTCCAGGACCTCGGCCGGCTGCGGCAGCTCGGCCCGGTGGGCGCGGGCGGTCTCGACGATCGCGGCGGCGAGGACGTGGGAGGAGATCTGATCCACCGCGGCGGCCCAGCGCAGCACGTCGTCGGCGCGGGCGCCGGGTGCGGCCACGACGTCGACGACCCGGGGGCGTCCGGCGGTCAGCGTTCCGGTCTTGTCCATGATCAGCGTGCGTGCCTGCCCCAGCCTTTCCAGCGCTCCCCCGCCCTTGACCACCACGCCGTGCCGTGCCGTACGAGACAGCCCGGAGGCGATGGCCGCGGGTGCGGCGAGCAGCAGCGGGCAGGGGGTGGCCACGACCAGTACGGCGACGGCCCGTACCGCCTGGCCCGACAGCAGCCAGGCGGCCCCCGCCAGCAGGAGGGTGACGGGCAGGAACCAGGCGGCGAACCGGTCGGCGAGCCGCACGACGGGGGCGCTGTCCGTTTCCGCCTGCCGCGCCAGGCGCACCACTGCGGCGTAGGTGCTCTCGGCCGCGGTGCGGGTGGCCTGCAGATCGAAGGCGGAGCCGGCGTTCACGACACCGCTGCGCGCGCTTTCCCCCCTGGCGCGCTTCACCGGGATCGACTCTCCGGTCAGGGCCGACTCGTCCAGCAGCGCCGGTTCTCCCGCGATCACCCCGTCGACGGGGACCGTCTCGCCATGGGGAACCAGCAGCAGGTCGCCGGGCCGCACCTGTTCGACCCGTACCGGGGCGGGTGTCCCGTCCCGGTAACGCCGGGCCGAGCGCGGCGCGTGTTCGTACAGGGCGGTCAGGTCCCGGCGGGCCCGGCGCAGGGCGTGGTCCTCCAGTGCCCGGCCGGTGGCCAGCATCACGCCGATCAGGGCGCCGGCGAGATATTCCCCTACGGCGAGTGCCCCCGCCAGGGCGAGTACGGCGATGGCGTCCACGCCCAGCCGGCCGCTTCGCAGCGCCGAGATCACCCATCCGGCGGCGGGCACCAGGGCGACGCCGGTGACCGCCGCCCACAGAAGATCGGCGACGGTACCCGCTCCGGCCAGGTGAAGTGCGCCTCCGGCCAGCAGCCCGCACGTGGTCACCGCGAGGAAGGCGATGGTGCCCCAACGTCTCACCGTCCAAGCCTCCTGCGGGTAGCCGTCCCGGCCCAGGGACGGAGGTCTGTTTCGATCAGGACCTTGGGCCCGCCGATGAGCGTGGCGGCCCGCACCGGCACGTTCGGGGTCGTCTTGAGCGGTCCGGGCCCGGGCGGCGAGCTGGTCGCCTACTCGCTCGGCGCGGGCCTTGGCTCACCGAGCCCGAAGTCCGGGCCCGGGAACGACCTGAGCTTCGGGGTCCTGCGGTCGGCTGAGAGGTGTGACACCTGTGGGGTGACGTGCGGCGGGATGACCAGCACGGGGCAGAACGCGTGGGCGGCGACATGAGCGCTCACCGAGCCGAGCAGCAGCCCGGTGAGCCCGCCGAGACCCCGGGATCCGATCACCAGGGTCTTCGCCGTCCGGCTGAGCGCGACCAGCTCCGACCCGGGGGCTCCCCGGGCCAGGATCGAGCCCACGTCCCGGCCCGGCAGCAGCCGCTCGGCCAGTTGCACACCTTCGAACAGGACGCGGCCCGCGTGCCGGCGCCGCTGCTCGGTGATCGCCGCCTCGCGTTCGGCGTGCGGACCGTCCCAGACATGGCAGACGGTCAGCTTCGCCCATCGCGCCCCGCACTCCAGCGCCGCCCATTCGACCGCGCCACGGCTGTGTGGCGACCCGTCGAACGCGACGATGACCTCTCGCCTCATGAGAACACCCTCCAGGTATGACCGTGATGTCACGTCAAGGGCAGGGTCTCTGCCTCATCCCGCGGGGACGTGGGAGGGCAGGACCGGGACCAGGCGGAACATTCCCGTCATCAGCTCGGGTGGTTCCCGGTGCTCGGGGAGGCGGCCGGCCACGGCCCGTAGCACGTCGGTGGCGGTCATCATCCCGGCCAGCCGGTGATCCTCCCCGATGACCCCGATCGCGTCGACGCCGGCGTCGAGCATCGCGGCCACCGCGTCGGCCAGGGGCGTGCCGGGCGTGGTGTGCGGGCGGCGGCGGTCGGCCAGCAGCGCGCGAACCCGCACCTGCGACTGCTCGACCGGGCCGCCGGACCAGTGGGCGGTGAGGTCCTCACGGGTCAAAATCCCGCGCAGGCAGCCATGCCCGTCGAGGACCGGCAGGTGATGGACCCCCGCACGACGCATGATCTCCCACGCCAGCAGCGGGGACTCCTCAAGATCGACGGCGACCAGGGTACGGCTCATCACCTGCGCCACGGTGAGGGCACCGATGTCCATCACGCCTCCCCCCGGGCCCGGACCACCGCGACGGGACAGCGGGCGTGATGCAGGACGCCGTGGCCGACCGAGCCCAGCATCGCCGAGCCGAACCTGCCCAGCCCCCGGGAACCGACGACGACCAGGTCCGCGGCGGCCGAGGCCTCGCAAAGGACACCGACCGGATGCCCGCAGACCAGCGTCTGCTCCACCTCGACCTGCGGGTACTTCTCCCGCCACGGGGTGAGCGTGCCGGCACACACCTGCCGCTCGGCGGCGAGGAGGTCCTCGACCAGGGGGGTGTAGACCAGGGCGCCCGGTCCCACCACGGGCATCTGCCAGGTGTGGATCGCCCGCAGCCCGGCGCCGCGCCGGGCGGCCTCCTCGAAGGCGTACTCCAGCGCCACCGCCGAATGGTCGGAGCCGTCGAAGCCCACCACGACCCGGTCGTAGGTCCGCTCCGGTACGTCCCTGACGACCACCACCGGGGTGGCCACGTGCCCGGCCAGGGCCAAAGAGACCGATCCGAGCAGCAACCCGGTGAACCCGCCCAGCCCGCGGCTGCCCAGCACGACCTGCTCGGCGTCCTCGGCCTCACGCCGCAGGATCTCGCCCACCCGGCCCGCCTCCAGCAGGGTCTCCACCTCCAGACGCGGCGCACGCCCCCGCGCCAGCGCGGCCGCGCCCTCCAGCACCCCCTGGCCGTACTCGGCGACGGAATCACGAAAACCCGGCGGGGTCTGGAGCGGGATGTCACCGGGCCACGGCTCGCACACATGAACGATCTTCAAGGCGCACCCGCGCCGCACCGCGTCGTCAACGGCCCATTCGACCGCACTGTCCGCGGGAGACGAACCGTCCACACCCACCACCACATGCGCTGCCATGCCGACCTCCTTGGCCTCCTTGGCCTCTCCCCTCCATTCCACCGGCCGGCGGCGCTTTCCGCAGCGGCCCAAAGACCCGTCCGTCAGGGACTTCCGACCCCCGCCGCGGCTGTCGACGCGGCGGTCCGCCGGCTCAGGCCGGCGCGATGATCTGCTGGGCCATCACGAACGCGCCCATCACCAGGACGAACCAGCCGAACGCCTTGCGTAGCCGATCGGGGCTGACCTGCTCGGCGCGTCGGCCGCCGAGCAGCCCGCCCACCGCGGCGGCGACGGTGACCACGGCCGCCAGATGCCAGTCGATGCTGACCGTGCTCAGGTAGCCGGCCAGCCCGGCCAGTGACTTCATGCTGATGACCAGCAGGGAGGTGCCAACGGCGGCAGCCATCGGCATGCCGCCGAGCAGTACGAGCGCGGGCACCACGAGGAAGCCCCCGCCCGCGCCGACCAGGCCGGTGACGACGCCGACGATCACCCCGTCCAGGATGATCTTGCTGAGGGGCAGATGCTCCCGCGTTTCCCCGTCGAAGGCCCGACGCCCGCGGATCATGGCGATCGCGGTGGTCACCATCATCACCGCGAACGCGCCGAGCAGCAGTCGCTCGGGCAGATGCGGCCCGACCAGGCCTCCGCCGTAGGCGCCGGCCATGCCGGCCGCGCCGAAGATCAGTCCGGTACGCCAGCGCACCTGGCCCGCGCGGGCGTGGGAGATGAGTGCGGTGACGCTGGTCACCGCGACCACCAGCAAGGACATGGCGATCGCGCTCTTGCCCGGTACTCCGGCGATGTACATGAGCATGGGCACCATGAGGATGGAGCCTCCCCCGCCGAACAGGCCGAGGGCCACGCCCACCGCGGCGGCCGCCGCCGCGGTGAGGGCCAGGGTTGCGGTCACGAGGTCGCCTGCTCGGCCGGGGGCCCGCCACGTAGCCGTCGCAGCGTGGCCTCGGCGTCGAAGCGCGGTCCCCGGTTGTAGGGCAGCCTGGCCAGGGCCATGCCCATGGCGCAGGTGTCGGTGACGGCGGCGAAGGTCAGCCCGGCACCGATCAACCCGGCCAGGTAGCGGGCCGGCGGCCACCAGACGCTGGCCAGCACCGAGGAGGCGACGATGCCACCGGCGACCAGGCGCACCTGCCGCTCCAGGCCCCAGCGCGACGCGTCGTTGTCATTGGCGCCGGAGGTGGGGCCGTCGGCCGCTTTCCAGGCGTTCATGCCGCCGGTCAGGACCGTGGAGCCGCTCAGGCCGGCGCCGGCGAGCTTGGCGCAGGCCTGGGTCGCGCGTCCACCGGCCTGACATACCAGGAGCAACTGGCCGCCGGCGTCGGCGACGATCCGGTTCAGATGGGCGTCGACCTGGTCGAGCGGAAGGTTGATGGCACCGGGAATATGGCAGGTGGCGTACTCGCCCGGGGTCCGCACGTCGACCACGAGCACGTCGGGGTTGGCCGCGATGAGCGCGCGGGCGGCGGACACGTCCATGGAAGGGATGGAGGTCATTCGTTTGGGGTCCTTGTCGTTCAGGAGGAATGGCGGGTCAAGGGGCGGTCAGGTGGCTGCGAGCTGTTCACGCAGGTCGGCCGCGCCGGCGCCGGTCAGCACGACCGGCTGGTAGCCGGACTGAAGCAGCAGGCCGGCCGCGATGGAGGCGCGCCTGCCGGAGCCGCAGGCGAGCAGGACCGGTCGTTGCGGGTCCAGCTCGGCGGGAACACCGTCGAACACCAGGTCGGGCAGGAAACGCTCGACGGCCCCGGGCAGCGGCGTGGCTCGCTGCTCGCTGGGCATCCGAACGTCCAGCAACTGCGCGCCGGGCGCGGTCAGCCGGGCGGCGAAGGCGGGCAGCTCCAGCAGCTCGAAGCTCGAGGTGGCCGCCTGGCCGAGGTCGGTGACGACGCCGAGCACGGTGTCGATACCGATCTGCGCGAGCTGGGTGATCGCCTCGCGGGTGTCCTGGCCGGGGGTGGCGACCAGGACGAGCGGGGTCTGGTAGGGCAGCAGCCAGCCGGCCCAGCTGCCGAAGTCGGTGCCGAGCTCGATGCCCACCGAGCCGGGCAGCAGGCCGGAGGCCTGAACGGCCCGGGGCCGGATGTCCAGCAGGCGGGCCCGGTCGGGTGCCTGCTCCAGGGTGAGCACCGGCACGTCGGTCGCGGGCATGGGTGGCACGCCGAGGGTGTTGGCGGGACCCATGTACCGGTAGAAGGCGGGAATCGGCATGGGGTCGGCCAGCAGGTGGTCGGCGAAGCTCTCGCGGTCGGCGATGGCCAGCAGCGGGTTGCCGGTGTTCTCCTCGGCGATGGTGGAGGTGTGGCGGCCCGCACCGGTGGTGGTGCAGAAGGAGCCTTCGCCGTGGGTGGGCAGCAGCCGGACGTTGCCCGGCAGATCGGCCAGGCGGCGCAGCGAGCCGTACTGGTGGCGGGCCAGGGCGCGTGCCCGTTCGGGCCCGAGCAGGTCCGGGCGGCCGGCGGAGGAGACCAGCAGGCTGCCGCCGGAGAAGACCGCCATCGGCTCGCCGTCGATCAGTACTAGGTAGGAGGTGTGCTCCGGGGTGTGTCCGGGGGTGTGGATGGGGCGCAGGGACAGGCCGTGCTCGCCGGGGATGTCCTCCAGGTGGAAGGCGGGCGTGTGCGGGTAGGCGGCCGCCGCCGCCGCGGGAAGCACGAGCTCGGCACCGGTGCGGTGAGCGGCCTGTCGGCCGCCGGAGACGTAGTCGTTGTGCAGGTGGGTCTCCAGCACGAAGCGCAGATCCACGTCGCGTTCGGCCGCGGCGGCCAGGAAGCGGTCGATGTCGCGTTGGGGGTCGACCAGCACGCCCTTGCCTTCGTGGGTGAGCAGATAGGACTGGTCGCCCAGTCCGGGTGTGCGGAAGGAGACGATTTCCATGAGGTGTGCCTTTCGTGTTTCATATACCCCGGGGGGTATTCGGGGGGCAAAAAAAGGAACAGTCCGGCCGGCTTCCCCTCTCCCGGCCCGGATCCGGCCGTCAGGGAATCGCCGGCCCGCCGTCAGGCGGCGGCGCCCCGACGGCGGAGACGGACCCCCTGCTTTCCATATACCCGGGGGGGTATCTGCACGACATGGTCGTACCCGAAATCGATCGGGTCCGGCCAGGAGAGGGATCAGGCCGGGAGGAGGATCAGGCCAGCGCCATGAACAGCTTCTCCAGCTGACCTCTGTCCATAGGAGCCTGCTCGCCGCGACTTTCTGCGGCCTCGCAGTAGCGCATCCCGGTGGCCACGATCTTGAAGCCGGCCCGGTCCAGCGCCTTGGAGACGGCGGCGAGCTGGGTCAGGACCTTCTCGCAGTCCTCCCCCGCCTCGATCATCGCGATCACGCCACCGAGCTGACCCTGAGCCCGCCGCAGGCGGGTGACGGCGTCGCCGAGCATCGACTCTTTCAGTTCCATGGCTTCACCATACCCAGGGGGGTATAAACGGGCAAATCGGCGGCACATCCACCGTGGACCTCGTGCCAACCGCGCGGTGCCTTCCTGGTGCCCTCCTGGTGCCCTCGCCTACCCGGTGGGCGGCGTGGGCGAGGAGCCGTGCTCCTCGCGGGACGGCACGACGGCCACGGGGCAGGACGCGTGCCTGACCATGGATCCGGGGATCGCTCCGAGGTGGCCGGTGCGAGCTGCCGTACGGCCCCTGCCGACCACGACGAGGCCGGCCTCGGCCGACGAGGCCAGCAGAGCCTCCCTGGGCGCGGTCGTGGCCGAACGCACCTCGAGGTGGACGTCCGCGTACTTCTGCCGCCACGGCGCGAGACGCTCCTCCACCCGCTCGCGGCAGGCCCGGGCCGAGTCTTCGAGATCGGGCACGTGGGCCATGGCGATGCCCCATGCCAGCTGGCGCGGGTGACCGGCGTGCACCACCCACAGGGGCAGACGCCGCAGGGCCGCCTCCTGGAACGCGAAATCCAGCACCGCGTCGGCCGTGGTGTCCTTGACACCCACGACGACGGGCCCCGGTCGCGGCAGTACGGGCACCCGGCCCGCTTCACGCACGATGATCACCGGAGATCGGGCGCGGGCCGCCACGAACGCCGCGACAGAGCCGATCATGAACCGGGCGGTCACCCCCTGGTCATGGGCGCCGACCACGAGCAGTTCCGCGTCGGCGGACAGCTCGACGAGCCGCTGCGCGGCCGAGCCCTCGTGAAGGTCGGTCACCACCTCGACGACCGCGGAGTGCGCGTGGGCGCATTTGGCGCCGTGGAGCAGCACGTGCTCGGCCGCCTTGCTCAGATGGAGCCTGGCCTCGCCGTCGGCCTCGCCGTACGGCCACCGCCACGCGTAGGCGACGGTGAGCGGGAGCCTGCGGCACTCCGCCTCCTCCGTCGCCCATTCCAGGGCCCGCAGGGAGAAGTCCGAACCGTCATAGCCGGCGACGATCCCGCGTTGTCTCGTCATGGTCCTCACCTCTGTTCCATCGTTCGGCGATGCCGAGCCTCATCAGCAGGGCGGAAGGTCCCGTCCTCGTGGGACCTTCTGCCTTTCGGCACGGGACCGCACCCGCCGGCCGGCCCGGGACGGGCCCGCCGGTGATCCGGGCGACGCGCGAGGGTCATTCACCCCGTCGCGCCGCGGCGGCGGGCCCGGGGATCAGCCGCACCGCGGTCACCTTGTACTCCGGGCACGACGTCACGGTGTCCGCGTGATCGGAGGTCAGGGTGTTGACCCCGCTGGAGGGGAAGTGGAAGGCGCAGAAGACCTGTCCGGGCACCAGGTCGTCGCTCAGACTGGCGGTCAGCGTGGCGCGGCCGTGGCGGCTCTCCACCGTGACCGGGTGGCCGTCGCGAAGACCGTACCGGGCGGCGTCGGCGGGGTGCAGGTCGAGCCGGTCGGTGTCATCCAGCAGGATGTTGCCCGTGCGGCGGGTCATCCCGCCGGAGTTGTAGTGGGCCCAGCGCCGTCCGGTCACCAGGATCACCGGGTAGTGGTCGTCGGGGTTCTCCCCCGGCGGGAGATAGGGGCAGGCGGCCAGGTGCGCCCGCCCGTCGGGGGTGGCGAACCGCTCCCGGTGGAGTCTGGCCTGCCCGGGGCCGCCGGGATCGGGGCACGGCCACGCGATGGCGCCCTCCCGGTCCAGGCGTTCGTGGGACAGCCCCGCGAACAGGGGCGTCACCCGGCCGCATTCGGCCAGCGCCTCGGCCGGCGTCCGGCAGCCCAGATCCACCCCCAGCGCCGAGGCCAGGGCGTGCACGACCGCGAAGTCGGTCATGGCCTCTCCCGGCGGGGCCAGGGCGGGACGCACCCGTTGGAAGCGGCGGTCGAAGTTGACGAAGGTGCCGTCCTTCTCCAGCCAGGACGCGGCCGGCAGCACGACGTCGGCGCGGCGGGCGGTCTGGGACAGAAACAGCTCCTGGCAGACGACGAGCGGGCAGGCCTCCAGTGCCTCGGCCACCCGGGTGGCGTCCGGGTCGGTGGCGCACACGTCCTCCCCCACGATCCACAGTGCCCCAAGCGCTCCCGCGCGGGCGGCCGCGAACATCTCCGGGATGCGCATCCCGGGCCGGTCCGGCACCGGCGCCCCCCACACGTCCTCGGCCCTGGCCCGGGCGAGCGGATCGGTCACCTTGCCGTACCCGGGCAGGACATCGGGCAGCGCGCCCATGTCGGAGGCGCCTTGGACGTTGTTCTGGCCGCGCAGCGGGTTCACCCCGAAGCCGCGCGCCGTGCCGACCGCACCGCGCAGGATCGCCAGATTGGCCAGGGCGCGTACTCCGTCGGTGCCGTGCAGGTGCTCGGTGACCCCCAGCCCGTAGATGATCGCCGGTCGTTCGGCCCGCCCGTAGAGCCGGGCCGCGGCGACCAGGTCCTCGGCGGGGACGCCGGTCAGGGCGCTCACCCGGTCCGGCGGGTAGTCGGTGAGCAGTGCGAGGAGCTCGGGCAGGCCTCCGGCGCGGCGGCGCAGGAACTCCTCGTCGGCCAGGCCTTCGGCCCAGAGCGTGTGCGCCAGCCCGTGAAACAGGGCGACATTGGTTCCGGGGCGGGGCCGCAGGTGCACGTCGGCGTAGCGGGCCAGCCCGACGGCCCTGGGGTCGGCGACGACGAGCCGCGCCCCGCGCAGGACTTTCTGCAGCAGCCGTGCGCCGATCACCGGGTGGGCCTCGATCGGGTTGGCGCCCACCAGCAGCAGGCAGTCGGCCGTCTCGACGTCGTCGAAGGTGTCGGTGCCGCCGGACAGGCCGAACGAGGCGGTCAGCCCGGCGGCCGAGGGGGCGTGGCAGAGCCGGGAGCAGTTGTCGATGTTGTTGGTGCCGACCGCGACCCGCATGAACTTCTGGATCAGATAGTTCTCCTCGTTGGTGGCCCTCGCCGAGGAGATCGCCGCCACCGCGTCGGGGCCGCCGGCGGCGACGGCGGCCCGCAGGCCGCGGGCGACGTGCTCCAGGGCCTCCTGCCAGGTCACCGGCTCCAGGCGGCCGTCGCGGCGCAGCAACGGCCGGGCGAGGCGTTCGGGGGAACGCAGGAAGCCGTGGGCGAAGCGGCCCTTGACGCAGGCGTGCCCGCGGTTGACCGGGCCTTCGTGGTCCGGCAGGACGGCCGCGACCTGGCCCTCACGGGTGAGTACCTCCAAAGAACAGCCGACGCCGCAGTAGCCGCACGTGGTCACCGTCCGTGTCACCGTCCGTGCCGGGGCCGCCGTCCCGCCGCCGAGCGGCAGTCCGGGCTCGGTGAGCGCCCCGGTGGGGCAGGTGTCGACGCAGCCGCCGCAGGCGACGCAGTCGGACTGCGCCCACGGCCCGCCCGTGCCGGGGGCGACCACCGTGTCGGCGCCCCTGCCTGTCAGGGTGAGGGCGAACGTGCCCTGCACCTCGGCGCACATGCGCACGCACCGGCCGCAGGCGATGCACAGATCCCGGTCCAGGTGGACGTAGGGGTGGCTGTCGTCGCGGCCCCGGCCACCGCGCCCCTGGGCGGCCTGCGGCGCGATCCCCATCGCGTGGCAGACCCGGGCCAGCTCGCGGTCGTCCACACCGCCGTCCAGCGCGTAGGGCGGCAGGGCCGCGACGATCACCTCCACGGCCTCGCGGCGCAGCGCCCGCAACGCGTCGCCGGCGACCTCGACCACCGTGCCGTCGACGGCCGGGGTCACGCACGCGGCCACCACGTTCCCGCCCGATCTCACCAGGCAGGTGCGGCAGGAGCCCTCCGGGGTCAGCCGGTCGTCATGGCACAGCGTGGGCAGCTCGGCTCCGGCCAGGCGCACCGCGGCGAGCAGCGAGGCGCCCTGGGCCGGCCGGACGGTGATGCCGTCGACGGTGACTCTCACGGGTCCCACCCCTTCAGCCGGTCCCCGTAGGCGCGGGCGAGGCTGCGCACGGCGGCGGGGACCCGCCGCCCGAAGGCGCACAGGCTGGCCTGGCCCATCACCCGCAGCAGCCGCGCGTACTCCTCGCCGGGGGGCGTACCGGAGGCGGTGATCTCCAGGCCGCGGCGGGAGCCGACCCGGCACGGCGAGCAGGCCCCGCAGCTCTCGGCGGCGGCGAACTCCCACACGTGCCGCAGCACCTCCCGCGGTTCCACGCGCCGGTCGAAGGCGACGAGGCCGGCGTGCCCGAGCGCCGCGCCGCGGCTCGTCAGATCGGCGTCGGTCAGCGGCACGTCCAGCCGATCGGGGGCCAGGAAGCCGCCCAGCGGCCCGCCCACCTGCAAAACGCCCAGCCGCGCCCCCTCGCGCAGGCCGCCGCCCAGTTCGTTGACGATGCCGAGCACCGAGGTGCCGAGTTCGACCTCGTAGCAGCCGGGCCTGGCGAACCGCTCGGACAGGCAGACCAGCTTCGTGCCGGTCTCGGCCCGCGTGCCGCGACGGGCGTACGCGTCGCCGCCCCGCCGCACGATCCAGGGGAGGGCGGCCAGCGTCTCGACGTTGTTGACCACGGTGGGGGCGTCCCACAGGCCCTGCCGCGTCGGGTAGGGCGGCCGCGACCGGGCGCACCCGCGTCCTCCCTCCAGCCCGGCGATCAGGGCGGTCTCCTCGCCGGCCACGTAGGAGCCGGCGCCCTCGGCCACCTCGACGTCGAGCTCCAGGTCGCTGCCGTGGATCCGGCGTCCCAGGTGCCCGTCCTGGTAGGCCTTCCGCACCGCGGCCCGCATCCGGGCCAGCGCCCGCGGGTACTCCGAGCGCACCAGCACCACGGCGCGGCGGGCATGGCAGGCCAGGCAGGCCAGGGCCAGTCCTTCCAGTACCCGCTCCGGGTCGGCCTCCATCAGCAGCCGGTCGGCGTAGGATCCGGGGTCGCCCTCGTCGCCGTTGGCGACCACCACGGTGTCGGGTGAGCCGCCGGTGGCCGCCCACTTGGCGGCCACCGGGAATCCGGCTCCTCCGCGCCCTCGCAGCCCGGAGGCCGCCACCTCGGCCTGGATCTGCTCCGGGGTGCGCACCCCCACCGTTCGCGGCCACACCTGCCAGGAGGCCTCTCCGGCGACGACGCCGGCGAGCACCACCGGATCACCGGTGGCGTCGGCGGCCGGGATCGAGGGGGCCCGTGGCGGTCGGCGGCCGGAGAGCTGGCCGGCGAGGTCCGGGCCGGTGCAGGGGGTGTCGCCGTCGAGACAGGCCGGGCCCGCGTAGCAGTAGCCCAGGCAGCGGACCGTCTGCAGCGACACCCGCGGATCGGGGTCGGCGCTGTCGGCGGCGGCACCGAGCGCGTTCTCGACCTCGGCCAGGTGGCAGCCGGCGCGGGCGGCGAAGCAGGCCGCGGCGGTGCAGACCCGCACGTGGCGGCGACCGTGCCGGGCGGCGAGGTCGGCGTAGAAGGTGGCCGGTCCCAGCCCGGCGGCCGCCGGCAGCCCGAGCCGCCTCGCCGCCTCGGGTGCCCACGCCTGCGGGCCTTCCGGCGATCCGGCGGCGGCCCTGGCCAGGGCCGCCGTCAGCGCCTCCGCCAGCCGGGCACCGGGACGTCCACGCCGGTTGGCCAGCGCGCGGAAGGCGTCGAAACGGCCGGCCGGACCCATACCTTCATCATGGACCCGCTCCCTCCACCCCATCGGGTTGCGGGGATCCACCCGGGAGGGACTTTTAGTCCTTGACTACCCTTTCTCGACCTTTGGTGAGGTGTTTCACCTCTCGGCCTGACCGGGCGGCGAAGGGGCCGCCGCGCCTCGGACCGGCCAGACCGGCCGGACCGGCCAGACCGGCCGGACCGGCCAGACCGGCCAGACCGGCCGGACCGGCCGGACCAGCCGGCGCCCCGTGCGGCCCCGTTCCCTGTCTTGAATCGCCTTGTGCAGCGCGTCGGCCCCCACGACGGCGGGAACGGCCAGCGCCGCCAGCGCCCAGCCCGCGGGCGGGGGGAACGATCCGCCGAGGAGGCCCGGCAGCGGTGGCACGCCGAGGAAGACCACCAGCAGCACGGCCTCGACCGCGACCGCCCAGAGCAGCAGGGGGTTGCCCGCCCACCGCCGGCGCCCCATCGGCCGGGTCTCGCTGCGGCAGGCGAAGGCGTTGGCGAGCTGGCCGAGGACCACGGCGGCGAAAGCCGTGCCGGAGGCCGCGGCGAGCAGAGCCGGTGACGGCTCGGCTCCCAGCGTCCAACCGCCCAGCATCAGCACGGCGACGAAGCCCGCCATCTCCACGGCGGCCTCCGCGGGTCGCCGGTGATCATGGCGAGTTTGATCCCGGCCAGGCGGCACCTTTCGATCGCCTCCGCGACGTCCTCGCGAGGCGGATCCTCCAGGCCCACCAGGCCGAGCAGCGTCAGGTCCCGCTCGACGTCCGTGGCGGTCTGCGTGGCGGTCTGCGCGGCGGAGACCACCGGGGCGGCGCGGCGGGCGACGGCCAGGACGCGAAGCCCTCGCCGGCGCATGTCCTGCAGCGCCTGTTCGGCCCCCGGCGCCGCCGCGCACAGCGGCAGGACCGTGTCAGGGGCGCCCTTGAGGTGGAGCACGCCGTCGACGATCACCGAGGAGCGGCGGCGGACGGGGTCGAACGGCAGGCGCCTGGTGATCGTCCCGTCCTCGCTCGATCCGGCACGCAGGGCCAGCGCGTGCAGGGCCACCTCCATCGGGTCTCCCACCGGCTTCCACCGCCCGTTCGCGCGCACCAGCCGCCCGGTCGAGCTGAGCACGGCCGAGCGCATGATCTCGGCGGCGGACGCCGGATCGGCCAGCCGGGTGCGTGGCCCGGTGGCCGTCACGACGGCGGCCGCCTCCCCCTCGACGACGAAGGTCCCCGCGAAGACGGTGGCCTTCTCGCGAGGCCGGCGCGGCACGCTCTCCCCGGTCAGCATCGACTCGTTGACCGCCAGCTCGTGCGTCTCGGCAAGCTCCAGATCAGCGGAGATCCGGTCGCCCGCCTCCAGCAGCACGAGGTCGCCCGTGACCAGATCCGCGGCGTTCACCACCGTGCGGCGCCGGTCCCGGACGACCTTGGCATCGGCCGGTATCAGTTCCCGCAGCCGCCGGCCCGCCTTGTCGGCCCGGTATTCGGGGCTTGAGCAGCAACCAAGCGGCCAGTCACGATAAGGAGCCCGGCGGGCGTCTCTTACCGTGACTGGCCGTTCTGATGCGGGTGGCGGGTCAGTCTTCGTCTGCTGCGGGATCGGATGAGGCCTTGGCCTCTGCGAGGGTCTTGTGGACGCCCCCGACGGAGACCTTCACCCCGGCAGCGATGGTGCGGATGGATTCCCCGCGCCGGCGGCGGTCGAGTATCGCGGCGCGCCTGTCGTCGTCGACCACGGGTCGGCGGCCGCCGACCTTGCCTTGCTTGCGGGCGGTCTCCAGGCCGTTCTTGGTCTTGCGGACGATGTCGCGGCGGCGGTCCTCGGCCAGGGCGAGGGCCAGGTCGAGGATGAAGGAGCGTTCGGTGTGCTCGCCGACGGCGATGCCCTCCAGGACCTTGACGCCGACGCCTTGCTGGAACAGGTCGTTGAGGACGATGAGTCCTTCCAGGAGGTTGCGGCCGAGCCGGTCGACCTCCTGGACGGTCAGCAGGTCGCCTTCGCGGATGTAGGACAGCGCGGTGAGAAGGTCGGGCCGGTCGGCGGTGGCGAGCTTGCCGCTGGTCTTCTCCTCGATGACCTTCAGGCAGATCGGGCTGAGGGCGTCGTGCTGCCGCTGAGTCTTGTGCTTGTCAGTGCTGACCCGGACCAGGCCGATGAACGCCATCGCGAAGCACCTCCGTTCATCAAACACCTCGTGCGAGGTATCCGAACGGTAGCGGAAGACGACCAAAGATGAACGGCAAAATGAACACTCGAACCGGACACGGCACACGGAGACGCTGTTCGGCGGGGTGTCCTTGTTCGCGTTCGTCAAACGTTCGTTAGATGAACATCCGGACCGGCTACGGAAGATCGTCTTGTTGTCGGCAGCGAGGACGTCAATGGGCGCTGCCGGTTGACGTCGGTGGATCGGCAGCGAAAACGAACGTGTCACCAGCCGCAGTGCACCACCGCGTCCGGAGTCAGGGATCGGCTGGTCACCGTCGTGACGGTCATGGCCTTCACCCGATCCGCTGCAGGGCACGCTCACGGCGTGCCGCCACCGTCGAGCCGGATTCCCCGCGTGCCATCCGCCGCAGCACGACCGGCGCCATGAGCAGGCCGAGCAGCGCCCAGGCGCCCAGCACTCCGGCGGTCTCCAGGTGTCGCCAGGACTCACCGATCTCGACGACGACCGCCGCGTCCGGCAGCAGGGCCGAGCGCATGCCGAGCCCCATCCAGTAGATGGGGAAGATCTGGGCGATCCACTGCAACCACTCGGGCAGTGCGGTGATCGGGTAGAAGATGCCGGAGATGCCGATCACGGCGAGGAATGGCAGCTGGACCAGCCCTTGGGCGCGGGCAGTGGTGAACATCGAGCCCAGGACCGCGCCGATGGGCAGGGTCGCGACCAGGCCGAGCGCCAGTACCCAGGCCAGAGCGGGCCAGGATTCCGGGCCGATCCGCAGGCCCTCGACGAGGAGCACGGCGGGCACCAGGAAGATCACCAGGTCGGCCAGCAGGCCGCCGGACACCGAGATCACCTTGCCGATCAGGTAAGCGGGCATCCCGTGCGGGGTCGCCTTGGCGCGCAGCAGCGTGCCGTCCTCGCGGTCGGCGGTGAGCTGCTGGCTCATGCCGATCATGCCGGTCGCGACGTTCATGCCGAGGATGCCGGGTAAGGCCACGGCGCCGAGCAGGAGAGCGCCGACCGGCAGGTCCCGGATGAAGAACAGCGTGGCCACCATCAGGGCGGGCCACAGGAAGTGGGAGAACAGCTCGGCGCCGTTGGTGAACGACTGCCGCAGCTCGATCAGGCCCCGGGACCAGCCCGCGCGCAGTACGGTCGCGTTCATCGGGCCACCTCCTCGGCCTCGCGCACCAGCGCCAGGTAGGTCTGCTCCAGCGAGGCCCGGTGGACCTCCAGCTCCTGGACGTCGTCGCCGTGGCGGACGAACAGCTCGCGGGCGAACGTGGTCGAGTCGGGCGTCCGCTCGACGTACCGGCGCCTATCGCGCACCCAGCGCACCTCGTCCTCGCCGGCGATCCGCCGTGCCAGCTCGGCGGCGGTGCCGTCGGCGACGATCCGGCCGCCGTTCAGTACGAGGATGCGGTCGGCCAGCTTCTCGGCCTCGTCCAGGTCGTGGGTGGTGAGCAGGACGGTGGTCTCGCGGGCGTCGGCCAGGTCGCGTATGAGAGCGTGGAAGTCGGACCTGGCCTGCGGGTCGAAGCCGGTGGTCGGCTCGTCGAGGAACAGCACCTCGGGGCGCCCCACGAGGCCGATCGCCACGTCCAGCCTGCGCCGCTGGCCGCCCGACAGTGCCTTGAGCTTCTTTCCGGCGTGCTCGGTCAGGCCGACTCTCTCGATCAGCTCGTCGGGGTCCCAAGGCCGCGAGATCCCGGGGACGGCGTAGGGGGCGTAGTAGGTGCCGAGGTGGGCGAGGAACTCGCCTACCCGCCATTTGCCGTGGTCGCGCCAGGACTGCAGCACGATCCCGAGCCTGGCCCGCCACTGCTCGTCGCCATGCGCGGGATCGGCGCCGAGCACCGAGACCCGGCCCTGCGACCGGATGCGGAAGCCCTCCAGTATCTCGATCGTGGTGGTCTTGCCCGCGCCGTTCGGACCCAGCAAGGCCAGAACCTCGCCGTGGCGGGCCTGGAACGTGACGTCGTGCAGGACGTCGAGCGAGCCGTAGCGCATGCGCAGCCCGTCGACGTCGAGCACGACGCCGTTGCTCTTCGTCATGAAATGACCTCTCTTCGTGATCAGATGCCCTCGTGCCGGAGCACATGCCGGCGCAAGCCCGGTACGAGGGCATGGCGCATCGCGGCCCGAACCGGGCCGGAGCGTGGGGACAGGGGTGCCGGTTACCAGTTTTCGCGCGCGAGCGTCTCCTGGAGGAGATCCATCAGGCCGGCCCGGTCGAGGCCGGCCAGGGCGAGCGCGCGCGGCACGGTACCGACGTCGGCGCTCAGGACGCCGAGCAGCAGATGGGCAGGACGCAGGTCCTTCTTGCCCTTGGCGGCGGCGAAGCCGCGTTCGAGCGCGAGCCGGGCGGAGGCGCCGGGCTTCGGATGATCCTTGGGGTCACGGAAGGGTTTCGGAAGGTCGTAGGAGGCGAGGGACACCCCGACCGCGCCGAGGCTGTGCTCGAACTCCCGGTCCAGCGCGTCCCTGATCGCCTGCCGCCCGAGCCCCGCCGCCGTCAGCACGCGGTGCGCGGCGGTGCCCTCGACGGCGGCGATGGCCAGCAGGAGGTGGTGGGCCTCGGTGGCGGCAGAGCTTTCCTCCCGCGCCTCGGCCGCTCCCCGCACGATGATGTCGTTGATGTAGTGGTCGATCGTGCTCACTGTCGTCTCCTCAGCGTCACGCCGGCGGCGATGAGCCGCTTGGCGTGCTTCTTGTGGACCGCCTGGCGAGTGACGCCCAGCGCCTCGGCGACCTCCGGCCAGCCCCACCCGGCGCGCATGGCCTGCTCCACGGCGGCGTCCTCGAGCTGGTCGGACAGGCGCCGCAGCGCCGCGACCGCCGCGAGCGCGTCGGCGGGATCCTGGGGTACGGTTGCGTCTTGTGCCGGCATACAAGCAACCTTAGTTGCCTATTTCGAGAATAGTCAACTGTGGTTGCTTGAGCGCCCGAGGCTCGGGGCAGGGCGCCCCGGTCCGACCCAACACGGCACCCCGTGTTGGTCAGATCTCGTCGTCGTCCTCGGTGGCGTCCGGGTCACGCAGGTCGCGGATGGCGCCGGGCGCGAGGTCGGGCAGGGCGAAGGTGTAGGTGCCGTGGACGCCGAGGTGGGAGTG
>NZ_JBPXMD010000062.1:0-27421 GCF_051918855.1 Streptosporangium sp. H16
CGCCGGCGACCAGTACCCGGCGAAGACCCCCGAGGGGTCGCCGGGTGCCGGGCGGGGGTATGGCGTTTGTGCCCATGCCTGAGCCTCCATAACTGCATCACAGAAACGCGGAAGCGGATAATCACGAGGGGAAATCCGCAGGATCGACGCCGCGTCCCGTCACAAGGGAACGCACACCACCGGGGCGTCGCGGCCGACGGCCCCTGCCGCCCACCACCGACTTGGCAGGGGGCCGTCTCGGGGACTCAGTGTGGAAACTATTACAAAATGTGTCAAGCACATCCAGAAAGGTTCTGTCTCACCGCCCGCCGCCCATCTCCTGACCCCTGAGAAGCCGCGGTTCCGCCCCCTGGGCCGAGACGTCTCTTGTGAAATTTTCATCACATCGACCTGTCCGGCCCGATGCGGCGAGCCGTGAAGCACCAGATGAGCCGTGCTTGCCTTCTCGCTTCTTCCGGCACGCCATGTTTCGTACTCTTGACAGCTTCTCCCTACCTAGTGTTTGCTCCGCTCCACCACCACAACCGTTCGACGGACAAGGAGCCACGACCAGCAGGCGGAATGTTAGCGCTCACATCCTGTTGTTCCCCTCAAAAGACATGCTCGGCGATCGTGGATCCCGGACAGACACCACATCCGCGGGTTCCCTCCCCCTGACGGTCGCCGATCTCTTGACAGAAGGCTTTTCCGCACGGCGAAAGCTCGGATCAGCCTGATGCATCGGGTCTCGCGGCCCTCGGGCGACCGGGGACACCTGCGAGGCGCCCGAGTCGCCACGCCCGACCGCCACGCCCGCCACCACATGACATCCGTTGGCGAGCGACCCGAATACAGACCGTTAGCGCTACACGAGCTGTCAGCAGTAACTGCTCTCAGCTGCCGGAAAGAGGTTGAGCATGCGTGGGTGGAGCCGGTGGTTCGGTGCGGCGCTTCTGGCCGTGACCATGGTCGCCCTGGGCGCGGTGACGCAAACGAGCGTCGCCGGCGCGGAGTCCAACGGCGGAGTGCGGGTCATGCCACTGGGAGACTCGATCACCGAGGGAACGCAGGTGCCGGGCGGATACCGCATCGGTCTGTGGCAGCGGCTGGTCTCCGGGCGGTACACGGTGGATTTCGTCGGGTCGCAGTTCAACGGGCCGGCCGGCCTGGGCGACCACGACCATCAGGGGCACCCCGGCTGGCGTATCGACCAGATCGACGCGAACATCACCAACTGGGCGCGCACCTACAACCCGCGCACGGTGCTGCTGCACATCGGCACCAACGACATCCTGCAGAACTACAACGTGGCCGGCGCGCCCCAACGGCTGTCCACCCTGATCGACCGCATCACGACGACGGTGCCGGAGGCGGACGTGTTCGTCGCCACCATCATCCCGCTGTCCAACTCCGGGCAGGCGGCCGCCGCCCGCACCTTCAACGCGGCCATCCCCGGCATCGTGCAGAACAAGGTCAACAGCGGCAAGCGCGTCCACCTGGTCGACATGCACAGCAAGCTGACCACGTCCGACCTGATCGACGGCATCCATCCCACCGCCGGCGGCTACGACAAGATGGCCGCCGCCTGGTACGCGGCACTCCAGTCGGTCCCCGGCACCATCGGCCAGCCCGGCGGCCCCAGCCCGACGCCGACGCCCTCGCCCACGAGCGGGATCCGCGGCGTAGGCTCGGGCAGATGCCTGGACGTCGCCAACGTCTCGCAGGCCAACGGCGCGCTGACGCAGATCTGGGACTGCAACGGGCAGGTCAACCAGCAGTGGACGCCGACCGGCGCGGGTGAGCTCCGGGTGTACGGCAACAAGTGCCTGGACGTGGCCAACATGAGCACCGCCGACGGCGCGCAGGTGCACATCTGGGACTGCAATGGCCAGAGCAACCAGAAGTGGCGCCTCAACGGCGACGGAAGCATCACCGCCATCGGTGCGAACAAGTGCCTGGACGTGCCCAACTACTCCACCGCCAACGGTGTCAAACTCCAGATCTGGTCCTGTAACGGTGCCCCCAACCAGCGCTGGACCCGCGTCTGACCCGGGTGAGGAGCGCGGGGCGGTCTCAGGCGAGGGCAGGGCGGGAGCCGGCCCCGGGAGGCCGCCCCGGCGGGGGTGAAGTCGGCACGCCGTACTCATCGGCGTTCGTGTCCGGCCTGCACGGTGACGCGTGAAGTTCTCGGCGCAAAAGATGTTAGCGCTCACAGTCTTCCTGGATCGCATGAGAGGAGCGCCGGGTGGGACCTGGCCCGAGGCGTCGTCCGCCCATCATGGCGGACGTGGCGAAGATGGCGGGCGTGTCGCACCAGACGGTCTCGCGTGTGCTCAACGACCATCCCAACGTCAGCGAGGAGACTCGGGCCCAGGTCCTGCGCGCGATCGACCTGCTGGGCTACCGGCGCAATCTCGTCGCACGAGCACTGGTCACCAGGAACTCCCGCCGCCTGGGTGTGGTCAGCTTCGACACGACGCTGTACGGTCCCGCGAGCACGGTCTACGGCATCGAGCAGGCCGCCAGGAACGCGGGCTACTTCATCAGCATCGTGAGTCTTCGGACCATCGACAGGGCAAGGGTGCTCGACGCCATCGGCTATCTGACCGAGCAGGGCGTGGACGGCATCGTCGTGGTCGCCCCACAGCGTTCGGCGGCCGAGGCGCTGGAGGACATGCCCGCCGGCATGCCGGCCGTGGCCGTCGAGGGTGGGCGGACGGACGGTGTGTCGGCGGTCAGCGTCGACCAGGTCGAGGGTGCCATCCTGGCGACCCGGCACCTGCTGGACCTGCAGCACGAGACGGTCTGGCACGTCAGCGGTCCGGTCAACTGGCTGGAGGCGGAAGGCCGCGCGCACGGTTGGCGCGAGGCGCTGACCACCGCAGGCCGTCCGGTCCCCGACCTCCTGGCCGGCGACTGGAGCCCACGCTCCGGCTACCGTGCCGGGCAGCGGCTGGCCGCGATGATCGACGAGGTCACCGCCGTGTTCGTGGCCAACGACCAGATGGCTCTGGGCGTGCTGCGGGCCCTCATGGAGCGAGGGGTGAGAGTCCCCGGCCAGATCAACATCGTGGGATTCGACGACATCCCGGAGTCGGAGTTCTTCTCCCCTCCTCTCACGACCGTCAGACAGGACTTCGGGGCCGTGGGCAGGCGCAGCATCGACATGCTCGTGCGGCAGATCGAGATGGGGGAGCCGTACGTGCGCGAGCGGCACGTCGTGCCTCCCCGTCTCATTCTCAGAGCCAGCACGGCGACGGTGCGCTCGTCGCCCACGGAAGCAGGAAAGGAGCTCCGCGCGGCCCGCCCCGGGCCGGTCGTCGACGTCGGCGCCAGGGCGGAGATCCGGCGCCTGCGCCGGGGACCGGCGCAGGGGGAGTAGGCCTTGCCGCCGCCGGATCTCGCCGCGGTGGTCGTCGAGGTCGCCTTCATGGCGGATCAGGCGGTTCCGGATCAGTACGACACATATGAACGTTTCATGCGGGAGGTTTCGGTGCGGACGGCAGTATGGCGGACATCGTCGCAGGTGAACGCGAAAAGCGGCTCACCGCGGCCAGAATCTCGGTGTGCATATTGTGAAATAAGTAGGCTTAAGACCTTGACGGGCATAAGTGGTCGGAACGTAATTGGTAGTGAGGTTCCGGGCGCTCCTTCCGGTACCTCCCTGGCCGGATCACATGAGCGGGACGTGGAGGCGCTTCGCGGCCTTCCACGTCGTGGTCGGCCATGTCGACATCCACCGCCTTGCCGCACCACGCCCTCTTTCGTGGTGTCACCGGCGAGGCACGCCATCCTGGGAGAAGCACGTGCCCGATCGAACGAGCTCCGCGGACAAGTTCCGCGGACGAGGTCGGCCCCAATCCGGCGTGGCCGCCCCCGTCGGCGTCGTGATGACCAGGAGACCGCCTCCACTGGCCCACCCGTCACGGTCGTCATGCCGCGGAGCGGCATGATCCGGCCGCCCTCGTAGCCGGATCCGCGCAGCCGTCGTCGTACACCTCCCCGTTCGACGACGGTCTCCTCCTCGGGAGGGTTTCACCCACCTGAGGAGGACGTGACCTGACCCACCCCCCACCCCCGAAGGAACCACTGTGCAACCACCTTCGCCCGCCAAGGGGCGCAGACCGGTCCTGACCGGTATCATCTCCGCGGCGCTGGCCGCGGCGTTCACCCTCGTCGCCCCGGTCACCTCCACCCTCGCGGCCACCCCCGCCCTGCACGCGTCGTCAGCCGGCGCCGGCGGGGCGGGTGCGCAATCCCAGGCGCTCGCGCTGAACATCCCGGCGTCCGACTACCAGCAGGTGCCGCTCGCGTCGGGCGGCGGCGAACTGGGCGAGGCGATGTCACTGGCCGTGCTGCCGAACCGATCGGTCCTCCACACGGCACGCGACGGCACGTTGCGCGTGACCGACGTCAACGGCAACACGAAGGTGGCCGCCAGGCTCAACGTCTACGCCCACGACGAGGAGGGCCTCCAGGGGGTGGCGGTCGACCCGAACTTCGCCACGAACCGGCACGTCTGGCTGTACTACTCGCCCCGGCTGAGCACGCCGACCGGCGACGCCCCGGCCACCGGCACCCAGGCGCAGTTCGACCAGTGGAAGGGCGAGTTCTACCTATCTCGGTTCACCCTCAGATCGGATGAGACGCTCGACACGGCCAGCGAGAAGGTGGTCCTGCGGGTCGCCAACGACCGCGGCCAGTGCTGTCACGCGGGCGGCGACCTCGACTTCGACGCGCAGGGCAACCTGTACCTGACCACCGGCGACGACACCAACCCCTTCGAGTCGGCCGGCTACTCCCCGCTGGACGAGCGGACCAACCGCAATCCCCAGTACGACGCCCAGCGCTCGGCCGGCAACACCAACGACCTGCGCGGCAAGCTCCTGCGGATCAAGCCGCAGGCGGACGGCACCTACACGATCCCCAGCGGCAACCTGTTCGCGCCGGGGACGGCGAGGACGCGGCCGGAGATCTACGCGATGGGTCTCCGCAACCCGTTCCGGATGAGCGTCGACAAGGCGACCGGCGTCGTCTACCTGGGCGACTACGGGCCGGACTCGGGGTCGACCAACTCCAACCGTGGGCCGAGCGGGCAGGTGGAGTTCAACCGCATCACCGCCGCCGGCAACTACGGCTGGCCGTACTGCACGGGTTCCAACACCACCACCGAGACCTACAACGAGTGGAACTTCGCCTCCAACAGCACCGGCCCGAAGTACAACTGCGCGGGGGGCCCGACCAACAACTCCTTCCGCAACACCGGCCTGACCACGCTGCCCCCGGCCAAGCCGGCGTGGATCAAGTACGCCGGTGACTCCGGCTCGCCGCCGGAGTTCGGCAGCGGCTCGGAGTCACCGATGGGCGGCCCGGTCTACCGGTTCGACCCAAACCTGAACTCCAGCATCAAGTTCCCCCAGGTGCTCGACGGACGGTTCTTCGCCGGCGAGTACGGCCGCCGCTGGATCAAGGCCATCGAGGTGAGGTCCGACGGCGGTTACGGGGAGATCTCCGCGTTCCCCTGGTCGGGGACGCAGGTGATGGACATGGCCTTCGGTCCCGACGGGGCGTTGTACGTGCTGGACTACGGCACCGGAAGCAACAACCAGGCGCTCTACCGGATCGAGTACATCGGCCAGGCCGCGAACCGCAACCCGATCGCCAAGGCCTCGGCCGACAAGACCTCGGGACCGGCTCCGCTGACGGTGAACTTCTCCTCGGCGGGCAGCTCCGACCCCGAGGGCGGCGCGCTGACGTACTCGTGGAACTTCGGCGACGGCACCACCTCCACCGCCGCCAACCCGACCAAGACCTACACGGCCAACGGCTCGTACACCGCCACGCTCACCGTCCGCGACCCGCAGGGGCTGCCCGGAGGCTCGAGCGTCGCCGTGTCCGTCGGCAACACGGCCCCGACCGTGACGCTCACGACCCCCGGCAACGGCCAGCTGTTCTCCTTCGGTGACACGGTGCCGTTCCAGGTCACCGTGAGCGACCCGGAGGACGGCACGATCGACTGCTCGAAGGTGACGGTCACCTACTCGCTCGGCCATGACAGCCACGCCCACCAGATCACCTCCAAGACCGGCTGCAGCGGCTCCGTCGCGGTGCCGGTCGACGGTGAGCATGACACCGCGGCGAACATCTACGGCGTCTTCGTGGCCTCCTACACCGACGGGGGCGGCCTGACCGCCACCAGCAGCCGGACGCTGCAGCCACGGCACCGGCAGGGCGAGCACTTCGGCGCCCAGCAGGGCGTGCAGACGGCCGACCACGCCAGCGCCGAGGGCGGCAAGACCGTGGGCTTCGTCGACGACGGCGACTGGATCTCCTTCACGCCGTACAACCTGAGCGGCGCCAACAGGTTCACCGCGCGGGTGTCCTCGGCGGGCGTGGGCGGCCGGATCGAGGTCCGCGCGGGCTCGGCCACGGGCACGCTGCTGAGCACGGTCAACGTCGGGAGCACCGGCAGCTGGGAGACCTTCGCCGACGTCTCGGCGAGCCTGAGCGGCGCGCCGAGCGGCGCCACGACGCTGTACCTCGTCTTCCGCGGCGCGACCGGCCAGGGCTACCTGTTCGACCTGGACGCCTTCACCTTCGGCACCGGTACGTCGCCGACCCCGACCCCGACACCGACGCCTTCCGGTGACACGAGCGCGTTGCGGGGCGTGGCGTCGGGCCGGTGCCTGGACGTCTCCGGCGCCTCGCAGACCAACGGCGCCGTGGTGAACATCTGGGACTGCAACGGGCAGGCCAACCAGCGGTGGACCTCCAACAGCTCGGGTGAGCTGCGGGTCTACGGCAACAAGTGCCTGGACGTGAGCGGGGCCGGGACGGCGGACGGCACCGCGGTGCTCATCTGGGACTGCAACGGGCAGAACAACCAGAAGTGGCGCTTCAACTCCGACGGCACCATCACCGGGATCGGCAGCGGCAAGTGCCTGGACGTGTCCGGCAGCGGCACCGCCAACGGCACCAGGGTGCACATCTGGACCTGCCTGGGCGCCAACAACCAGAAGTGGACCCGCGTCTAGGCGATCCGCCACACCGCACGACCTCGACCACACCACGAGCACGTCATCGATGTGGCGCCCGGCGCGGCCCGGCTCATCGCCGGGTCACGCCGGGCGCCACGACGGAAGGACATCCATGTTTCGACATCTGACCCCCGCCGCGCTCGGGCGCACCGGGGGTGGCAGCCGGAGGACCTCCGTGCTGCGACGCCTGTCAGTAGCCGCGGCGGCGTTCGCCGCCGCCGCCGCCACGACCCTGATCCCCGCCGCTCCCGCCCAGGCCGCCGCCTTCGAGGTGCTGGTCTTCTCCAAGACGGCCGGGTTCCGGCACGACTCGATCCCCGTCGGGATCCAGGCCATCCGCGACCTGGGGGCCGCCAACGACTTCACCGTCACCGCCACCGAGGACGCCGGCGTCTTCAACACGTCCAACCTCGCCCGGTACAAGGCGGTGGTGTTCCTCAACACCACCGGTGACGTGCTGAACGACAGCCAGCAAAACGCCTTCCAGTCGTACGTGGACGGCGGGGGCGGTTACGTGGGGGTGCACTCGGCCGCCGACACCGAGTACAACTGGCCGTACTACGGGCAGCTGGTGGGCGCCTGGTTCAACAGCCACCCGGCGATCCAGCAGGCCACCGTACGCAACGAGGACCGGGCGCACGCCGCGACCGCTCACCTGGGGACGACCTGGACGCGGACCGACGAGTGGTACAGCTTCCGGAGCAACCCCCGCCCGAACGTGAAGGTCCTGCAGAACCTGGACGAGAGCACCTACAGCGGCGGCGGCATGGGCGACCACCCGATCACCTGGTGCCGCCCGATGGCGTCCGGCCGCTCGTTCTACACCGGCCTGGGGCACACCCAGGCGTCGTACGCGGACTCGAACTTCCGCACGCTGCTGCTGGGCGGGATCCGGTACGCGGCCAAGGCGACCAACGCCGACTGCCGCCCGGAAACCGGCTACACGGCGTTGTACAACGGGTCGACGACGGGCTGGACGCAGGCCGGGCCGGGGTCGTTCACCAACAGCTCCGCCACGCTGACCTCCCAGGGCGGCATGGGCATGCTCTGGTACAACGCCAAGGAGTTCGGGTCGTACTCGCTCAAACTCGACTGGAGGCTGAACGGCGACTCCAACTCCGGGGTGATCGTCGGGTTCCCGGCCACCAGCGACCCGAACACGGCGCTCAACACCGGGCACGAGGTGCAGATCGACGCGACCGACAGCCCGGACAAGACGACCGGGGCGATCTACGGGTTCAAGGCGGCGGACATCGCCGCACGCGACGCCGCGCTGAACCCGCCGGGTCAGTGGAACACCTACGAGCTGCTGGTGGAGGGTGAGCGGCTGCAGGTGTTCCTGAACGGCGTGAAGATCAACGACTTCACCAACACCGACCCGGTCCGCTCGCTCCAGCGGGGCTACATCGGCATCCAGAACCACGGGTCCCCCGACGTGGTGGCGTACCGCAACATCCGCATCAAGGAACTGGGCGGCCCGACCCCGACCCCGACCCCGACGCCGACCCCCACCCCGACGCCGACCCCGACCGCCAGCACGAGCGCGTTGCGGGGCGTGGCGTCGGGCCGGTGCCTGGACGTCTCCGGCGCCTCGCAGTCCAACGGCGCGGCGGTGAACATCTGGGACTGCAACGGGCGGTCCAACCAGCAGTGGACCTCGACCGCCTCGGGTGAGCTGCGGGTGTACGGCAACAAGTGCCTGGACGTGAACGGAGGCGGGACCGCCGACGGCTCCGCGGTGATCATCTGGGACTGCAACGGGCAGAACAACCAGAAGTGGCGCCTGAACGCCGACAACAGCATCACCGCGGTCGGCAGCGGCAAGTGCCTGGACGTGTCCGGCTACGGCACCGCCAACGGCAGCAAGGTGCACATCTGGAGCTGCCATGGCGGCACCAACCAGAAATGGACCCGGGGATGACCGCGATGTGACGTGACCCTGGAGCCGGTCCGCCCCCCCGGCGACCGGCTCCAGGGGCGTCCTCGCCGGGCGGGTGCGCGTGGTTCACGACGTCCGGCGTATGTGGGCGGCGGCCAGGATGAGATACGCGCTGGCCGTCCAGGTGTAGGCGCGATCGCGCAGCCCCGTCCCGGTGCGGGCGTCGAAGTTCTCCGCGAATCCCGACTTCTCGCACAGGGCGCGGAACCGGGCGCTGATCTCGTCGGCGAGGACCGTCTGGCCGGCCCGGCGGAGGCCGTCCTCGATCAGGACCGTCGAAGGGGCCCAGATCGGGCCGCGCCAGTAGCCGTCGTCCCGGTAGTGCGGTGAGGTCGGCAGTTCGGTGGCGAGCCCGTACTCGGTCAGGTGGGTCTTGATCCTGGCGGCCAGGGCCGTCCGGACGTGCTGGGGCAGCTCCTCGCCCAGCACGATCGGCATGAGGTCGAGCAGGCTGCTGCTGGTCCAGGTCTCCTCCGAGCCCGCGCTCCGGGTGGCGAACCGGTCGTCGCGCCACAGCCGGGCGAGCATCGCCTCGCCCATCCGGTCGGCCGCCTGCGACCAGCGGCCCGCCTCGCCGGGCAGGGAGAGTTCGCCGGCCAGGCGGGCGAGCGTGCGCATCTGGAGGATCAGGAACGACGCCAGGTCGGCCGTCTCGACGACGCGTTCGGGCGCGAACGTGGTCGCGTTGTCCCATCCGCTGTCGTTGCCGTGCTGGTAGTGGGCCAGTTCGTGTCCGGGCACCCGCCGGGCGGTGAGCCAGAAGGTGGTCCACCGTTCCAGCAGGCGGTAGACGTCGGCTCGTTCCTCTCCCGACACCGGCGGGAGATGCCGCAGGACCCAGCCGTGGATGGGCGGCTTGACGAAGTTGTACAGGATCTCGGAGTGGGTGATCGAGTCGGGCAGCGCGCCGGTGGCCTCCTGGTGGTCGAAGGGCAGCCGGAACTGGTCCCAGGCCAGGGAGGGCAGGCCCTCGGCGAGGGCGATCGCGTTGAAGCAGTGGTCCCAGCTCCACACCTTGTCCATCCAGTGCTTGGACATCAGCACCGCCGGGCGGGTGACGAATCCCGCCGCGCGTACGGTGGCCGACCACAGCACGTAGACGGCGAGCTCGGCGGCGGGTGTCCGGTCGTCCCGCCAGGGCGCCACGGTGTCGAGGTACTCCTCGTAGTCGCGCCGGGCCGCGCCGGCCACCTGCTCGAAGTCGTGCTCGCTCGTGTACGGGGCGCGGGCGGTCTCGAACTCCTCGACGGCGATCTCCCACGCGTCCCCGTCCCCGGTGACCACGACGCCCCGCTCGGCGGTGCCGAGCTCCTGCGCGCCCAGGTGTTCGGTGATCCGCCCGGCCAGGAGCGTGACGCGGTAGCGGCGCCCGGTTTGGTAGACGGTGAAGACCGCGGACCCGTCCCGGGGGTCCCGGAAGAAGTAGGGGCCGCTGAACGGCGTCAGGACCGGGTCGGCGGCCAGCAGCCGCAGGTCGGCTCCGTGTCCGCGCACCCGCACGGTGTCGGTGTTCTCGTAGGCGAGGTCGATCCGCCCGGGGGCGCAGTCCCAGGTGAGCCGGTGCGGGGTGGCGGTGACGACGCTGCCGGCGGTGGGGACCAGCCGCAGGATCGGGTGCATGCCGGTCTGGTGGGAGACCAGGTGGACGTCCCGGGCGTAGGTGTTCTCGCCGATGACCGGCGAGAAGCCGAACCAGGACCCGCGGAAGCTGAACGGGATTTCCCGCAGGGAGAACACCGGGCCTGTGGCGGCGGCGGTCATGAAGTGACGATCCTTTCGGTGGGAGGGTGACCCGGTCAGTCCTTGACGGCGCCCGAGGTCACGCCGGCGGTGACGTAGCGCTGTGCGATGACGAGGAGAACGACCGCGGGTATCGACGCGACGACGGCGGTGGCCATGATCGCGTTCCACTGCTGGTTGTTGTTGCCGATGTAGTGGTAGATGCCCAGGGTGATCGGCTGGTGGTCTCCTCCGCTGTCCAGCGTGCTGGCGAAGATGAAGTCCGACCACGCCCACAGGAACGCGAACAGCGACACCGTGATGATCGCGTTGCGGCTGACCGGCAGGACGATCGACCAGAAGGCCCGCACGGCTCCGGCGCCGTCCACGCGAGCGGCCTGGAGGAGTTCGTGCGGGATGCCCGACATGAACGTGGTGAGGATGAGTACCGCGAAGGGGACGGCGAGGGTGGAGTCGGCCACGATCAGCCCGGGGAGCGTGTTGAGCACGCCGAGGTTGAGGAACATGGCGTAGAAGCCCATCGCCATGATGATGCCGGGGATCATCTGCGCGATCAGCAGCACGAAGCTCAGGGCCCTGCCGCCGCGCGGGCGCAGCTTGGCCAGCGAGTACGCCGCCGGGGCCGCGATCGCCAGGGTCAGCAGCACCGTCCCCAGCCCGACCACCAGGCTGATGCCCAGGTAGGGAAGCTGCTGGTCGAGGACCGCGCGGTAGCCGTCCAGGGTTCCGTGTACGGGGAACCACGACGGCGGGCTCCTGCGCATGTCGCGGTCCCGGGTGAACGACACATTGATCATCCAGTAGACCGGGAACAGCATCACGCCGGTCAGCGCGAGTCCGATCACGGTCTTCCACCAGCGGCGCGGGGTGCTCATGAGAGGTCCTGCCTTCGCTGGAGGCGGATGTAGAGAAGCCCGAAGACCAGCGCCATCGCGATCAGGATGTTCCCGACCGCGGCTCCCGGGCCGAAGGACGGCACCAGGTTCCCGAAACCCAGCCGGTAGGACCAGGTGGACAGGGTCGTGGAGGAGCCGCTCGGCCCGCCCTTGGTCATGATCCAGATGATGTCGAACACCTTCAGCGTGTAGACCAGCCCGAGCAGCAGCGTGATCGCCGAGACGGGGCGCAGCAGGGGGAAGGTCACGCTCCAGAACCGCTGCCAGCCCGACGCGCCGTCCAGGGCGGCGGCCTCGTAGACGGACGGGCTGATCGACTGGAGGCCGGAGTAGAGGATCACCAGGTTGAACGGGACGCCGATCCAGATGTTGGCGGCGATCACCGACCACAGCGACCAGTCCGGCGAGGTCAGCCAGTTGACCGGGCCGACCCCGAACACGCCGAGCACCGCGTTGACCACACCGGAGTCGCTGTTGAGCATCCAGGCCCAGGTCGAGGACGACACGATCAGCGGGAGCAGCCACGGCACCAGGAACAGGGCGCGCAACGTCGCCGACAGCGGGAAGTTCCTGACGAAGAACAAGGCCAGGGCGAGTCCGACGGTGAACTGGAAGGCCAGTGACACCACCGTGAACACCACGGTCTGCCACAGCGCGGGCCCGAACGTGGCGTCCTTGATCACTTCGATGTAGTTGGCGAACCCGGTGAAGGGCGCGTCACCCTGGACGAACGAGCGCACCGTGTAGTCGCGCAGGCTCAGCTCCACGTTGCGGAACAGCGGGTAGGCGTAGAACACCAGTAGATAGACGGTGATCGGTACCAGGAAGCCCCATGCCACCCACCGATCCGACCTCCACCGGGCCGCTTTCCGGTGGCCCCGTCCGTCGGGGACGGGGCCACCGTCGGCAGGGGCCGGGCGCCGGGTGGGTGCCTGGGCGATTCGGCTCATGGTCCGGGCCTACTGGATCGCGCTCGCCGCCGCGGTCTGCGCGTCGGTCATCGCCTGCTCGGGGTTCTTGGCCCCGCTCAGCGCCGCCTGCACCGCGCCCCACATCGGTTCGGAGATCTTCGGGTACTTGGTGCCGAGGTCGTCGCCGGTACGGCCCTTGGCCGCCTTGACCGCCTCCACCCACACCGCGAGCTCGGGATTCTCGGTGCTCTGCCGTGCCTGGACCTGGTCGGTGGGCGCGATGTACGACAGCGCCGTCGCCGTGGCGAAGGAGTTGTCGGTGCTGGTCAGGCACGTCACCAGCTTCTGGGAGGTGGCGTAGCGCGCCGTGTCCTGCTGGACGGGGACGCTGACGAACTCGCCGCCGGTGGGCGCCGCGGCGGTTCCGCCGTCCTTGGCCGGAACCGGGATGATGCCGTACTTGAAGCCGGTCTCCTTGGCGTTGGCCAGCTGCCAGGTGCCGTTCTCGGCGAAGGCGTAGTCGCCGGTGGCGAACTCCTGCCAGCTGGTGGTCTGGGTGTTGTTGATGACCGAGTTCGGGGCGAGCCCCTTCTTCAGCCAGCCGGTCCACAGCGCCACCGCCGACACGCCCTGGGGGGAGTCGAGCTTGGTGAGCTGCGCGCCCGAACCCCAGAACCAGGGCAGGAACTGGAAGCTGCCCTCTTCGGTGCCGATGGCGGAGAACGTGATGCCCTTCTTGCCCGCCGCCTTGACCTTCTCCAGCGCCGCGGTCAGCGACGCCCAGTCCTTGACCGAGGCGATGTCCACCCCCGCCTTGTCGAGCACCGCCTTGTTGTAGTAGAGCGCCAGGGTGTTGGCCCCGATCGGGACGCCGTAGGTGTTGCCGCCGCTCTGCCCGGCCGCGAGGAGGTTGGGCGAGATCGCCGAGATGTCGAGCTTGTTCTCCGCGGTCGTGGTCAGCACGCCGGCCTCGGCGAGCGTCGACACCACCGGGTTGTCGACGATGAGCACGTCGGGGGCGTTGCCCTGCTGCGCGGCGAGCAGCGCCTTGTTGGTCAGGTCGGTGGTGTCGTAGCCCGTGCGTTCGATCGTCACGCCGGCCTGGGTGCCGCAGGTGTCCAGCAGCTTCACCCAGTCGGAGGTCTTGTCGTACTGCGGATAGGGGTCCCAGACGGTGTACGTTCCGCCGCCCGCCGCCTGGCTGGAGGCCGCCGCGGTGCCCTCGGTGCCCGCCGTGCCCTCGGTGGAGGAGGGGGTCGAACAACCGGCCAGGCAACTGGCGGCCAGGAGAGCCAGGCCCGCGCCGAGCGTGTGTCTGCTCAATCCTGCTGATCTCGGTGCCGACATGGATCCGGCCGTCCTTTCGGGGGCAGGTGATGTGGGTACGGTGAAGTTCGTTGCTCGCACGGTTCCGGCCTCCGTTGACCGGCGTCACACGCCTGTTTCCGCTTGATGTCGAACCGATGGTTCGAATCGGTTCGACTGAACCTAAGGCGATGTCGTATTCACGTCAATGGGTCGTCCGGGGCCTCCTCGCCCGGAAAGCCATTCTTCCTGGTCAGATCGTGACTCCTCCAAGAGAATCGATTCGATACCCCTGAACCCGGCTGGAAGTCGCATGATCAAATCCCTGCCCAGGCGGTGCCGGTCACCGGAGCGGAGGCCGGCGGCTCCATGCGGCGGTACGGCGCGGTGGAGCCATGGCGGGGACAGTGCGGGCGCCGGCGCCGGGCCCTGTCACTCCGCGTACGACGACGCGGTCACGTCCCGGTCGGCCGGTCGTCGACCGGTCTCGCCGTGCTCTCCCGGATCGTGAGGGTGGTGGCGAGTTCGAGACCGACCTGCGTCGGCTCCTCGCCGCGTCCCAGGGCCAGGGCCAGCTCGGTGGCGGCGGCGGCCATCTCGGTGAGCGGCTGGTGGACGGTGGTGAGCGGGGGGTCGACGAGGGCGGTGACGGGCAGGTCGTCGAAGCCGACCACGCTCAGGTCGGCGGGGACGCGCAGGCCGAGTTCGCGGGCGGCCTGGTACACCCCGAGCGCCTGCAGGTCGTTGCACGCGAAGATCGCCGTCGGCCGGTCGGCGGCGCCGAGCAGGCCGAGCGCGGCCACGCGTCCGTCCTTCAGGGTGAGGCCGGCGCGGACGATCAGGGCCGGGTCGACCGGCAGGTCCGCGGCCTCCAGCGCGGAGCGGTAGCCGTCGAGCCTGGCACGGCAGCACAGGACCTTGTCCGGGCCGGCGATCATCGCGACGCGGCGGTGTCCCAGCTCGATCAGGTGACGGGTGGCCGAACGGCCGCCGGCCCAGTTGGTGGCGCCCACGAACGGGACGCCGTCCGGCAGCTCGCCGGTGGGGTCGAAGACCACGAACGGGATGTTCTTGGCGCTCAGCTGGTCGCGCTGCTCCTGTGACAACTGCGCGACCGTCACCACGCAGGCCGGCCGGCGCGCGAGCGTGTCGTCGATCGAATGGTTCAGCGGATCGTGGTGCGGGCCGAACTCGGTCAGCGTCACGCCCACGCGCTGCTCGCGGGCCACCCGCTCCACACCGCGGATGATCTCCATTCCCCACATGTCCTCGAGCTGGCCGAAGACGAGTTCCAGTACGTTCTTGCGATTGCTCTTGCGGTAGCCGTACTCCGTGACCAGCGCCTCGACGCGGGCGCGGGTGTCGGCGGCGACGCCGGAGCGGCCGTTGATGACCTTGGAAACGGTCGGTATCGACACTCCGGCGGTCTCGGCGATGTAGGAGATCGTCACGGGACGGGACGGGTCGCCCTTCTGTCGTGTCGCGTCGGCGGCCGGCCCGCCCGGCTCGTCAGGTGACACCTGGGCCCCTTTTCATCGATGATCTCCCGGTCGACCACGCCCGAGGGCCGTTCACGGCGCCACAATAGCCTGTCAGCCGGAAACGACATGTCCTCTGTCGGCACGGAGAAATTCGACGAGGAACGTCGACGGCGGCGCCACCGGCTCCTGGCCGGCGGGCGTCCCGGCGGCCAGGGGCGCGCGCTTCGCCGCTGAGGCCCGCGCGCTGGATGCGGCGGAGATGCGTGATTTCGCGGCGACATCTGTCACGCGGGTTCGGTGCCGCCCCGCCGCCCCGGCGGGCGGAGGGACCGTGACCTGCTGGGAACCGATCTATCCGAGCACCGGGTAGTTCGCGCGGAACACGTTGTGCGGGTCACGGGCCCGCTTGATCTCCCGCAGCCGCGCGAGCGCGCTGCCGGAGAAGGACTTCGCCGCCGTGTCACCGGGGGACAGCACGGTGTACGGCTTGCGGCCGCTGATGTAGGCCTTCAGGTCGGCCACGACCTCGGCCTGCCTGGCGCGCGTCGCATCGGCCACGTGCGGCAGGCCGAGACCCAGCAGGCCGAGCAGGTACGGCTCAGCCACCGCGCCGCTCGCACCGGCCCCGCCGCCCGGCTCGGCGAGCGCCCCGCCCAGGTGCCTGATCTGCACGTTGATGAGCGGTTCCACCGGCTTGGCCAGCAGGAGCTCCACCGCGTCCGCGTCCAGGCCGGTGAGCAGTTCCGCACGAGCGATGGACGGGACCGGATCGGTGGGCTCGGCGGTGATGTCACCCAGGTCGGCGACCGGGACGACGCCGCGGCTGTCGGAGATCGCGCCCTCGATCTTGTCGAGGCGCGCCAGCAGGTCCTCCCCCCGAGCCGCCTCACCCAGGTAGGCCAGATCCAGCGTCACCATCGGCGACGCGCCGGGTGGCCGGAGCCGGTTGATCCAGACACTGAGTTCACGCGGCGCCTCAGCGGTGATCTCCAGGAACGCGTCGTACACCTCCCCGGTCCGGTGCTCCGGCCAGATCACGCGCCCGCCGTACAGGACCGGCACGGGATACAGCTCGAGTTCGAGGGCGGTCACCACCGCGAAGTCCCCGCCACCGCCGCGCAGCGCCCAGAACAGCTCGGGATCGGACTCGGCGGTCACCCGGCCCGGCTCGCCGTCGGCGTCCACGATGTCGACAGCCCGCACGCTGTCGGAGGCGAAGCCGTACGTGCGGCTGAACCAGCCGACCCCGCCGCCCAGGGTGTAGCCGGTCACGCTGACCCCCGGCGCGCTGCCGGCCAGGCCGGTCAGACCCAGCGGACCGGCCGCCGCCAGCACCTGCCCCCACCTCACGCCCGCGCCCACCCGGGCCACGCGCTCCTGCGCGCGTACCTCCACCTCGTTCAGCAGGCCGGTACGCAGCAGGATCAGGCCTTCCACGTCACCGGAGGCGCCATGCCCGCTCGGCTGCGCGGTCACCGTCATACCCGCCCGCCGCGCGTAACGCACGAGCGCCGCCACGTCATCGGCATCCGCGGCCTCCGCCACGGCCGCCACCGGCTGCCTGACGGTCAGATTCCACGCGGTGGCCGCCTGCTCGAAGCCGTCGTCATCGGGCAGGAGCACGCGCCCCTTGAGGACACCGCGCAGATCGTTGATCGTCATCGTCGTCTCCCTTTTTCCAGTTCTCAGAAAGTCGAAGCGCTCTGGCCGCCGGACCCCGTGGTCACGCGATGAGCAGGAGCGCGCCGATCGCCAGAATCACCACGGCGGTGGCGCCGTGGATGCCGTAGGCGGTCGCCTTGGGCCCGTTGCTGCGCAGCACGATCACCGCGTCACCGACGGGTATGGCGGCGGCGGCCAGCATGAACCAGCCCAGCAGGTGGGTCGTTCCGCCGGCCAGCAGGATGAGGATGAAGAGCCCCGAGGCTATGTCGCGCACGGCCTTGACGGACAGCCAGGCCTGGAAGCCGCGGTCCTCGGTCGGCGTGTCGGGGATGCCGAAACCGGCCGCGGCCTGCGGCGCCCGGAAGGCGTGGACGCCCATGAAGATGACGCTCGCGCCGACCAGTCCGGCGAGCACAGTGGCGATGGTTTCAGTCATGACCCGAGTCTCGGGGCTTCGCCACTTCGCTCGCGCTCACTTCGGCGGTGGCCTAACAATAGGGGAGTGATCCGCTACCGATTGGGCGCCGGTGCCGCGAGCGTACGGTGGGCGATGTCGCCGATCCACGAAGTGGTCAGTCTTGCCCAGCTCCTGAACGAACCGCAGCGTCACCCGATGTTCCATCCGTGGCTTCGCCGCCGCCACCACCGTCTCTCGGACCTGGACCTGAGGGCGCTCACGGTCTTCATGGCCGAGGGCGCGTATCGACCCGACTTTCTCGACCCGTCGCCGATGTCCAGCGAGCCGACGTTCGAGGAAGGCATGGACGCCCTCCTCGCCGCGCCGGCGGACCAGGCGTACGCCGAGCTGGTCGACGCCATGAGGGGGCGCGGGGCAGAAGTGGGCCGCCGGCTGCTCGATGACCCCGACCGAGCCAGGTCCGAGGCCGCCGATGCGCTGCGCCGCCTCTGGAGGGCGGTCGTAGAGCCGGAATGGCCGTCCATGCGGCAGGCGCTGCGTGCCGAGATGCTGGATCGGGCCATCCAGGTCAACCGCGAGGGGCTGCGCGCGATCCTTCCGCGCCTGCACCCCTCCACCGCGTGCGAAGGCGACACCATCACCGTCGAGAAGACCGTCGACATCGAAGTCGACTGCCCCGATGGACTCATTCTCGTTCCGTCACTGTTCATCACCGACCGGATGCAGTGCACCACCTCGGACCACTGGACTCCGGCGATCTATTACCCGGCATCCGGGCGATACCTCTGGGCGGCACCTCCCACTCCGAGATCCCTCGACCGTCTTCTGGGAACGACTCGATCGAGGATCCTGGCCGCGCTCACCACTCCGCTGCAGACGACCGTGGTGGCCAGGCTGGTGAGCGTCACCGTCCCGACGGCCAGCGAACACCTGGCGATCCTGCGAGACGCCGGGTTGATCGACAGCAGCCGGGCCGGTCGTACGGCCACGCACGAGCTCACCGAGGCTGGACGTGCTCTCCTGGACGCGGCCTCGCCGCGACCATGACCGGTCGGGGAGCCGCTGGTCCTCCCTATCGGACCGGTGCGTGATCGATTTTCCGCGGGCCGCACTCCCTCGGTCGTGGTCACACCGAGCCCCTTTCCCTGAAAGATTCAGGATGAGAAGCTGGAAAGTTTCTCTGCTTTTTCTCGCTCCCTTCGCTGACCTGCCCGAAAAGGCTGGGCGGCCTGTTCGATCCCGGGAACCTCAGGCTGAGCCATCCTGCGTGGTTGGCGGTGATTCTCTTCATCACTACATTATGTTTCGCGTCAGTCGATAGAAAGTTTCTGTCGACCTGGCCCGTTGTTCGGGATCGGGCCTGAGCGCCGCGTCGGCACCTGCCACGCACATTCCCTCATCACCACGTTCGTCCAACGTCGTTTTCCAAGGGCAGCCGATCGGCGCGGTCGAAAGGGCGACGCGCCCAAGGGAGTGAGAAATGCACAACTTACGTAAGGTCCGCCAACGGATCGGCGCGATCGCGGGCATCGTCATCGCGTTGCTGACGGTGGGAACGATGACGGCCGTGAACGCGCAGGCGGTGGCCGGCTGCGGTGTCGTCTACACCGTCTCCACGCAGTGGCCGGGCGGGTTCACCGCCAACCTCAACGTCACCAACCTCGGTGACCCGATCAACGGCTGGAGGCTGGCCTGGACCTTCCCCTCGGGCCAGCGGGTCACCCAGGCGTGGAACAGCACGGTCACCTCCTCCGGCGCGCAGGTCACCGCGGCGAACACGAGCTGGAACGCGGCCATCGCCACGAACGCGACCGTCTCCCTGGGCTTCAACGGATCGTGGACGGGCGTCAACACCGCGCCCACGTCCTTCACGCTCAACGGTGTCACGTGCACGGGAAAGGTGGTCGACCCCTCGCCTTCGCCCAGCCCGACGCCGACACCAACTCCGACGCCAACTCCGACGACCGCGATGGACACCGTGGCCGCCATGCAGCCGGGCTGGAATCTCGGCAACACCCTCGACGCCATCCCCGACGAGACGGCATGGGGTAACCCGCTCACCACGCAGGCGCTGCTCCAGCAGGTACGGTCCCAGGGGTACAAGAGCATCCGAATCCCGATCACCTGGAGCAACCACCACGGTCCGGCCCCCGACTACACCATCGACGCCGCGTGGCTGAACCGCGTCCGCCAGGTCGTCGACTGGTCCCTGGCCGAGGACCTCTACGTGCTGATCAACCTTCACCACGACTCCTGGCAGTGGATCAATACCTACCCGTCGGACTCGGCGACGGTGAAGAACCGCTACACCGCGCTGTGGCGCCAGCTCGCCGGCGCCTTCCGCGACCACTCGCCGAAACTGCTGTTCGAGAGCATCAACGAGCCGCAGTTCGCCGGCACCTCCGGCGACGAGCAGGGCGACCAGCTGCTGAACACGCTCAACACCGAGTTCGTCCATGTCGTCCGCCAGTCGGGCGGCGCCAATGCCACTCGCGTCCTGGTCCTGCCCACGCTGCACACCAGCAGCGAACAGGGGCGCGTGGACGCGCTGGCCGCCACCTTCACCGCGTTGCGCGACCCCAACCTCGCCGCGACGGTCCATTTCTACGGCTGGTGGCCGTTCAGCGTGAACATCGCGGGCGGCACCAGATACGACAGCAATGTCGAACAGGACCTCATCGCCGGATTCGACCGGGTGCGCACCGCCTTCGTCTCCCGCGGCATCCCGGTGATCATCGGGGAGTGGGCACTGCTCAGCTGGGACCACACCCGCCCTGGCATCATCGAGCGCGGGGAGTTCCTGAAGTTCATCGAGGCCGTGGGTTATCACGCCCGCGTCCGCAACCTCACCACCATGGTCTGGGACGCCGGTCAGTTCCTGAACAGGAACGAGCTGCAATGGCGTGACCAGGGCGTGTTCGACATGATGAAGGCGAGCTGGACCACGCGTTCCGGCACCGCCTCCACCGATCAGGTGTACGTTCCCGCCAGCGGCACGATCGCCGGCCAGACGCTCACGCTCAACCTCAACGGCACCACGTTCCAGGGCCTGCGCCAGGGCAGCACCCCATTGAGCCAGGGCAGCGACTACACCGTGTCGGGCACCACACTCACCCTCACCTCAGCCGCCCTCACCCGCCTGGCCGGCAACCGGGCCCACGGGGTCAACGCCACCATCGAGGCACGGTTCTCCCAGGGCGTGCCCTGGGAGATAAGCGTCATCTCCTCCAGCACGCCGACACAGGCCGCCGCGAGCGGAACGACGACGTCGTTCGCCATCCCCACCCAGTTCCGCGGTGACCAGCTCGCCACGATGGAGGCCAAGTACGCCGACGGCAGCCCGGCCGGACCGGCCAACTGGACCACCTACAAGGAGTTCTGGCAGAACTTCCAGCCCGACTACGGCGCCGGCACCATCATCATGAAGTCCGAGTTCTTCGCCGAGGTCAACGATGGCCGCATCACGCTCATCTTCCACTTCTGGAGCGGAAAGCAGATCACCTACTACCTCACCAAGTCCGGCACGACGGTGACCGGCGCCACCACCTGACCACCACCGTGAAGGGTGCCGCGCTTCTTGGCGCGGCACCCTTCACGGCAGGCGGAGGCCAACCGGTCTCCGGGCGGCTGGTTCGAACCGCGCGAGGATGCCGTCGATCTCACGCGGATCGGCGTGGGTCCACGGCGCCCCGCGGAACTCGATCGCCATCCTGATCGTGGTAGCGGCCGAGCCTCAAGACGCCGGCCTGATGATCGACGAGAACGACACACCGGACCACTGGGTCGCGTACCACCGGAAGCAGACCGAGGAGTCCCGCGCTGTCGCGGCTTCGATCGGGGCGGACGGTGTCAGGCTCGGGTCCATTTCTGGTTGGTGCCGCCGTGGCAGGTCCAGATGTGCACCTTGGTGCCGTTGGCGGTGCCGTAGCCGGAGACATCCAGGCACTTGCCGCTGCCGACCGCGGTGACGGTGCCGTCGGCGTTCAGGCGCCACTTCTGGTTGTTCTGGCCGTTGCAGTCCCAGATGAGCACCGCGGTGCCGTCGGCGGTCCCGGCCCCGTTGACGTCCAGGCACTTGCCGCCGTACACCCGCAGCTCACCGGCGCCGGTCGAGGTCCACCGCTGGTTGGGCTGCCCGTTGCAGTCCCAGATCTGTGCCTGTGCGCCGTTGGCCTGCGAGGCGCCGCTCACGTCCAGGCAGCGTCCCGATCCGACGCCCTTCAGCGCGCTGCTCGTGCCGCTGGAGGGCGAAGGAGAAGGCGACGGTGACGGTGACGGTGACGGCGAGGGCGAAGGCGAAGGAGTGCCGCCGCTGTCGAGGCCGAGGAAGGTGATGGCATAGGCGAGCTGTCCGCTCATCGGCAGCTGGTGGCCGACCCCGCTGATGCTGATCCCCTCCACCGTGGCCTGCGCAGAGGTGACGCCGTATCTGGTCCGGGTCCAGTTCGACTGCGGATGGTCGGTGAACGCCGGGGTCTGGCTCAGCCCGTGCAGGTTCGTCCACTGCTTGATCTCTTCGCCGAAGTTGTTGTAGTGGAGCGTCGTGTCCGTGCTGCCGTGCCACAGTTGCATCCGAGGCTGACGGCCGGTGTATCCGGGATACATCGAGCGGGCGAGGTCACCCCACTGCTGCGCGGTCTTGATCACTTGCCCGCCCGAGCACTGGCCGTTCCACAGCGACCCGTTCGTGGTCGCGAAACACCCCGCGGGAACTCCGGAGAACGCCGAACCGGCGGCGAACACGTCCGGATACTGAGCGGCCAGCACGTTGGTCATCATCGCCCCGGAGGAGAACCCGCTGACCACGATCCGCCCCGGATCCACGTTGTAGCGCTGTCGCGCCCAGGTGACCATCGCCATGACACCGGTGGAGTCGCCGCCGCCGTCACGCCGCAGCGCGGCGGGGGTGGACACGTCAAAGCATTTCTCGCTGCGGGTGGCCTCCGGCACCACGATGACGTACCCGTGCCTGTCGGCCGCGGTCACGTAGTCGCGCCCGTTGCCGTTGAAGATCGCGCCGGCCGACCCGCCGCAGTAGTGGATCAGTACAAGCAGCGCGGGCTGTGCCGCGACCCTGTCCGGTACGTAGACGTACATGTTGAGGTTCGTCGGGTTGGTTCCGAAATTCGTCACCTGGGTCAGGGCCGCGGCGGACGCCGACGGTAGCCCGACGAGGGCTCCGGCGGAGGCCAGGCACAGGACGACGGCCGCCAGCACCGCTCTGATCATGCGTTTCACTCATCTGCCTTTCGTCTCCGGTCAGCCCGCCGCTCGCGTCCAATCGCGTCGGCGAACAGCCGAACCAGGTCGAGCTTGGGCCCCCTGTCGACACCGCGACAGTTCGCTGGAGGGCACGCCGGCTCCCGTCGGTGTGCGGGCGTGTCGATTCGATCACGTGAGGACCTCAGGGTAGGAGTCGCTCTTCCGCTGTCAAGGCGGCATATTCCGCGTCCGCCATGGCTCGTGCCGCTGGCGATGATCATGCACGGTCGCCGGCGGCGACGGGCTCGGCGTTTCGACAGGAAGACAGGGAGGACTTTTCCCGGCGCGGGTCGCGCGGGCAGGCGCCGCGGGCAGGTACAGCTCTCATGCGGGGAATGAAAGTTTCATACTCATTGTGCGGTCAGGGCCACAGGTCTTATCTGACCAAAACCTTCCGAACCGGAAGGGGCGAGCCGACCATGATGCGATTGTGACCTTTGATGACGACAGACGTCCAGGGAGGACGGCAAAAGATCAACGCATGTGGCGAAGGGCTTGCATGTGCCCCGAATAAGCCTGCTTCACAGGCCTCTTAGGTAGGCCTATCTCGTCATCGGAACCATTCGTCTCTCTTGCCGGAGCCCTCCCGTCGCTCACGCCAGACGCCGTCCGGGTCGCTCGCACGCCTGCCGCGGCGCTCGAAACCATGCGTTTACCTCCATAACACATGTTATTGACATCACTGACAGCGAGATCTAGGCTGCGGTCGAATCGAATCGATTCGACTCAATGCAGGACATCCTGGTTTTCGCGCCACCCCCCACGAAGCCCCACGAAGCCATTCCACTCACCTGTGCGCACAGCACCCATGAGTGAGGAGAGTCCAAGATGAACGTTGGCGACATCGTCCGCCGAGCCCGGCTGTGGCGTCCCACACCATCGCTGTCGGCCCCTCGTCCCCGCCCCCGCGCGTCCGAGGAGTCAGGGGTGGACATCGCACCCGGCAGGTGGCGCGGAAGCCGCCGCGCGATCGCCGCCTTTCTCGCCGTCGGCGCACTCGTCGCGGGCCCCGTCGTGACGTCCGCCACGCCGGCCCAGGCCGCGGACCAGTCCATCGCCGTCGACTTCTCCGCCGGCGGCGGCACCCCGACCTACCGGGCCTCCGGTTGGATCTACGGCATGACCGAGAACGCGTCGGGCCCGCCCGACCAGTTCTTCAACGACGTGAAGTTCCGGTACATGCGGGCCGGTGGAGCACAGCTCGACAGCCCGGGTGGCTGGGTGTCGGGCAAGTACGACCGCCGGTGGAACGCCACCCGCGCCCAGCTGCTGCGCACCCGGTCACTGGGCGGGGAGTTCATCCTGCTCGTCCACGACCTGTGGGGCGCCGACGGCTACCCGATCTCGCGCTTTCCCGGTGACAACGGCAACTGGACGGACTACGACAACTTCCTCACCCGCCTGATCAACGACGTGCGGGCGACGGGCGCCTCGGTGCAGTGGGACCTGTGGAACGAGCCCAACATCACGCTGTTCTGGAACCGGCCCCAATCCCAGTACTTCGAGCTGTGGCGACGCACCTACCAGCGCATCCGGGCCGCGTTCCCGACGCAGCTCATCGTCGGGCCGAGCTGCGCGTGCGTGCCGTCCACCGGCCACGCCTTCTGGAACCAGTACCTCGACTACGTCAAGGCCAACAACGTGGTGCCCGACATCATCAGCTGGCACTCCCTGCCGGGCGACCCGGTGGCCAACGTGGCGGCGGCCGACACCACGTTGAACTCCCGTGGCATCCCGCACCCGCGGCCCTACCAGATCAACGAGTACGGGGCGTCCAACGAGCAGAATCCCGCCGACGGATCCTGGTACATCGCACGCCTGGAGCGGGCCGGCGCCGACGGCCTGCGCGCCAACTGGGCGGGCGGCGGAAACCTGCACAACGACCTCGGCAACCTGCTCGTCCGCAACTCGGCGGGCCAGTACCAGCCGAAGGGCGAATGGTGGGCCTACCGCTTCTACGGCTCGCAGACCGGCCAGATCGCGTCCGTCACCCCCAGTGCCTCGTACGACGCGTTCGCCACCAAGGCGGCCGGGACGGCCAAGATCCTGGTCGGCGGCGGCACCACGACCGGCAACATCGCCGTCAACCTGCGGCGCCTGGACGCCACGAGCGGCATCGTGGAGAACAACCAGGTGAGGGTCGTCGCCGAGCGCATCCCCTACAACGGCGGCGGAGCCGTCACGGCTCCGGTCACCGTCCAGAACTCCGTGGTGACCCTGTCCGACAACGGCACGACGGTCAACCTGCCGCACACCGCCATCGACGACTCCTACACCATCACGCTGCTGCCGCCCTCCTCCGACCCCGGCAACGGGTCGACGTCGGTGTTGCGCAACCTCAACGCCGGCCGGTGCCTGGACGTGCCGAACGCCAGCACCGCCAACGGCACCCAGCTGCATCTGTGGGACTGCGGCAGCGGCACCAACCAGCGCTGGACCCAGACCTCGGGCAAGCAGTTGCAGGTGTACGGCAACAAGTGCCTGGACGCCTACGGGCAGGGCACCGCCAACGGCACCCAGGTGATCATCTGGGACTGCAACGGTCAGGCCAACCAGCAGTGGAACGTCAATGCCGACGGCACCATCACCGGCGTGCAGTCCGGCAAGTGCATGGAGGCGAGCAACTTCGGGACCGGCAACGGGACCAAGGTGCAGCTGTGGTCCTGCACCGGCACGAGCAGCCAGAAATGGGCCAGAAGCTGACCCGGTGACCTGCGGGGATCGCCGGGATCTGTAAGGAATCCGTTTCTTCGCCGGGCCGCGCCCTCGGAAAGTCGCAAGACGACCCCGTACATCCGAAGGACGCGGTCCGGCAAGAGGCAAGAAGGAGGCAGCATGCCCCTCGCAAGATTGAGAAGGACGCTCGCGGCCGGTGCGAGCGCGTTGATAGCCGCCGCCTGCCTGACCGGCGGCGGTACCGCCGAGGCCGCCACCACCGGCCCGTGTGACATCTACGCCGCGGGCGGGACGCCGTGTGTGGCCGCGCACAGCACCACCCGTGCGCTGTACGGCACCTACAACGGCCCGCTGTACCAGGTGCGGCGCGCCTCGGACAACACCACCCGTGACATCGGCGTGCTGAGCGCGGGCGGTGTGGTCAACGCCGCCACCCAGGACTCGTTCTGCGCCGGCACGAGCTGCCTCATCACCGTCATCTACGACCAGTCCGGCCGCAACAACCGCCTCACCCAGGCGCCGCCCGGCTTCTGGCCCGGCCCCGGCCCGGGCGGATGGGACAACCTCGCCGACGCCAAAGCGGCCCCGATCACCGTCGGCGGCCAGAAGGCCTACGGCGTCCGCATCGAACCCGGCACCGGCTACCGCAACAACAACACCAACGGGGTGGCGACCGGCGACCAGCCCGAAGGGATCTACGCCGTCGTCGACGGCACGCACTACAACCAGTGGTGCTGCTTCGACTACGGCAACGCCCAGACCGACGGCCAGGCCGATGCCCCGGCCATCATGGAGACCGTCTACTTCGGCGCCAACAAACAGTGGGGCTACGGGGCCGGGGCCGGTCCCTGGATCATGGCCGACCTGGAGTGGGGCCTGTTCTCCGGGGTGAACGCCGGCTACAACAACCTCGCGCCGATCAACCACCGTTTCGTCACCGCCATCGTCAAGGGTGAGCCGAACCACTGGGCGATCCGGGGCGGCAACGCGCAGTCGGGTGGCCTGACGACCTACTTCGACGGGCGGCGCCCCAACGGCTACCACCCGATGAAGAAGGAGGGCGCCATCCTGCTCGGCATCGGCGGCGACAACAGCGTCTCGGGCCGCGGCACCTTCTTCGAGGGCGTGCTGACCTCCGGTTACCCGTCGGAGGCCACCGAGAACGCCGTGCAGGCCAACATCACCGCCGCGGGCTACGCGCCGGTCGGCGGCAACCCGCAGCAGGGCGTCCAGATCGTGGGTGCCCAGTCCGGCCGGTGCCTGGACGTGCCGAACGCCAGCACCGCCAACGGCACCCAGCTGCATCTGTGGGACTGCGGCAGCGGCACCAACCAGCGCTGGACCCAGACCTCGGGCAAGCAGTTGCAGGTGTACGGCAACAAGTGCCTGGACGCCTACGGGCAGGGCACCGCCAACGGCACCCAGGTGATCATCTGGGACTGCAACGGTCAGGCCAACCAGCAGTGGAACGTCAATGCCGACGGCACCATCACCGGCGTGCAGTCCGGCAAGTGCATGGAGGCGAGCAACTTCGGGACCGGCAACGGGACCAAGGTACAGCTGTGGTCCTGCACCGGCACGAGCAGCCAGAAATGGACCCTGCGCAGCTGACCCCGGCGGCACGCGGAACGTCTGGACTCGGTGCGGACCTGGCCGCGCCTGCCCTCGCGGCGACGGCGGCGGCCGTGAGAGGCCCGGCGGCGAGATCCTTCTCGCCGCCGGGTCCGCTGTTCGCGGATCGATTCGATGAGCCGGAGAGCGTGCATCTCCACCGACGGGCTTTGACGGTGTGGGCTGACCGCACCCGTGCGGGCGGCACGGGCGAACGGCTCTCGGGTGCGGCGTCACGTTCGAGGCGAGGACCGCCTCGTCGGCCGCGACACCGCCGCACATGACCGGCGGGCCGTTCAGCCGCCATGTCGATTCCTGTCCGGTAGAAGGCTCGTGCCTCCCCTCGGGGTGTCGGCCGTGCCTGAACAGCCCTCAGCCGATGGCCGCGCCCAGGAGGGACAATCTGCTCCGGGACGCGTCCCACGGCCCGGAATTGTCGGTGCCGGGCGAGAGGATGGGATCATGACCGAAGCGCCCCCGAGCACCCTTCTCGCTGATCAG
>NZ_JBPXMD010000063.1:0-25934 GCF_051918855.1 Streptosporangium sp. H16
GGTGAGGAACTCGGCTACGGCGACCCCGTGCTGCGCGGCCACTCGATCGAGTTCCGGATCAACGCCGAGGACGCCGGCCGCAACTTCCTGCCCGCACCCGGCACGCTCACCGCTATGCGCACCCCGTCGGGGCCGGGCGTCCGCCTCGACGCGGGCTACGAGGCCGGAAAGACGGTGCCGCAGACCTTCGACTCGCTCGTGGCCAAGCTCATCGTGACCGGGCAGAACCGCACGGTGGCCCTGGAAAGGTCGCGGCGGGCGCTGGCGGAGCTGGAGATCGAGGGGATGCCGACCGTGCTGCCCTTCCACCGCGCGATCGTGGCGGACCCGGCGTTCACCTCCGAACCCTTCGCCGTCCACACCCGCTGGATCGAGACCGAGTTCGACAACACCATCCCGCCCCACTCGGGAACCGGCGACATCGAGGCGGCGCAACCTCGCGAGAAGGTGCTCATCGAGGTCGGCGGCAGGCGGCTGGAAGTGGTGCTGCCCGCGGGCTTCGGCTCCGCCGCGCCGGCTCCGGCGCCCAGGACGCCGCGGCGCGGCGGCGGCATGGCCAAGCAGGCGCCGGTGGGAGGAGACGCGCTGGTCAGCTCCATGCAGGCCACCGTCGCGATGGTCGCCAGGATCGACGGGGACCTGGTCGACACCGGCGACCTCGTGGTGGTCATCGAGGCCATGAAAATGGAGCAGGCCATCACCGCCCACAAACCAGGCATGATCACCAACCTCAGCGTCACCACGGGCCAGACCATCGCCTCCGGCGCCGTCATCTGCGAGATCATCGACATGTGACCCCGGCGGCGATGGTCTGGTCGCGTGCCGTGTCCGGGGCGACGCCTCGTTGTCGAGGCAAACCGAGTTGACGCTCCGCGGCGTGCTCCGGTTTCCTTTTGCGATGTCCGATCTTCGCGTCGAACGGCCAGACGACGACACCGAGCTCGAAGACTGGCAGTACGTCCACAACGTGATCATCCCTACCCACGGCCTGTCTCTGGACGAGGTACGGGAACGCGCCCGGCGGCATCACCTGGAGGTCGCGTATCTCGGTGACGTTCTTGTGGGCTGCAGCACCGTGCGCCCGCCGACGGATGACACGTCGACGGCCACAGTGATCGCCCGTGTGCTCGCCGCTCATCGTGGGCGGGGGTTCGGCGAGGAACTTTATACGCGCGGGCTGCGGCGGGCACGGGAGCTCGGTGCCGAAGTGATCGAGACCGTCGTCCTGTCCTCCAACGAGGACGGCCTGCGGTTCGCGCGCAAGCACGGGTTCGTCGAGACCGAGCGTTACCTGCTCCCGGGAGACACCATCCCCTGGATCGACTTGCGGCTTTCCTGATCTTTGGTCGCCCGCCCCGTGTCGCTCCGGACATGGGGACGGAGATCCCTGACGGCAGGACGCCAGGGCCCGCGGCCACCCCTCGGGGCCCTTCGTCGTGTGGCCTCCGCCGTGGTCGCGTCCCCGGAATCGTTCCGCGAGCTTCCGGAACGCTCGCGCCGACCCGGGGAAACGCCGGTGGTCCCATTCCGCGTACATTCCGGGACCACCGACGGACGGCCACATGCGCCGGGAAAGGTCGACAAGAGCAAAGACCCAGTTCAGAGCCTAAGTTCCTGGTCGGGAGTGGTAGGGCGCCTGGGACTCGAACCCAGAACCTACGGATTAAAAGAAGTCGACTCGGTCGAGGTCGGAGGCTCTGAGCTGCGAGCGCGGTGTCCGTAGACGTTCGCCGGGTTCCGTCGTCGTTCATCCTCTTGGCTGTACTCGTGGCTGTACAGCCAAGCATCCTGGAAGTCAGTTTGGAAGATTTCGGTACGCGCCTCTTTGGCCTCCTGCGTACTAGGTTGAAGGAGGTTTCGGCTTCCTGCGCCTTTTCCTGGTTCATTCCCCTGGCAGGCATGCCGGGTACGGCTCTCTGTTCCGTTGCTCGGTGGGCCAGGGCTGAGGAACGAGGTCCTGGACCGTCGATTGCCCCCGGCCATGTGCGAGGGTCAGCCATCGTCAGGCGATCGTTGGGGCCGCACCGATCCGCCGGGTCTTGGGTTCGATGACAGGGGCGGGGACCGATGGCATGATGGTCATCCGACGGGTTTTGCAGCAGACCTCCCGGGTTTTCTGCGCTACCGGAGGTTCACTGCAAAACCTCGCTGGATTAACCCAGCAGGAAGACCCTTGAGCTGTGGTTTTACTTTGGGTCCTCATCGCCCCTACGAGGGGTCGCAACATGAAGCGGCGGTACCAGAGGCCGACGTACTGGGTCGTCCTCATCGCCCCTACGAGGGGTCGCAACGTGCTGGCGAGGACCTCGGTCAGCTGGATGAGGCCGTCCTCATCGCCCCTATGAGGGGTCGCAACTGCAACTTGCAGGACGGTAAGGACCGAATGGGATTCGTCCTCATCGCCCCTATGAGGGGTCGCAACACGTCCAGGAGGGCCGCGAGCCAGGTCCCACGGGGTCGTCCTCATCGTCCCTACGAGGGGTCGCAACAACTGGGTGAAGGCGAGGACGCTGCCGGAGATCTCCGTGTCCTCATCGCCCCTACGAGGGGTCGCAACCTGTCTACCCACGCGACTATGCTTTCGCGGATGCGGGTCCTCATCGCCCCCACGAGGGGTCGCAACTCGTACGCGGAGTGAGGGATCGGCTCCATGGGGTCAGGTCCTCATCGTTCCTACGAGGGGTCGCAACCGGCGTGGGCGCGAACCTCCACAGAAGCAGTCACGCGTCCTCATCGCCCTTACGAGGGGTCGCAACCGGCCGACGTCATGGATCTGGCCGAGGCGTCCCTCGCTGGTCCTCATCATCTCTACGAGGGGTTGCAATAGGAGCCCGTCCACGTTGGCGGACATCTTGGTGAGCGTCCTCATCGCCCTTACGAGGGGGTCGCAACGACATCAACATGGTGACCTCATAGGTCGCCATCCGGGTCCTCATCGTCCCTGCGAGGGGTCGCAACCCGATCACGTTCTTGGCAAGGCCCGTGTTGACCTGTCCTCATCACCCCTTCGAGGGGTCGAAACAGGCCAACGGAAAAACCGTACGAGACGTCACATGGTCTTCATCGCTCCTACGGAGGTCGCAATAGCAGGTCGAAGAAGCGTTCCATCTGCGCCTGCATCGTTCTCATCATCATTACAAGGGGCCGCAACACAAAAATCATCCGGATTGAAAGATCGGCTTTGGCTCGTTCCGGGTAGTTCAATGCAGGTCAGAAGGCATGGACGGTCCATCCTGAACGGCTCTGAACGACCCTGTATTGCAAGCCGAAGTGCAACCTCGCTCCCCGGTGGGCTGGGACTGAGGAACGAAGTCCTAGACCGTCGATCGCCCCCGACCACGTACGAAGATCAGCCACTCTCAGGCGATCGTCAGGGCCGAACCACTCCACTGGGTTCGAGTTCGGTGACACCGGCCGTGGCTGATGGCATCATGGTGATCACACGGATTTGCAGCAGACCTTCCGGGTTTTCTGCACTACCGGAGGTTCACTGCAAAAGCGGCCGGATCGCTCCCAGAAAAGAGCGTTTGAACTGCGGCTTTACTTTGGGGTCCTCATCGCCCTTACGAGGGGTCGCAACCCGTCATCGTTCCCGAGAACAGGAACGTGCCGGAGTCCTCATCGCCCTTACGAGGGGTCGCAACTGTTCCGGTGCACTCCGGACCGTTCGGCAAGATCGCGTCCTCATCGCCCTTACGAGGGGTCGCAACTGGAAGACGCGGCGGTGGTGCAGCTGGGCCCGGAACTGTCCTCATCGCCCTTACGAGGGGTCGCAACGTTTTCTTCGCGACGTGCTTGCCGGTGGCGTAGGTGGTCCTCATCGCCCTTACGAGGGGTCGCAACTTGAGCCCTGCCTGGTAAGCCCTGTCGTTGGCTGTCCTCATCGCCCTTACGAGGGGTCGCAACGCGATCTGCCTCCACCGGTAGACCCCGGGCGTCCAGGTCCTCATCGCCCTTACGAGGGGTCGCAACATCGCGCCGGCGGTGCCGTTCATGATGCGGATGGTGTCCTCATCGCCCCTACGAGGGGTCGCAACTCAGGGAGCGTCAGCGTGGTCTCAGGCATCGGTGTCCGTCCTCATCGCCTCTACAAGGGGTCGCAACTCGGGAAACTTGTAGTCGGCCCTGGTTTCTCCCTCGGGTCCTTATCGCCCCTCAGAGGGGTCGTAACAGATAGAGGCTCGCGGCGGCAGGGTTGGTGTCCTGGTCCTCATCGCCCCTACGAGGGGTCGCAACTGGCACAGGGTGAACGGGTTGCCGCACTCGCACCGGGTCCTCATCGCCCCTACGAGGGGTCACAACATGATGAGCAGGGACAGCTGGCCGCCGCGCACGAGTCCTCATCGCCTCTACGAGGGGTCGCAACACGACGAGGACGGCGTCGGAGTGGGAGTCGGGGTGGAGTCCTCATCGCCCTTACGAGGGGTCGCAACGGCACTTCGGGGAGCATCGGGTAGTCGTCGGCGGGCAGGTCCTCATTGCCCCTACGAGGGGTCGCAACGCGGGGCACGGCGTGAGCTTCTCGCCCAGCTCGGCCGTCCTCATCGCCCCTTTGAGGGGTCGCAACCCTATCCAGGTAGTTCAGAGCGTGTGGATCCTCGTCCTCATCGCCCTTATGAGGGGTCACAACAGCGCGGTGGTGATGGGGTACGGGATCGGTGTGTCGGCCCCATTGCCCCTACGAGGGGTCGCAACGCGACCGGCAGGATCGGGTGCCAGCTGGTGACGGGTCCTCATCACCTCTACGAGAGGTCGAAACCGCTTGGGCAGGTCCACGTCCAGCTCTGTGGCGTGGGTCCTCATCGCCCTTATGAGGGGTCGAAACCGCATAAGCGCGTCCATCTTCTTTTGCTGCGCTTCGTCCTCATCGTCTCCATGAGGGGCGGCGGTGCGGCCCCGGTGCGGCGGGCGATGGTCGAGTGCGGCGCGCGGCCGGTGCGGCGGGCGGGCCGATTCCCGCCGCCGTTCGGGACCGGCGCCCACGCCGCACGCCCGGACGGCGGGCGGTGGGAGGGCCGTGCGGCGGCGCGCCGCGCCGCCGCCTTGATACCTATGAGAACAATTCGGCAATGACTTGGGACGTGCTCAACCGGTGTGCCGTTGCTCAGGGCTTCGCGAAGAGGCTGAGTACCTCGTTGAAGCCGGTGGTGAGGCTGTCGAGCAGGGCCTTGCCTTTTTCGGCAGTGGCCAGCGAGGGCCGGCCGATGACTCCGCTCTCCGTGTAAGCCTGCATGCCCTTGGTCAGGAGATGGCGGCGATCGTCGGCGATCCAGTCGGAGGACTCGTAGCCGGCGCGGATCACCTCGGGGTAGGCGTGCAGCAGCAGGGAAGTCTCCAGTTCTCCGGCGTGCATGTCCTCGTGCATGGAGCTGGTGAGCCCGGCAGCAGATCGGGCCTCGTTCCAGTCCTCACGCGAAGGGAACAGCGCCATGCGGCGCCCTTCGGCGTTGCCCTCCTGAACGACGTTACTCAGGACGTAATTGCCCCCGTGGCCGTTGACGACGACCACGGCCGTGGGGCCAGAGCGGGTGATGGAGTCATAGACGTCGGTGACAATCGCGTGCAGGGTCCGTGCGGAGATGCTGGCGGTTCCCGGCCATGCGCTGTGCTCGTGGGAGCAGGAGATCGTCACCGGCGGCAGCAGCAGGACAGGGTAGGCGTCGGCGATCTGGCGGGCTATCAGGGTCGCCACGATGGTGTCGGTGCTGAGCGGTAGGTAGTCGCCGTGCTGTTCGAAGCTCCCGACAGGAAGGATCGCGACGTCGGCGTTCCGCTGGCGTTCCTCGGTCGTGGTCGCAGTGGGCAGCAGGGAAATCACCGGTCTCCTCGTGGCTGGAGTACGGGCAGGGAGAAGGACTTCAAGAGGATTCCGAGTCTGGTGAGCAAGTCTGCCAGGTAGACATCTGTCGACCATCGAGCCAGGTGGCCATGGAGCACGGTGAGCTGAGCAGCGACTCGACTGGAGCGAAGGGCCTGCGTGCGAGAGAGGGCTTCTTCGGTCACCGCGCAGGCTTGCTCACGCTCGCCCGCTATGGCGTAGGCGGTGGCCATGCGAGCCAGGAACAGGACATGATCACGTGTTTGGCTGGATTCGACCCACTGGGGCCGGCTGGCTTCGAAGATGGGGATGGCTGCGGTGGCCTGGCCCAGCAGTACGCGGGTCGCACCGGTCTCCATGGCGATGTAGGCGGGAGTGCAGTACGGGGCGCGGTCGTTCTCGCTCTGCATCGTCCCCGCGGTGGCTTCGGCGAAGGCCATCTCCGAATCGCGGGCGGAGTCTGCTGCCTCTCCCAGGTGGGCGTTAGCCGCCGCGCGGGTTCTCAGGACGACCGCTCGGAGCCGGGGGGTGAGGGCCTCAGGATGGGCCAGGGCCGTGTTCGCCAGTCCAAGGCCATGGCCGTAGTCGCCGGCCTCGGTGGCGATGATGCTCTTACGCATGAGGATGTAGGAGATGACGCGCTGGTCTCCCAGCTCCATGGCGTAGTCCAGGGCCTTGTTGGTCCACATCGTGGCGCCGGTGAAATCACCCAGGTCTTGGTGAAGCCATCCGCAGAACTCCAGGAGCTCGCTGGCGAAGTTCAGAGCTTCGGCTCGGTTGGCTCCTCGGGTCACCCGGCAGACCTGCCCGACCACAGGGACGTGATCCCGTACGGCGTTGATCACGAGCAGTGGCCCCATGATGGCCTCGGCCTGGATATGACCGGTGAGAATGTGCCGGAGTCCGGATATGACGGGGCGGCTGGATGCTCCAGTCAGATTGGCCAGGTACGGCGTCAACGGGCCGGTACGTAATGACGGCTCCGCGTCATCAGACGGTGGTGAGAGTGATGTGTGCTGGTGCGCGCTGACAGCGTGGGGCCGTCGTGGTGCGAGGCCGAGAGCCAGCCTGGCGGAATCGGGCATGTCCAGGCCATCGGCGACGCGCTCGAACACCTCGAACGAGGTGACCCTGATCGTTCCCCTCATGATCTCGCTGATCTTGCCTTGGCTGAGATTCACGGCGGTGCCGATGCGGGTTTGACTGACCCCGGCGTATTGACGGACCAGTTGAAAAACCTGGCCGATATTGCGATTTTGGAGAGCCGTTAGCATTTCGGGGCGCTGCCACAGTTCCGGCAAGATAACGACCGGTTTAGTCGCATCTGCTGGCATACGTGCTATCTCCCTTTGTGGCCTCAGCTTCCGAATACCCCACGCTTGCCGCTGGGAGTTATCCCGTCAAGGGATATCGACTATCCGGGGCAGGGATTCCGGCTCGGGATGGGTTCGATAGCCCTTGAGGGCGAATCTTGATCCATGGTTGCCGAGGATGAGTCGACGGGTCAGGGATGTGGAGCCTGCTGTGGCCGTGGCTGGCGGTGGATTCGCCGGAGTCGCGCCGATGTGGAGTGCCGCATCGACGGCCAGGTGGTCAAGCCGGTCCGGATCGCGTGCTTCGACTGCCTGGGCGCTGGCGAGGTGGCGGCCTGATGAGCGGGCATAAGATTCCGGCCATCAGCCGGCAAAAAGCGATCACCCCGGTACGGGCCGCGCGACGGCTACATGATGAGTTGGCCGCGTTGAACATCGCCTCGGATGTTCACGACGGGTACGGGCTGGCGCTGGTGTCGGTCTGGTTCGGGCTGGTCGTATGGACCGACGGCCAGGTCTTCCGCTGGTGGGCCGGACAGGAGGCGGGGCGGGCTCGACTTCGGCGCTATGCCTTCTGCCCTGCAACTGATCCGGTAACCGCTGCCCGCCGGGTGGCGAGTCGTTGCGTTGAGCTTCGCGAGCGGGGACCGGTTCCGGCTCCCGGCCCGAACGAGTGTGCTCCGCAATGATCGAGCTGACGGGCTGCTTGAGTCCCCACGTGTCCACACCGCAGGGTGGTCACACGCGGCTGGTCTGGCTGACCCCTGACCGAGGGACGGCGCGCCTGCGAGTGATCACCTGGACCTGCCGGTGCCGGGCCACGCTGTATGAGTTGTGCCAGGCCGGAGGGCAAGGCTTCATCCGGCGCACGCTCCAGCTGGAAGGCAGTCCGGAAGTACATGAGACCTATCGATGGCCGACCCGGCAGGCCAGCGATATATGGAGGGCGTTGCTCTCCGGGGAGGCCCGATAGGCGGACGCGGCGGCACGGCGGGCCTCGGTTGGTCGTGTCGTCGCGTCACGGGGTGAGGACTTCCTGTCGATCGAAGGGCTTCGCATCATCGACATGCGCTGATAGCCTGCTTGGCTAGACAAGTATGTTGAATGTGAGGCTCTAATGTCGTTTGAGTACACGCCTCCCAAATACGCGCAGTTGATCGCCGAGCTTGAACGGCGCATCGACTCCGGCGAGTATGCGGCGGGCTCGCTGCTGCCCAGCGAACACACGCTCATGGCGGAGTTCGGCATGGCACGGCCCACCGTGGTCAAAGCCCTCGGCGTCCTGCGCGATCAGGGATGGATCGTCACCCAACAAGGCAAGGGCCGTTTCGTACGCGGTCGCCCGGCGATCCCCAAAGACCAAAAGGCGCGCACGGGCCGCGAACTCCTCGACCGGACAGAAACCCAGGCCGCGAGCAAGCTGCTGACGGCCGGACCGGTGGAGGCTCCCAACCGCATCGCCGCCTACCTCGGCCTGGAGCAGAAATCCACGGTCGTGCTGCGCAAGATCCTGGTGGAGCGCGACGGCGAACCCACCGAGATCTCCGCCACCTGGGTTCCGGCCGCTGTCGCCGAAGGTACGGCCCTGGCGGAGTCGGCCGATCTGCGCCAAGGCATCCGGCGCTACGTGGAGAGTGCGGCCGGCGTCTCTCTGGATCACGTCATCGAGCACATCACCGCGCGCAACCCCAGCGCGGAGGAACGCAAGCTCCTGGGCGTGAAGCCCTCGGCCGCGCTGCTGGCTGTGTACGCCGTCGCCTGTGATGCGACGGGCAAGCCGTGGGTGGTGGTGGAGACCGTACTTCCCGGTGATCTTCACGAGCTGGAAGACGCCTACCCGATCCGGTAATCCAACTTTCCTCACGAAGCCCGCTTGGTGCACTTGACTAACCAAGCGGGCTTCGTGCTTAATGTAGATGCAACTTGGTCAGTCAAGCAGACTGGCCAGTCAAGAAGAGGAGTTGTTGCTTTATGGCCATCCAAGGCCCCATCCCCGTCCACTTCGGACAGGTCTTCCCGCACGGCTGCTTCATCGTCGGCGAGGTCGAGCAGGTCAAGGACTTCGATGCCTCGTCCAAGGGCCGCACCGTCTACGCCAAGGACAAGAACACCGGAGAGCTGGTGTGGCAGGTCGCGGTCATGGACGCCGACCCCACCGTGAAGGCCGGCCAGAAGACGGTCTCGGTCAAAATCCTGTCCCCCATCCAGCCGACCGTTCCGGCCGCGCTGCCGGGCCTGCCGTTCGTGCCGGTGGAGTTCGACGGCATGACCGCCACCGCCTACGTCAACCAGAACACCGGACGCCTGGCGTGGTCCATCCGCGCCACCGCGATGCGCCCTCCCCGCACTGCGGCGACTCCGGCCAAGGCTTCGGCTTCGACGGTCGGTAAGGACGTGGCCGCGTGAGAGAGCACCTGCCCTACACCCGCGCCGTGGTGACCCTCGACGAAGACGGCACCCGGCTCGACACCTCGTTTCGCACCCCGCACCTGTCGGTCATGGCACTGGTCGCCGAGGGCGGGCGGCCGTTCTTGCACCTGTCCTCCCGTGAGGCACAGGTGATCGTCTCCACCACCGGCGGCGGACCGGTCACCGAACAAGACGTGATGCTCGCCCGGCAGATCGCCGACGTCGCCGCGCGCTACCTGGCCGACTGCGAGCGCCTGCACACCGACCAGTCCACCCACCCCGACCAGGTCGACGAGTCCGAGCAGGGCGAAGCGGCCTGACACGAAGCGGGGCCGCTGGAAGGTGCAACTTCCGGCGGCCCCTCGGTTCTCCCCAGACGCGAATCAAGAGAGGGCTCAAGCCTAATGTTCAAAAAACTGCCCGGCGACGAGGCACGCACCCTCGTCACCACGACCCCCGACACCGCCGTGGTGTTCCGCCCGGCCGTCGTCCGCACTCCAGCCATCCTCACCATCACCATCTTCCTGTGGCGACTGCTGGCCGGAATCATCCGGCTCCTCTGGCGTCACCCGATCGCCGTGGCCGTCCTCGCCGTTCCCACAGTGCTCGGCGTCCTGTACGGCTGGCGCCTCGCCCTGGTCGTCGTCGCCGTTCCGCTCTCGCTGCTGGCGCCGTGGCCGTTCTTCGATCGGGCCTCCTTCAACCGCTGGATGGGCTGGCGGCTGCTGGCCTGGTGGCGCCTGGTGTGGGTGTATCGGCGGCACTGGCAACCGGTGATGATCGTTTCCGGTCTCGGCCGGAACCTGCGCGGCCGCGACTACCTGCCTCGCATCGTGCGCGTCACCTGCACCTCGTGGGCGGACCTGGTCACGGTGAAGATGATCAGCGGACAGGCGGTCAAGGACTGGACCGACCGCATCGACCACCTCGCCCACGGATTCGGTGCCACCTCATGCCGGGTGACCGTTGCCCGGTCGGGCCGGTTGCTGCTGGCCTTCCCTCGGCGTGACCCGCTGGCCACCCCCTTACCCGCCCTACCCATCCTCGACGTCGCCTCGGTCGGGCCGGTCGAGATCGGCCGGTGCGAGGACGGCACCCCGTGGCGGCTCAAGGTCCACGGCACGCACGTCCTGGTGGCTGGCGCCACCGGAGCGGGCAAGGGATCCATCATCTGGTCCACGATTCGGGGCCTACTTCCTGCGATGCGGGCGGGCCTGGTTCGGGTGTGGGCGCTGGATCCCAAGCGGATGGAACTGTCCTTCGGCCGTGGCCTGTTCGGTGACCGCTACGCCGCGAGTCCTGCGGCGTGTGCCGATCTGCTGGAAGCGGCGGTGGCGGTCATGCAGGAGCGGGCCGATCGGTTCGCCGGCCTCCAGCGCTCCCACACACCCACGGTCGAAGATCCGTTCGTCCTGGTGGTGGTCGACGAGGTGGCGTTCCTGACCGCCTACCAATCCGAGAAGGCCCTCAAGCTCCGTATCTCCGCTGCGCTGGCCACCCTCACTACGCAGGGCCGTGCGGTCGGGTTCGGCGTGATGGCCGCACTCCAAGACCCGCGAAAAGAGGTCATGAACGTCCGCAACCTGTTTCCCGACAAGATCGCCCTTCGGCTCGATGAGTCCGAGCAGGTGGACATGGTCCTCGGCGACGGCACCCGCGACCGCGGAGCGCTGGCCGATCACATCTCCCCGGTTCCCGAGCAGGGCGCGGGCATCGGCTACGTCCGCCTGGAGACCTCACCCGATCCCATCCGCGCTCGCGCCAGCTACGTCTCTGATGCCGACATCCGCGCCATGGTCGCCGACTTCGCCGAGGAGGCACACCAGTGAAGATCATCATTCAGGGCACCCTCGTCGAGATCGACACGATCCCCTTCCGCCTCCTCAGCCCTCTGTCCGACTCCCCGCCGCGATTTGAGCTGGTGCTCTCCGACCTGGTCAACATCCGGCTGCGCCGTGACCCCTACAGCGCTTCCTACCGCTTCACCGCCGACGTGCTCGCCCGAGAGGAGGACAGGTGACCGACGCCCCCACCTCCCCATCCGCCCCCTCGCCAGACGGTTCCGACCACACCTTGCCTCGCCTCGTCCGCGACACCCTGCCTTTCGCCCTGGACGTCGCGGTGGAGGTCGCCAAGAACAACGGCGTCTGCATCCGGCCGATCGAACTGCGGCGCCTGGACACCCACACCGGCATGACCGAGTCGTTCAACATCCCCTGCGGCGCCACCCAGGAAGCCAAATGTCCGCCGTGCGCCACCCGCAACAAGCAGCTGCGCAAAGCTCAGTGCCGCGAGGGCTGGCACTTGGAGGCCGAACCCGTCGCCGAACCTCACCCCTCCACCGAGGACCAGAAATGGCTGATTGAGTTCCGGGCCGACGTGCAAGCCAAGCGCGACGAGGCTGAGAGGGACGGGGAAGACACCCTCGACTGGGACGAGGCCATCGCGGGCATTGACGCGGAGATCAACGCCGCGGGAATGCGCGGCAACGTGCTGGGTGGTCGAGCAACTCCGAAGCGCTCGCGTTCGACGAGACGGCGCCAGGATGCGCCGGACTTGCCCAAGCGGGCCAAGCAGAACACCACGCTGGGGCGGACCTTCATCGCCTCCGATGGCAAGGTCTACCGGCCGTCGCTGTTCGTCACCCTGACGCTTCCCTCCTACGGGCGCGTTCACAACGGTGTCCCGGTCAACCCGGCCACCTACGACTACGCGGCGGCGGCTCGGGATGCGTTGCACTTCTCCAAGCTGGTGGACCGGTTCGTGCAGAACCTCCGGCGGGTGGCGGGCTATGACGTGCAGTACTTCGCCTCCGTCGAACCCCAAAAGCGGCTCGCCCCGCACCTGCACATGGCCATCCGCGGCACCATGCCCCGCGCGGAGGTCAAGGCGATCGCGGCGGCGACCTATCACCAGGTGTGGTGGCCATCGGTCGACGAGGTCCGCTTCGACGGTGAGCACCTGCCTATCTGGGCACAACGGGCCGAACGCGCTGAGCCCTACCCCGACGAGCAAGCCGGCGACTACCTCGACCCGGCCACCGGGGAACTGCTGCTCACCTGGGACGAGGCCCTCGACCAGCTCGACACCGACGAGACGGCCGAACCGCTGCACGTGGTCCGCTTCGGCGCTCAAGCCGATGTTCAGGGCGTGCTGGCCGGATCGCCGGATGCCGACCAGTGCCTCATCTACCTGTCCAAGTACCTGACCAAGAACCTCGGCGACCCCCTCGACCCCAACGACGTCGCCAACCAGGCTCGTCGTGACCACGCCACCCGCATGGTCGAAGCGCTGCGTTACGAACCCTGCTCCCCGGCGTGCGCGAACTGGCTGCGCTACGGAATCCAGCCCAAGGGCGCCAAGGCGGGCATGCTGCCGGGCCGCTGCAAGGGCAAGGCGCACAAGGCCGAACACCTCGGCTACGCGGGCCGTCGCGTCCTGGTCTCGCGCAAGTGGTCGAACAAGACCCTGCGCGAACACAAGCAAGACCGGCGGGCCTGGGTGCTCGACATGCTCGGCCTGCCCGATGACACCGTGACCGACCCGCACCGCTACGTCTGGCGGCCGGTCTCCTCCAAGGATCCCAACCGCACCCCGCTGGCCAAACGGCTGCTGCGTGAGGTCGCCAACCGTCAGCGCACCCGCGCACGCCTGATCGAACTCCAAGCCAGAGCAGACGGACAACCCGTCCCAAGTCCAGCTCTGGAGGTGGCGGCGTGATCACCGGCAACAAGCTTCTCGTCTCCGCAGGTGAGGCATCCGAGCTGCTCGGGATCGGCAAGACCAAGATCTACGAACTGATGGCTTCCGGAGAACTGCGCTCGGTCAAGATCGGCCGTTCGCGGCGCATCCCTGTTGAGGCGCTCACCGCTTTCGTTTCGGCAATCGAGCAGGAGGCAGCATGACCAGCAGCCATAAGCGTCGCCGCTCTCAGGGAGAGGGCTCCGTCTTCAAGCGCAACGATGGGCGCTGGGTCGGACAGATCGATCTCGGCTGGACGGACGGCAAGCGGAACCGCAAGACCGTCTACGGCGCAACCGAGAAAGAAGCACTCGGCAAGCTCGCAGACCTCCGGGATGCTCAGCGCAAGGGACAGAACCTCACTGCCAAGCCTCGGAAATTCGCCGACTGGCTTGACGAGTGGGTCGAGATGAAGCGGCGGCAGGGAACTCGGCCGTTGACTCTCCGAGGCTACCGACAATTGATCAAAGACCACATCAAGCCTGCGCTCGGCCGGAAGCAGCTCGACAAGCTCACTCCCACCGATGTCCGTCGACTCGTTGAAGCCAAAGCCGAATCAGGGCTGTCGACTGCCACCGTCAAGCAGATCCATGGCCTGATCCGGAACACACTGGCTGATGCCGAGCGTGAAGAGCTGGTGCATCGGAACGTCGCCAAACTCGTCAAGACTCCGGCAGTGCGCCGGGAGGAAGCTCGGGTACTCACGATTGAGGAGGCCAGACGGCTGCTCGATGTGATCAAGGACGATCGGCTCGAAGCCTTCTGGGTCTGTGCGCTGACGCTTGGCCTGCGGCGTGGGGAACTTCTCGGGCTCCGCTGGGATGACGTCGACTTCGCCAATGGGCTGCTCGCCGTACGGCAGACGCTTCAGCGGGCGGACGGCTCCCTTCAGTTCGTCGATCCCAAGACGGATCGGTCTCGCCGAGTCGTTCCCGCGCCGGAACCGACCTTGGCGGTGCTCCGCAAGCACAAGCGGGCTCAGGCGGCCGAACAGCTCGCGGCGGGCAAGCGGTGGCAGAACCTCGGGCTCATCTTCCCGTCCACAATCGGAACACCCATCGAACCGGGCAATCTCAGCACCCGGTGGCGAGCCACCCGAAAGAGGGCGGGGCTCGACTGGCTGAGGCTTCATGACCTGCGCCATGCCTGCGCCTCGTTCCTGCTCGCCTCCGGCGCTTCGCCCCGAACCGTTATGAAAACGCTGGGTCATAGCCAGATCGGGCTGACCATGAACACCTACACGCATGTGCTCCCGGACATCGAACGGGCGGCCGTCGACGCGGTCGCCAAGAGGCTTTTCGGGTGATCAAAGACATGCCGAGGGCCGGACTCCTGACGGGGTCCGGCCCTCTTGGCTGTCAAAGGTGGCTGTCATCGCCCTTTAAAGCAAGATCGATAACTGCTGTTTTCGCAGGTAGGGCGCCTGGGACTCGAACCCAGAACCTACGGATTAAAAGTCCGCAGCTCTAACCATTGAGCTAACGCCCCGCAGGTGACAGCGTACCGAGGATAGTGTCCACTAACGTCCGTCGCCAGGCCCATTCATGGTCATCTGTTTGCGGAACGGCCGGTGGGGGGCGGGAACGGCTCCTAGAGTGGCAGGCATGACGAGCTCGGGGCTTGAGCCCGCCCTCACCTCTCCCGTCTCCACGCGCCCAGGGTATGTCGTGGTCGATGTGGAGACCACAGGTTTCTCCCCGTCGAGGGGCGACCGGATCTGCGAGATCGCGCTCGTCTCGCTGGACGCGCGGGGCGAGACCGTCGACGAGTGGCACTCGCTGGTCGACCCCCGGCGCGGCACCGGGGCCGTCCACGTCCACGGCATCACCAGCGCGATGGTCCAGGGCGCTCCGGTGATCGAGGAACTGCTGGACGACATCTGGCGGCGGGTCGCCGGCCGGGTCCTGGTGGCCCACAACGCCTCCTTCGACCTGCGCTTCCTGCGGAGTCTCCCCGGCAGCGAGTGGGTGACCGAGACCCTGTGCACGCAGCGGCTGGCGCCCGCCTTCCTCCCCGACGGCAGGTGGACGCTCGCCGCGTGCTGCGAGCGCGCCGGTATCCCGCTCTTCGGCGCGCACGCAGCGCTGGCCGACGCCCGCGCCGGCGCCGAGCTGCTCCGCTTCTACCTGCGTATGGGCGTCTCCTGGGAGGAGGAGCTCGACAGGGCCGCCCGCGCCCCCGAATGGCGTCCCTCCGGGCTGCCCCAGCGGCACCCTCGCCGCCGGTAGGCGGGAGATCAGCGGTAGGCGGGGATGCCGGTCAGGGCCTCGCCGAGCACGAGCGTGTGGATCTCCTCGGTCCCCTCGTACGTCAGGACGCTCTCCAGGTTGTTCATGTGCCGGATCACCGGATACTCCAGCGTGATGCCGTTACCGCCCAGGATGGAGCGTGCCTGGCGGGCGATGTCCAGGGCGGCGCGGACGTTGGCAAGCTTGCCGAAGCTGACCTGGCGCGGGGTGAGGGTTCCCGCGTCCTTGAGGCGGCCCAGGTGGAGGGCGGTGAGCTGCGACTGCCCCAGGCCGACGTACATCCAGGCGAGTTTCTCCTGGGTCAGCTGGAAGCCGCCGATAGGCCTGCCGAACTGGACGCGGGAGGTGGAGTAGTCGACGGCCGACTCCAGGCAGGCGCGGGCGGCGCCCACCACACCCCATACGATGCCGAAACGGGCCTCCGACAGGCACGACAGCGGGCCCTTCAGGCCGCGAACCCCGGGCAGCACGGCGGAGGCGGGCAGCCGGACGTCGTCGAAGTACAGCGACGAGGTCACCGAGGCCCGCAGGGACATCTTCCGGTGGATCTCCGGGGCGGTGAAGCCCGGGGTGTCCGCGGGCACCACGAAGCCGCGGACGCCGTCCTCGGTCTGCGCCCAGACCACGGCGACGTCGGCGATGGAGCCGTTGGTGATCCACATCTTGGAGCCGTTGAGGATCCAGTCGCCCGAGGGGTCCTGCTTGGCGTGGGTGCGCATGCCCGCCGGGTCGGAGCCCTGGTCGGGCTCGGTCAGGCCGAAGCAGCCAATCGCCTCGCCCGCGGCCATCCGGGGGAGCCACTCGTCCTTCTGCTCCGCGGAGCCGTACTTCCAGATCGGGAACATCGCGAGCGAGCCCTGCACGGACACGAACGATCGCAGCCCGGAGTCTCCCGCCTCCAGCTCGCGGCAGGCCACGCCGTACGAGACGGAGTCGAGGCCCGCGCAGCCGTACCCCTCCAGGTGCATGCCCAGCACGCCGAGCGAGCCGAGTGCCGGGGCGAGCTCACGGGCGGGGAAGACGGCCTCCTCGAACCAGTCGCCGACGTGGGGCAGGACCCGGTCCGCGACGAGGTCCCGCACGGTGTCGCGGATGAGACGCTGCTCCTCGGAGAGTGTGTCGTCGATGCGCAGGAGATCGTCCATGAGATTCCCTCTCTCTTCGGCCCTGTCAGGGTATTACCGGTGCGGTGGGGATGGAGGTCAGGGTCGCGTTCGGACGGGGGCGGGGTGTATGTCAGGGTCGTGCCAGGGGGAATCCCGATGTGAGGAAGGTCCGCTCTCGGGCAGTCTGAGGACATGAACGAAAACGATTTCTCCGGCGTCAAGAAACTCCAGAGGACCAGAGACGGGCGCATCATCGCGGGTGTGGCCTCCGGTCTCGGACGCTACATCGGGGTGGACCCCAACATCATCCGCGCCGCCCTCGCCATCGCCACCTTCTTCGGTGGCCTCGGGGTGGCGGTCTACGCGATCGGCTGGGTGCTCCTGCCCGACGAGAACAAGGACAGGTCGGTCCTGCAGGACGTGATCGACAAGAACAAGGACAACCCGATCTGGGTGGACGCCAGGACCAAGGCCGAGCAGGGCTGGGCCAAGGCCACCAACAAGGCCACCAACCAGCACCGCGCGCCGCACCAGCCGGCTCCGGAGTACCCCACCCACGAGACCACCTTCCCGCCCGCCCCGCCCGTCGCTCCCCAGGCCCCGTACGGCACGGCGCCGCGGCAGGACGACGACACCCGCCCCCAGGTGTGAGTCAGGAGGTCGCCTCCGCGCGAACCCTCTCGATGATCTCCCTGCGGGAACCCCTCCAGAGCACGGCCAGCGCGGCCGCCAGGGCAAGACCGGTCGCGCCGGCCAGTGCGACCACCGTCTCGGGGCCGAGCCGGTCGGCCGCCGCCCCGCCGACCAGGATGCCGATGCCCTGGGAGGCCAGCAGACCCGACTGGACCAGGCCGAAGGCCTGTCCCCGCTGCTCGGCGGGGACGCACTGCACGAAGGCGGCGTTGGCCGCGAGCTGATAGGCCCCGCCCAGGCCGGAGACGAACCACAACAGCAGCACCACAGGAAGCGGTGGCTGCGCGGCGCACAGGATCAGCGGCGCGCAGGTCAGCATCGCCATCCAGCCCATCGACCGCAGCCGGTTCGATGGGCTGACGTAGCGGCTGTACAGGAACGCGCCGACGACGGTGCCGGTGGGCATGGCGCCCATCAGCAGGCCGGTGACCAGTGAGAGCTCCTGGGGATTCCCGGTCAGCTCGTCGGCGTACGGGCTCGCGATCCCCTCGGGCAGCACGTAGAAGCCACAGAGCCAGGCGAAGAGCACCAGCGTACGCAGCCGGGGGTCGCCGAAGACCAGCCTGGCGCCGGCGCGGGTCATCGTCCACATCGAGGGCCGGTTCTCGTCGGAGGGGATGGGGGCGGGACGCCGCCGTACCCCCGAGACGATGATGAGCGCGGAGGCCAGGAAGGTCGCCGCGTCCAGCGCCAGCGCGCGGTACGGCCCCATTCCCATGATCAGGACGCCGCCGACGGCGAAGCCGAGCATCTGCGCGCCCTGGTTGGTCATGTTTTGCAGGGCGGATCCCGCCACGTAGCGGTCGCCCTCCAGCAACTCCGGCAGCAGGGCCGCCCGCGCCGCGGAGAACGGCGCGCTGAGCAGCACGACGCAGAAGACCAGCACGCACAGCGCGGCGAACGAGACGCCGGGAATCGCCATGAGCGCGACCAGCAGGGCCCGGAGCAGGTCGCAGGCGATCATGATGCGCCGGCGGGCGTGGCGGTCGGCGAGCCCCGCGAGAAGCGGTCCGCCGATGATCGGCGGCAGGTAGGTCAGGGCATAGACCGACGCCGTCGCCAGGGGCGAGTCCGTCCGTTCGAAGACCAGGACGGACAGCGCCACCCGTGAGAGCTGGTCGCCGAGGAGGGAAAGCCCCTGGCCGAGCCAGAGCGCGCGGAACTCCCTGATGGCGATGACCTCGCCGTAGGTCGCTTGGCGTTCCGCCGGACGGCGATGCCGCCCGGGTAGTCGGCCGGACTTGGTCGCCGCCATAGGACTCCGCTGAGCTCGCAGGCACACTGACTGTGGGTGTTCACTGTGTAACCTACGGTGCCTGCTACAAGGCCGCCGCGCAACCGAAAGCAATCAAGCGCATGCAAACCGTGATGATAAGCGGCGACATTCCGGATAGGAGGCCTTTGACGTGCAGTGCAGGGTTACTTACCAGCCCAGCTCGTGCAACCGGTCATCATCGATGCCGAAATGGTGGGCGATCTCATGGACGACGGTTATCTGCACCTCTTCGATGACCTGATCTTCTGTCTCGCATATAGAGCAGATCGGGTTGCGGTAGATCTCGATGCGGTCGGGTAGCACTCCTGCGTACCACTCGCCCCGCTCGGTGAGCGGGATACCCGTGTAGAGACCTAGAAGATCCGGTTCGGGTGGGTCGTCGACGACGACGAGCACCACGTTGTCCATGACTTTCGTCAGCTCGGGGGGAATGGTGTCCAGAGCCTCGGCCACGAGCTCCTCGAACTTCTCCCGCGAGATCTCGATCACACCCGTCATTCTGCCCCGTGATACCGGGTAGAGGTGGAGGCGCATGAAATTCGCTGATTGGACCCAGGGAGCCCGTCGTGTCGCCACCGGGCGAATCGCCCGTGGCCTGGTCGTCGCCGCCGTCGCCCTGGCCGGCGCGTGGCTCGGCATCATGCTGGGCGGGGCCGTACGGGCCAACGTCGGCCCGGTGGAGCTCGGCATGTCGGCGGAGCCCTCGTGGGCGGGGGAGACCGTTGTCGACGCTCACCCTTTCGGCACACTTCTGTTCGACACCCACGACGCCCCGGTCGGCCTCCGGGTGACCCTGGAGAACATCAACCCCGACCGGGCCCGCGGATTCCTGGACGACCCGCGATTCTCCGCCGACCGGCTTCCCGCGCTCCTGGAGGAGGAACTGGGCGCCGGCGTCAGGACGCTGATCCTGCGCGCCGCGCTCTCCGGGCTGTTGGGCGCCCTGATCACGTCCCTGATCGTCTTTCGCCGGCCGGGACCGGCCCTGGCGGGCCTGATGGGCATCACCGTCGCGATCGCCGGTACGGGCGCCGCCATCGCCCTGACCTTCCGGCCCGACTCCGTGGTGGAACCCAAGTACACCGGCCTGCTGGCCGGCGCGCCGTCCCTCGTCGGCGACGCCGAGTCGATCGTGACCAGGTTCGAGTCCTACCGGGTCCAGCTCGCCAAGCTCGTCAACAACGTCTCCCAGCTCTACGACGTCGTCTCCGCCCTGCCGGTCTACGACGCCGACCCCACCTCCATCCGGGTGCTGCACGTCTCCGACATCCACCTCAGCCCCATCGCCTGGAACCTCATCCGCTCGGTCACCGCCCAGTTCAAGATCGACGCGATCATCGACACCGGTGACCTGACCGACCACGGCACCGGACCAGAGGACAGGTTCACCGAGGAGATCGGCACCTTCGGCGTCCCGTACGTCTTCGTCAGGGGCAACCACGACTCCATGGCCACCCAGCGGGCCGTGGCCAGGCAGAAGGGCGCGGTCGTCCTCGACGGCGAGACCAAGACCGTGGCGGGACTGCGCATCTACGGCATGGGCGACCCCCGGTTCACCCCGGACAAGTCCGTCCCCGTCGACTCCAACCTCGAATCGCTCGCCGCCCTCGGCCGCTCGCGCGCCGCCGAGCTGGCGAAGCTGCCCAAGCAGGTCGATCTGGTCGCCGTCCACGACCCGACGATCGCCAAGGGGTTCTCCGGCGCGGTCCCGATGGTCCTCACCGGTCACTCCCACGAGCGATCCACCGAGTTGCTGCCCTCGGGCACCCGCCTTCTGGTCCAGGGATCCACGGGCGGAGCGGGTCTGCGGGCCCTCGAACACGACGAACCCACCCCCGTCGCGGCCTCCGTTCTGTACTTCGACGCCAACACGCACCGCCTGCGGGCCTGGGACGACATCACCCTGGGAGGGCTCGGCGAGCAGTCGGTTCAGATCCAGCGTCACGTAGAGACCGACCCTGGCCGTACAATTTCTCCTGTGCCGACGACTACCCCGTCTCCAACGGGGTCGATCACCGTCACACCGACGCCGTAGGCCGCGAACCGCTTTGGCATCGGGGGCAAAAGTCCCCTATGCTTCAGAGGTCTCCAGCGGAAGACGGCGACGGAACGAGATGAGAGTCTCGAGCCCCCATCGTCTAGTGGCCTAGGACACCGCCCTTTCAAGGCGGCGACACGGGTTCGAATCCCGTTGGGGGCACGGCCGAGCCAAGGCTCGCCAGGGAAACGGCAGGTCGAAGACCTCCGGAAAACTGGTAGGCTAAGCAAGGCAAGAAAGACCGGGACAAAAGCCCCGGAAGCAAGGTCCTGTAGAGCAGTTTGGAGTGCTCGCCACCCTGTCAAGGTGGAGGTCGCGGGTTCAAGTCCCGTCAGGACCGCTCTGGTAGGTGTTCGATCTACCACCGAGGTCAGGTAGCTCAGTCGGTACGAGCGTCCGCCTGAAAAGCGGAAGGTCGGCGGTTCGACCCCGCCCCTGACCACAGCAACTGAGCAGCACAAACGCCCCGAGCCAATTATGGCCGGGGCGCTTTTTGTTGTGCTTGACGACAACCTCACTCGTAGCCATCGCTGTAAAAATCGCTGAGGAACTCCGAAGCCGCCCGGGATGCCAAGGCCTTGGATGTGTCGGCCGGTAAGCGTCGCCCGGCGACGAAGCTGGGGTGAGCGGTGCAGTGGGGCATCGTACGGATGCTCGGCACCCTCTGAACGTCGTGCTCCCCGGATTCGCTCAGCGAGACCAATGGTCGGGCTCGTTCGATCCACGGGTATTGATGATTGCCCTGTCCTCCTGGCCCCTCAGGCTCTGTCGTGGAGGGCCTTCCACGATTGGTCAGCTCACCTCGTGCGACAACGAGGCTGGGTTCAGGCGGATCAGGGTGATGCCGTACGCGATGATCCAGGCAACCCACATCAGCCAGCCGACGAGGCCCAGGAGACCGAGCGGGCCGGTGTGGTCGGTGACCAGGGGGGTGAGGGTGGCCGAGCCGAACAGCAGCGCGGCCGATGCCAGCCCCAGGGCGCCGTGCCACGGCCGGATGAGCCCGGCGCGCAGGCCGGCGACGGACAGGCCGATGAGGGCGAGTGCCAGGAAGGTGCCGTTGAGGGTGAACAGCGCGTCGTGCAAGGCCCACAGTCCCCCGGCTGTGGCGCTGTCGCGCGCGGCCGTCGACGTGAGCGCGAGGCGAATCGCGATGACCGCGGCGAAGGTGGCGTTCTGCAGTGCCAGGCCGGTGAAACCGAACAGTGACCACGCTTCGCCCCGGCCGCGTTCGAAGTGCCGTAGCGCGGAGACCGCGCCCGCGCCGAACAAGGTGGCCAGTAGCCAGGCGGAGGGAGTGAGAGCGGACGCGACGGCGACGACCTCGCCCTCGGTGCCGAAGAACGCGTTGACCTCGCCGATCTCGGCACCGGTGAGCGGCAGACCGGCGGGCACCATGATCGCGTTGGCGAGGACGATCGTGATGGCGAAGCCGAGGGCGGCGATGCCGGTGATTCGAGAGAAGTCCATGACTGACTCCGTATTCACGTTTGACGTGGTAGGGGCGAGCGCATGCCCTGAATTGCTACATGTCGGGACAACGGGCTGTGGTGCTGGCAGCCGCCGCGCGCTGATCAGGCGGTGCCTGCCGCGCAGACCAGGACGAAACCGATCAGCAGCAGCCAGGAGCGCACGCCCTGGAAGAACTCCCAGCGGCGGCGGGTCCGTTCCCATCCGGCGGGCGGGTTCGCCGGATCCCAGCGTCCGGTGGCGATGTTGATCGGGACGTTGACGGTGACGGTGAACCCCACCGCGACGGCGAATGCGACCACCGCGGACCAGGCGAGCCACCTGGGCCCGCTGCCCTCGATCGCGACGGCCACCGCGAGCACCACGCACAGCGTCATCCCGACCGGCATGACCCGCCCGAACGTCTTGAGCAGGCCCTTCTCGACGGTGATGCGTTCGGTGCCGGGCAGGTGGCGCAGCACAGGATGGACGAAGGCATAGGAGCCGAACTCGGAACAGGCGACGAAACCGGTGACGGCCAGCGTGACGAAGACGAGCAGGTTCACGGCGACTCCGTGGGTAGTGGCCTCGACGGCGATGCGGCCCGCACAGCGGTCAACGCCGTCTCGATCAGCGCATCGGGCTCGGGCCATGGCATGTCGGGTTTGGTGATGCGCAGGTCGATGGCGCCGTGCAGGGAAGCCCACAACTCTGTGGCCAGCACGAACGCCGCACCGTGGCGGGCGGGCGACAGGCACGCGCTGACCGCGTCGACCAGTACCTTGTAGGAGGCCGCGCCGGGATGCGCAGCGCCGGGTTCGAGCCCCAGCCCGGCCGGGCCCGCGTTCATGGCGCTGAACAGCACCCGGTAGTGCCCCGGCTGCTCCAGACCGCTCCGGACGTACGCCCTGGCGATCGCCTCGAGCCGCGCGACGGGGTCGCCGGCGGCGGACACGGCGGCGCTTTCGAGCTGCTCGGTGAACTCGGCGAACCGCTCGGCGATGACAACACGCAGCAACGCCTCCTTGTCCGGGAAGTGCCGGTACACCGAAGGTGCGGTGACGCCTGCGGCGGCGGCGACGGCCCGCATGGTGAGCGCGTCGGCGTCGCCGAGCTGCGCCAGCAGGTCAGCGGCCACCCGGACCACCACTTCACGCAACTCGTGCCCGGTGCCACGGCGCCTGCGGTGCGGTGCGGTCATGGGGTGACGGCCTCGTCGTCCAGCAGCACACGGACCAGAACCCGGCCGCTCGCGATAGCCGCGTGTACGTCCGCGATGTCCGGGGTGCCGTCCGCGCCGACCCGGACCCGCGCCCAGCGCCCGTACGCGCGGTGGTCACGCACGAGTGCGGTGAGCGCCTCGGCCACAACAGCGGGCTCGCGCACCGCCTCGGCCACCGCCGCGACCCGGCGGCCCCGCAGTCGCAGCTCCACCGGCGCCCCGCCGTCGAAGTTGCGCCACCACCCCCCCTTCGTGGTGATCAGCAGCTCGCGGTCACGCTGGAGGTAGTTGACGGGGGTGACGTAGCGGACGCCGCTGCGGCGCCCGGTAAAGCTCAACAGGAGACTCCTCCGGCTCATCACCGGGTGCAGCGGCGAGGACAGGATCGCGGCCGGAATCCAGTTGCGCAGCGATGGGGTGGCCATCAGACGACACCGCCGGGGCGCGGCACACCCAGCCGCCGCCCCATCTCGTCGGCCAGCGCCTGCAACGCCGCGAGCGGCCGGACGAACACCGTGAGATCCGAGATCCGCTCGTCCCGGTCCTGGCGGGCGACGAGCAGCCCGTCGGCCCGGTCGGGGTGGCCCGCGACCTGGGCGCTGAACATCAGAACCGAGGTGTCGCCGACGCCGACGATGGTCGCCGACACCTCGATGTCGTGCAGCACCCCGTCGAGCACAGCCCCGATGACGTGAGACGCGGCACCGACCCCCTCGATCGGCTCGTCGTGTACCGCGACCCGCAAGGTGACGTCCTCGGCCAGCACCACGGACACGGCAGTGGCGTCCTCCGCGGCGAGCGCCCGTCCCAGCTGATCCAGCACTGCTCCCCCTCCAAGTAGGTTAACGATCGTTATATTAACGCACGTTAGCATACTTCTGCAGCGCGGGCCCGTGGCCGAGTCGGCCATGGCCCTCAACCAGGGCAAGTGCCTGCCGTCACCGAATCATCGTCAAGATCGCGTTCCTAGCGCCAAAACCCGGTCCGATCCTCCCCGGAGGCCGGTAGGTCGGTGGTGCGATGCACCGTGCGCGGGCCTTCGTCCAGGTCGATGGTGAGCGTGCTGTCACTGACGTGCACGGTGACGACCTGGCCGGCACGCAGGCGACCGAGCGAGACGCTCTGGCGGGCGACCACGATCACCCCGCAGGAACTGGTGCGGCGCTGCACCGTGATCGTCGACCGCCCGGCCACTGTGTACTTGATCGGTCCTCGGGCAGTCCGAGCGGAGAGGGGAGTAGCTCTATGCGAAGTGCATCAGGGGAAGTTTTCTGGTCAATCAGGTGCAATCTCGTGGGAGGCGTCCTCCTGCCCGCCGATGAGCGGACGGATCCACTTGACGACAACAGTGACGACAACATCGGCCACCACAGGCATACGTCAGCAGCCGTCCACGGCCTTCTGAGCTTGTGTCGACAGAGCGCAGTAGGGTGATCGCTCCGCCTGAAAAGCGGAAGGTCGGCGGTTCGACCCCGCCCCTGACCACAGCAGCTGAGCAGCACAAACGCCCCGAGTCGATTATGGCCCGGGGCTTTTTGATGTCTAGTGACAGCAACGTCTCTGCTGCTTCGAACCCCCAGGTTTTTCGCGTCCTGGACGATCTCGCTCAAACGCAGGATCATGAGAACGTGAGCAGGACGGATAACACGATGCCGCTTCGCTTGCAGGAGCAGGATGGTCGCCGCTACAGGCACGACATGGGCGGGTCTTATTCGGGCATCGGTGAAGATGCCAACCTCGCGGAGCGCAAGGCCCGGCAGCGGGTACGGCTCACATTGCTGCGCGGCGAGGAACCAGAGCCGACCCGGCATCGCCATTGCGAAAAGTGGCGCTATTGATGAGGGCTAACAATGAAGCGCCCCGGAGGTGACCTCCGGGACGCTTCATTCATGTACGTACGATGTCAGCCGAGGGCATCGCCGAGTTTGCCGAGGGCGTTGCGCTTGTCGTCGAGGGAGACGTGGGCGTAGATGGTCATGGTTACTTCGATGTCGCTGTGGCCGACGATGTCTCGGACGACCTGGGGCGGCACGCCGAGGTTGAGCAGCAGGGTCACGCAGGTGTGGCGGAGGTCATGAAAGCGCATGTCCCCGAGGCCGGCGGCCTTGCGGATGGCTCCCCAGCTTCGCCGGAGGTTGTCCGGCTCCATGGGCGTTCCGCGCCGGGACGGGAAGACCAGGCCATGTTCCTCCCAGTCGTCCCAGCGGTCGGAGCGTTCGGCGAACTGCTGCTTGCGATGCGCTCGGAGCGCTTCCACGCAGATCGAGGGAAGCGGAACGGTTCGCTCGGAGTCATTGGTCTTGGGCCGGACGAACTGGAGACGGCCCTCGACACGCTGAAGGGTCTGGATCACTTCGAGTTTCGCGCCGTCGAGGTCGATGTCCACCCAGCGGAGCCCGAGCAGCTCCCCGCGCCGCAGCCCGAGACAGAGCGCCAGGACGTAGAGGGCCGACAGCCGGTGCTCGTGGGCGGCCTTGAGGACCAAGCGGGACTGAGGGACGGTCAGGCCGGAAACTGTAGAAAAAACGGCTCTGTCGCAGATTCGGCTCTGTCTCTCTTTCGGTGGTGACGGAGCGTCAGCCTAAGAGAATGCGGTGGCGAAGCAGAGCGAAGCCGGCTC
>NZ_JBPXMD010000064.1:0-23583 GCF_051918855.1 Streptosporangium sp. H16
CACCTGGTGGTGGTCGACGTGGACGAGGAGAACTCCGGCGAGATGTGTCCCGCGATCCTCAAGACAGCCACGATCACCATCACGCTCATGCGACCGCTCGGCGACCGCCTCGTACTCGACTCCGGCACCGGGCTGCCAGTGGTGCAGGGAGTGAAACGGTTTTCCGCAAGACACAGGATGGGACACAGGCCACCGACATCGACCGAGCGATCGCCGCTAAGAAGCGGTGTGAGGCAGAGCACGACCTGACCACCACGCACGTGTTCGAGAGGAGCGCATAATGGGGCACAGCCGTTGGGAGACCTATAAGGCGAAGCGTCTGCGCGAGATGGAGGCGGATGCGCAGCCCCACTCCGAGTACGAGCAGGCGGGCCGTGACCTGGAGCTCGGAGACCAGTTGCGTGAGATCCGTAAGCGCCGAGGCCTGTCTCAGAAGGTCGTAGCGGAGCGCTCCGGGATGTCCCAGCCCGCCCTGTCTCGCATCGAGGGCGGTGGTGGCATTCCGGATATAGCGACACTGCTGCGCCTCGGCGCGGCAATGGGGGTTCGGTTCCGCGTCGAGCTCGTCGTCGACGACGACATCACTGAAATCGAGCCTCTAACGGTGCATCACCGACAGCTCACGAACGCATAAGCCGCAGGCGGCCACTTCTAGGCTCAGTCTGTAAGCTCCGCTACTCCTTCCGCAGTAGCGGTCTTCAGCTGCGGCATCCCTCCCGAGCTGCTCGCGCTCCTCAAGGCACACCGCAAGATCCAGACCGCGGAGCGTCTCAAGGCGGGGGAACGCTGGGAGGATCACGATCTCGTGTTCGCCACCCGCCACGGCGGCCCGATCGAGTGCACCGAGGACTGGAAGGTGTGGAAAACCATCCTCAAGCAAGCCGGGGTTCGGGGCGTCCGGGTGCACGACGCTCGCCACACCGCCGCGACGCTACTCATCGAGCAGGGTATGAACATCCGGGTCGTTCAGGAGGTCCTGGGCCACACGAGGGTGACCACGACCGAGCGTTATGCACATGTGTCCACACCGCTCATGCGCGACGCCGGCGAGCGCCTGGCCTCGGCGCTATGGGGGGAGTCCTGAACCCTCGTTGCAACTATGACGCACTTAGAGATCAAAAAGGCCCTCTCCCCGTATCTCGGGAGAGGGCCTCTGATCTGCGGAGGCTCGGGGATTTGAACCCCGGATGGGCGGTAAACCCAAACCGCATTAGCAGTGCGGCGCCATAGACCTGACTAGGCGAAGCCTCCTGGTTGCCGTTCGGCTCAGCACAGCGTACCGGCCATCAGGCAAGGCGGCAAAGCGGTTGACGATCGCGTCTCGGGCAAGAGCTGGGGGAGAGTTATCCACAAGTAGTGGATAACTCTCCCCGCCCCTGTGGACAAACTGAGGAGTCCGCAGCTGAGCACAGTGGAAATCCTGTGGATTCCCAGTTCGCGAGACGCTACATCTCAACGGGTGAACACCTTGAGGCCTCCCACCGCCTGCCGGGACGGGAGAGACCTCGGGTGGTCACGGAGATCAGGCGGCCGGGTTGGCCTCGCCCTCGATCTCAATCTTGATCTTCTTGCCGACCAGGACGCCGCCGGTCTCCAGCGCCTGGTTCCAGGTCAGGCCGAACTCCTCGCGGTCGATCTCGGTCTTGATCGAGAAGCCCCAGACGTCCTGGCCCCACGGGTTGGTGCCGGCGCCGCCGTACTCGACGGTGAGCTCGACCTGCTTGGTGACGTCGCGGATGGTGAGGTCACCGACGAGGGTGAACTCGTCACCGGAGTGGCCGAGGACGCGGGTGCTGCGGAAGGTCAGCTCCGGGAACTTGTCGACGGAGAGGAAGTCATCGCTGCGCAGGTGGTTGTCACGGTCGGGAGCGCCGGTGGTGATGCTCGCCGCCTTGATCGAGAGCTGGGCGGAGGAGTCCAGGGGGTTCTCGGCGATGGTGACGGTGCCGGCGAACTCGTTGAACTGACCGCGAACCTTGCTCACCATCATGTGCTTGACGACGAAGCCGATCTGGGTGTGGGCGACGTCCAGAGCGTAGGTGCCCGGGGCGGGGATCTGAAGGTTCTCCCAGGTCCGAGTGGTCATTTTTCTGCTCCCGAAGAGGTGTTGCCGAGTGGATGTTTGCGTCAACAGATTTCTACACGAGGAATATTCCTCTCGTCAACTACTGTCGGGTAGGGTGGGGAGCGTGAACCACTTCGACGACTCCCGGCTGACGGCGATGGGCCTTCTTGCCGAGGTCTACGCCGGCATCTCAGCGAAGACGCATGAGTCCTTCGTCGCCGCGAAGCTCTCAGAGATCGACTTCGAGACGTTGATCAGGCTGGCGCGCTCGCCACAGCGGCGGCTGCGCATGAGCGACCTGGCGGCGCAGACGGGGTTGTCCACGAGCGGGACGACCCGGGTCGTCGACCGGCTGGAGCGCGAGGGCCTGGTCACGAGACAGGCGTGCTCCAGCGACCGGCGGGCCTCCTACGCGGCCATCACCGAGGCCGGCGCCGACCGGCTCGGCGGCGTCCTCCCGCAACACCTGATCGACATCGACACCTGGTTCACCGGGCTTCTCCCTCCCGCGCAGCTCGACACCTTCCTCGACACCCTGCGGACCATTCGCGACGCCGTACGACCGTGCGCCACCGCGGGAGCGGAGGACCTCCGGCCGGAGGCGGAGGAGACCACGCTCGTCTCGTCCGAGTGACGCGTCCCCGGTACGAAGTCCCGCGAGTTCCACATGGGTTCCGTGCGAGTCCCCCGCCGGGTGCGCGAGTCCTTACGAGACCCATGGGCGACCGGCAGAGATTCCGTACGGGCGAACCGGCGGGGATTCCCGTACGAGGTGCGCCGGTGAAGGTTCGCAGAGCGAACCGGCGAGGGGACGGTGACGGGCGAGGGGCGTGCCGGCCGCCTCAGATCTGCGGTTCCAGATGCCGCGGTTCGGAGGTGAGGTCGCCCCGGAGCTTGGCCATCCCCCGGGAGACCGTGCTCTTGACCGTCCCGACGCTGATGCCCAGGGCCTTGGCGATCTCCGGCTCGGTCATGTCCTCGTAGTAGCGCAGGACGACGGCGGTCCGCATCCGGGTGGGCAACCGGTCGAGGGCCTGCTCGACGCGCTCGGGCAGGTGCTGGGCGCTCGCGACGACCGGCTCGGGGAGTTCGCTCGACGGATACTCTTCCAGCTTGCGCCGCCGCCACCAGGAGATGTTGATGTTGACCATCGCCCGGCGCACGTAGCCGTCCAGGGCGCTACGGTCCTGGATGCGGTCCCAGGCGAGGTAGGTCTTCACCAGCGCCGCCTGCAACAGGTCCTCGGCGTCGCTCGGGTGTCCGGTGAGCCGGTGGGCGGCACGCAGCAGCGCCGGGCCGCGAGCAACGACATACTCGCGGAACTCCTCGTCGGTCCCGCCGGCCACCGCGATCACCAGCCTGTGCTCCAGGTGCGTATGGTGGCCAGAATCGCAGCCGGATCCCATACTGCGGCTGAACCGAAATCTATATTTCATCCCGTCAACGGTAAAGATCAGCTTCGATGGGCGATGGAGCCTACAAGAAGCCTTGGATAGCGGTTTGTCATCGGGCGGACACCAATGCGTTCTACCAGGGAGGGGAACTTTAGTACCCGGTTGGACACCTGCCGTGATTATTGGTGGAGCGGACAGCGGGATTCCGTGAAGCGTGTGACGCTGGCTGCGACACCTTGCAGAACTGGGGAGCGACGATGCCCTATCGCAGCGCCGATCGCCGCCGTACGCTGGCGGCCGCCGCGCTTGGCCGGACCGTTCAGGAACCGGGCCCCCTCCCCGCGGAAGGTGAGCTCTTCCAGGCGGTCAGCGGCACGATCCTGGACGTCAGCCCGCACCTGATCGTCATCGACACTCCGGACGGCGACGAGGAGCGGCTCGTCATCGCGCCGTGGGCGACCGCCTGGCGCGGGGAGGCCGTCAGCCCCGCCAACCTCTCTCCGGGATCCAACGTGATCATCAAGGCGCTGCGGGCCGGCCGGGTCGCGGACCGGATCTGGGCGGACATCACCAGGATCACCGGAGTGATCCAGTCGATCGGTTCCGAGGGCAAGGACCACACCGTGGAGCTGTACTGCGGGCCGCACCGCGGGCGGCGCACGATCGTCATTCCCTACCGGTCCTCCGGGCGGCTGCGGGTCAGGCACCCGCAGTTCGAACCCGGTTACCTGTTCGACGCCATCGGGGTCCGTGAGGACGGCACGGCACTGGCGAGGCTGCCCGCGACCTCGCAGCCGCCCTACCGGTGGACGGCCGTGCCACCACCGCCCCCCGGCTACGTCGGCGTGCAGTCGCGGATCTCGGGCACGGCCACCTGGTCGGACACCTTCGACTGCGGGGAGCAGGGGGTGGCCTACCCCATGCTGGAGCGGGCCGACACGGCGTGCGACGACACCGGGGTGTCCTGCGCAGGCCTGCCCTACCTGGCGCTGGGGTCGATGCTCAACGTGCGCAACGTGTGCGCCGGGCGCACCTCGGTCCTGCCGATCGTGGCGTGCGGCTGCCTGGCCGGCCGGTTCTGCGACCGGTGCCTGGAGTGCGGCACCTCGCCGCGCGGCCGGATCCTGGAACTGTCCCCGAGCTCTTTCGTGGAACTCGGCGGAGACCTGACCACCGGGTGCTTCAACGCCCGGCTTGGAATGGGGTGACACAGATGCTGACGACGATCGCCGCCGCGCAGTTGCCGGTCGTGTTCCTGCTGCTGGCCGCGGGTACGGTCGCGAAGATCTGGACGGTCGCGCGCGAGGCCGAACCGGGCATGCTGAGCAGGCTGGGACCGGCTGTGCTGGTGCCCGAGCGCTGGCGCGCGCCCACGATGCTGGGCTGCGCGCTCGGAGAGCTGTTCCTGGTGAGCGGGCTGCTGCTGACCGGCCATCCGCTCTTCCGGTGGGGAATCTGCGGGTTCTTCGCCGTCTCCACCTACGTCCTGTGGGAACTGCGGCGCCGTCGCCCGGACGTGGGCTGTGGCTGCTTCGGCGAGGTGAGCGCGCTCCCGGTGGGGCGGCGGTCGCTGGGGCGCACCATGGTGCTGACGGCCATGTCCCTGGGACTGGTCTGGACGCCCGAGATCCCCGGCTGGGTGGCGATGGCGGACCTGACGTGGGCGCACGCGCCGGCCACGCTCGCGGGACTGCTGGTGCTCGCCGCGCTCTCGCCGGAGATCGAGGAGACGGTCGCCAGGCTCCGCTACCGGGCACCCTGCGAGCAGCGCCGCCTCGACCCGGCCTCCGCGCTCGGGCGGCTGCGGTCGAGCGCGGTCTGGCGCTCGCACGAGGGAGTGCTGTCGAGCAAGGATCCGGTCGACAGCTGGCGGGAGCTGTGCTGGCGGTTCTTCGTCTATCCGGGCAACAGCCACGCGGGCGACCCCGTCGACGTGGTCTTCGCGATCTATCTGAGCGGGCGGCACCCGGCGGTGCGGGTCGCCATGGTCGGCTCTGACGGGCAGCCGGTGAAGACCGAAACTCTGCCGGAATCTCTGCCGATATCGGCTGGACACTAGAGAACCCTAGATTTTCCTAGGGCAGCATGATTGAGCTCTATATGGCTCTCTAGCTTCCCCACTAGAGAGCCATATAGAGGGCTAGGGGCTCCCTCGCATCATATCGAACAAATGTTCAGTCAGACCGGTTGTGACCGCAGGAACTTTCCGAAGTGCGGCACGGTGAACGCGATCAGCCCGCGTTCCGCGCTGTAGATCAGGCCCTTCTTGATGAGGCTGTCGCGAGCCGGGGAGAGGCTCGACGGCTTGCGGCCGAGCCCTTCGGCCACCTCGGCGGTGGCGACGGGCTCGTCGCCGATGGCGGCCATGGCGTGCATGTAGTCGCGCTCGGCGGGGGTGGCCCGCTCGTAGCGGCTGCCGAAGAAGCCGACCGCGAGCTCCTCCTCGGCCTCCGGCGCGGAGACCCTGATGTCGTCGGCGGTGATCGGGCTACGCAGCGCCAGGTCCCAGGCGACCTTGCCGTACGCCTGGACGAAGTAGGGGTAGCCGTCGGCGGCCACGTAGAGGGCGTCGAGGGCGTCCTGGGTGAACTCCACGCCCTCGCTCTCGGCCGGGGCGATGAGTGCCAGGTCGGCCGCCTCGCGGTCGAGACGATCGATCCTGGCGTAGCGGAAGAGCCGTTCGGAGTAGCTCTTGCTGGCCGACAGCACGCTGGGCAGGTGCGGCAGCCCCGCGCCCACCACGATCAGCGGGCCACCGCTCTGGGAGAGCTCGTGGCAGGCCGCGCAGAGCGCCGAGACGTCGGGGGCCTGCACGTCCTGCATCTCGTCGATGAACAGCGCGATGCCGACACCCAGGTCGGTGGCGACCGCGGCGGCGTCGACGAACAGCTCGGTGAGGTCGATCTCCAGGTCTCCGGAGTCGGCGCGCCCCCGTCCCGCGGGCACGTCGATCGCGGGCGACCAGTGCGAGGTGCCCTTGGCCGCGGACGGGTCGCGCATCGCGAACGCCTTGAGCACACCGAGGAACTCCTCGATGCGCTCGGGCGCCCGATGCCTCGGGGCCAGCTCCCTGACCGCCATGTGCAGGGCGGCGGCCACCGGGCGCCGGATCGACTGGTCGGGCCTGGCCTCGATCTTGCCGGTGCCCCACAGCCGTTGCATGGCCATCGACTTGAAGGTGTTGAGGAGAACGGTCTTGCCCACGCCGCGCAGCCCGGTGACCACCATGCTGCGCTCGGGGCGCCCTCGGGCCACCCGTTCCAGAACGATCTCGAACTGCTGTAGCTCGCGGTCGCGACCGGCGAGCTCTGGGGGGCGCTGTCCGGCACCGGGAGCGTAGGGATTGCGCACGGGGTCCACGCTCTCGGACTTTATGACGGGATATAGCGGCCGGCTTAGAATTCCGTAGAAAGTGCTACGGCGTGTCGCGCCGCGCTCCACCGGCGACCGGGGAAGCGGGGGGCGCGCCGTCGGCGGCACCGCGAGCATCGCCATGGCACACCCCTTCACCTGCGAGAACGTCAGCCCGAACCCGTGTTCGATCCCGTGCCCATGACTGTAGCGCGGGTTCGAACACAGGCGCGATACGTTTCGATGAAAAGCCTTCCCAAGGAATGTGGACCCCCGCGCCGAGCCGCCACGAACCAGACCGGGAGCCGCACCGGGCCGCACGAGGGACACAAAGGGACGTATAGGGACGCGACAGGGGCATAGAAGGACGCGCGGGGACGCGGCAGGGCGCGCTGGCTCGTGCGGGTGGCTCAGTCCCGGACGGTGAGCCCCATCGAGCGCGCGGTGCCGGCGACGATCTTCTCCGCCTGGTCCAGGTCGGCGGTGTTGAGGTCGGGCAGCTTGGTCCTGGCGACCTCTCTCAGCTGCGCGCGGGTGATCACGCCCGCCGCCTGGTGTCCGGGGCGGGAGCCGCCCCGGTCCAGGCCGACGGCCCGGCGGATCAGCGAGGCCGTGGTGGGCATCTTGATCGCCAGCTCGAACGAGCGGTCCTCGAACACGGTGACGACGACGGGGACGACGAACCCCCGCCGGTCCTGGGTCGCCGCGTTGTACCGGCGGCAGAACTCCATGAGGTTCAGGCCCAGCGGGCCCAGGTCCTTGCCCACGGTGGCGGGACCGGCCTCACCGGCCGGGAGCTGCAGTTTCGCGATCCGGCTGACCTTCTTCTTCGACATGCCCGCCAAGCTAAAGTCTCCCGTAACTGGAAACTCAACGGAATAATCGAGGCCATGAGCTACACGATCGGACAGCTCGCCAAGCTCTCCGGGCTGCCGGTGAAGACGATCCGCTTCTACTCCGACATCGGGGTGCTCCCCGAGCGCGGCCGCACCCGGAGCGGTTACCGCCTCTACGGCGACGAGGACCGCGGGCGACTGGAGCTCGTCAGGACGCTGCGCGAGATCGGCGTCGACCTGGCGACCATCAGGTCGCTCGGTGACCGCGACCTGGGCGAGGTGCTCTCCCTGCACCTGCGTACGGTGGAGACGCAGATCAGGGCGCTGCAGCGGACCCGGGCGGTGCTCAGGGCCACCCTGGAGCGGGACGAGCCCGCCGACGAGGACCTGCGCCGGCTCAACGCCCTCGGGCGGCTCGGCGCGGCGGAGACGGCGGCGCTGGTGAACGAGTTCGTCGACGAGGTCGCCGGCGAGAACGCCGCCAGGCAGGAGTGGCTCGGCGGCCTGCGCGAGGCCATGGTGCCCGACCTGCCCGACGAGCCGGGCATCGAGCAGCTCGACGCCTGGCTGGAGCTGACCGAACTGCTCGCCGACGACGGCTTCCGCGCCTCATTGCGCGAGATGAGCGGCGACTTCTGGGAGAACGCCTCCGAGATCGACGTGGCGGCCTGGCACGAGGCCAACACCCTGGTCACGAAGACGGCGCTGGCCGCGGCGCGGGACGGGGTGGCCCCGGACTCGCAGGCCGCCGCGCCCGTCGTGGCCGAGCTCGTCGCGGTCCTGGCCGGAGCGCAGAAGCGCACCCCGGAGTCCGTCGTACGGGACTACGCGGAGCACGACCCGCGCGCCGGGCGATACTGGGAGCTGGTGGCCGTGGTCAACGGCACGCCCTGGCCACCGGAATCCGTGATCGCCCACGAGTGGATCGCCGCGGCGGCCGCCTCTCACCTCGGATAGCCGGTCACCTACAATGGCTTTTTGTCGCTTTTGTCCGTTTTTTTGAGGGGGCGGCACGTGTCAGATTCCAGATTCATGATCCGCACGCGGGCCGTGCTCGCGACGGCCGTCGGCTGCCTGGCGGCGGCCTCGTGCGGCACGGCCGCCTCCCAGCCCGCCCCCGCCGCGCCTCCGGCCACCTCGGCGCCGATCCCGGCGTCCTCGTCCGCCACCGGTGTGTCCGCCCCGGAACCGACCGTCGTGACGCCGACGACCGGCCCGTCCACCACCGTGTCGCCGACCCCGACGGGCCCGCCGGCGTTCTCCGCGAAGGTCTCCCGGGTCCCCCGCGAACGGCTCGAACACTCGTGGCGGCCCGGATGCCCGGTCCCGGTGAGCGACCTGCGGCTGATCACGATGACCTACTGGGGCTTCGACGACAAGCCGCACACCGGCGAGCTGGTCGTGAACAAGTCCGCGACCGACGACATCGTCGCCGTCTTCCGCCGCCTGTACGACTGGCGCTGGCCCATCTACAAGATGCGGCTCGTCGACGCCTACAAGGCCGACGACTACGCCTCGATCGACGCCGACAACACCTCGGCCTTCAACTGCCGCCCCGCGGAGGGGTCGAGCAGCTGGTCCAGGCACGCCTACGGCCTGGCCATCGACATCAACCCGCGCGAGAACCCGTACATATACGCCAACGGCACGGGGTCCCACGAGAACGCCCGCAAGTTCTTCAAGCGCCCCGTCCGGGCTCCCGGAGTGATCAACCCGGGCGACCGCGTGGTCAAGGCCTTCCAGCAGAGAGGCTGGGAGTGGGGCGGCTACTGGTCCGGCATCAAGGACTACCAGCACTTCTCCAAGGGCGGGAACTGAGACTCGCGGGAGCGCTCGCCCGGTGGCCCCGAGCCGTTGTCCGAGGGGGCGTCGGCAGGGGCCGGGCTCAGCCGTACGCCGGTGAGACGTCGGCGGGCTGGAGCAGGTCCCAGCGGTTGCCGTACAGGTCCCGGAAGACGACAACCCGGCCGTAGGGCTCGCTGCGCGGGGCCTCCTCGAAGACGACGCCCGCCGACAGCAGCCGCTCGTAGTCGCGGGCGAAGTCGTCCGTGTGCAGGAACAGGCCGACCCTGCCGCCGGTCTGGTCCCCGATCCGGGCCTCCTGCTCGGGACCGACGGCACGGGCGAGGAGCAGGGCCGTCTCCCGGGCGCCGCGGGGGCGGACGGTCACCCAGCGCTTGCCGTCGCCCAGCGGCGTGTCCTCCAGAAGCTCGAAGCCGAGGACGTTGAGGTAGAAGCCGATGGCCTCGTCGTAGTCACGCACGACGAGAGTGGTGAGCCCCAGGTAGGACCCCACTGGCGGCCCGGGCCTCTTCGGTGGCCGTCCCCCCGCCGGCAGGCCGGCACGGGCGGTCTCCTGAAGCTTGGTGATCGTCAGGACGACCCGGGCGGCGAGCACGCCCGCGACGAGCGGCAGCGGGACGCAGGCGACCAGGGTGACGGTCTCCAGCGCGGTCATGCCCGCGTTCCCGAAAGCCACGAACGCCACCTCCATCACCGTCCACAGCAGCCACGCCGGCCACCACGCCCAGACCAGACCCGAGCGGCGTCCCCGGTAGAGGTCGGTTCCCGGCCGCAGCCCGCCCGGCCGGGAGGTGGTCAGAATGTCGTCGACGAGCCCCTTGGGGACGAACAGGTTGACGAGGGGAGCGAACCGCCCGAACACCAGGAACGGCGTGGCGTACCTGTGGAAGACCCCGGGAGAGATCGCGTACGCGTTGCCCCGGGCGCGGAACAGCCAGCACACGAAGGCGATGCCCGCCAGCAGGGGGATGATCGAGAAGAGAAGGACGACCGAGGAGAGGAGCAGCGCGTACAGGGCGTTCCACTGCCGGACCGTCAGCCATGACCAGCCCTCCCGGGAGACGAGCAACAGCGTCGAGGCGCCGGCGGAGGCGACCGAGCTCAACGCCATCAGGGTGAGGGCGACGGTCGCGTACGCGCGGATCGGCCGCAGAAGGCGAACGGGCGCGAAAAGCGCGCTCGGGTACACGCTCGAGTGCATGGGAGTCCTTCAACGAGGATCAAGGCGGCCAGTATGCCGGATCACGACATAGCGTCCTTAATGCTTTTCCGCCTGCCGGCTGCCCCCTCCGCCACCGGCGTCTCCCCGATGGCCGGGGGGCGGGGAGTGCGCGGCCGTGCCCTGATGCATCATTGGTCCATGACGGCCGGGGACGGGGACGGATGGGCTCGCTGCTATCTCGGGCACCGGCACTGGGGGGTGCACGGCGCGGCAGGCCTGCTCGCCGTCCACCACGACGCCACGGACGGCCCCCGCGTCCTGATGCAGAAACGCTCCGCGTGGAGCCACCACGGCGGCACCTGGGGGCTGCCGGGCGGTGCCCGTGACAGCCACGAGGACACGATCGACACCGCCCTGCGCGAGGCCTTCGAGGAGGCCGCGCTGGACGGCACCGGCCTGCGGGTCCAGGGCGTCTACCTCGACGACCACGGCGGCTGGTCCTTCGAGACCGTGATCGCCGAGGCCGCCGAGCTGCTGCGCGCGATCCCCGCCAACACCGAGAGCGACGACCTGCGCTGGGTTCCCGCCGAGGAGATCACCGCCAGGAACCTCCACCCCGGTTTCGCCGCGACCTGGCCGGTCGTCGGCCTCGCGCTCGCCCCCTCCCTCGTCGTCCTCGACGTCGCCAACATCGTGGGCGCCCGCGCCGAGCACGGCTGGTGGCGGGACCGCGCGGGGGCGGCGGCCAAGCTGCTCGCCGAGGTCGGCGCGCGTGCCGCCGACGGCCGGGTGGCCGCGCCCGACCGCGCCCCGGTGCTGGCCCGCTGGTTCCCCCGGCTGACCGCGGTCGTCGAGGGCGCCGCCCGCGACACCGCCCCCGCGCCCGGTGTCTCCGTGATCGCCGCGCCGGGCAGCGGGGACGACGCCGTCGTCCAGGCCGTACGGGACGCCCGCCCCTGGGAACGCGTCCTGGTCGTCACCGCCGACCGGGGGCTGCGCGAGCGGGTCACGGAGCTGGGCGCCGAGGTCATCGGGCCTCGGTGGCTGCTGGCGCAGGTGTGATGTTCCACGTGGGACATCGACGCGATATCGCACGGTGAGGGGCGTATCCGAGCTTCGAACCGGCCCGCGCACCCGTGAGGTCACGCCCGGGACGGCTCCGGTTCCGTGAGGTCACGCCCGGGACGGCTCCGGTTCCGGGATCGGCACCGGTTTCAGATCTCGGGTGGCCCGGTGGAACAGCCAGTAACTCGCCGCGGCGACGACGAGGAAGAGCAGCCTGGCCGGCCCGGGGATGTCCAGGACGAGCAGGCCGTCGCTGAGCGAGTGGAGCGTGGCCGCCGCGACGAAGGCGACGACGACGGGCAGGGTCACGACCGCGCGCCTTTTGACCTGCCAGGCCCCGAAGGCCACCGCGCAGACCAGGCCTGTCCAGACGAGGTGGCTGAAGGGGGTGGTGAGGCCGCGCAGGAAGAGGACCGTACCCGCGCCCACGGCACCGTCATGGTTGGCGAGGCTCTTCCAGGCGTAGGCCATCGACTCCATGATCGCGAACCCGGTCGCGCAGGACAGGCCGAGCGCGACCCCCGCGGCCTTGGTGAGGTGACGGCCGGTGAGCGCGACCGCGAGGGGCGGGACGAGTTTCGCGGGTTCCTCGATCCAGCCGACCCGCAGGATCGAGGTGCTGTTCTTCCCGGAGATGAAGAGCGCGTCGAAGTAGCCGCCGAGCAGGAGGGCGACGCCTCCGCCGAACAGGAACATGCCCATCAGCGTCATGGGCGGCACGCTGGTGGCGACGTGGATACGGTCGTGGATGGCGAGCAGGAGGGCGAGGGGCCCGGCCGCGGCCCCGTAGAAGAAGGCCGCGGGCAGGAGCGCCTGGTTGCCGGCCGCCTGCATCATGGCGATGAGCGAGAAGGACAGAACGATCAGGGCGATCCACACTTTGAACCATCGATGCCGATAGAAGCGCAAATGGTCTCGCATGATAAGTAATTCCCCAGTACGTTTGCCCTAGATTCGGGTGATTTGTCGATATTTATCTAAATATCGACTCCGCCACGATGACGGCACCGATGACCATGAACACCACGGGCACCAGCCACGCCCCCGTCCGCTCCACCAGGGCGATGACCTTCCTATGCGACCCGAGCCAGGAGGCCGCCGCGCACCAGACCGCGACGAGCACCGCGAACACGGCCACCGTGACGGCGCTGGACGCCGGGCCGATCGTGCGGAACATCGGGGTGTAGACGGAGATGTTGTCGGCCCCGTTCGCGATGGTCACCCCCGCGATCGAGAGCACGCCCGAGGCGACCCGGGGTGCCCCGTCGTCACCGTCGTCGCCGTCGTCGCCGTCCTTCCCGGCTCTCCCGGCTCCCCCGGCTCTGACCAGCCCCCACACCCCCATGCCGAACGGCACCAGGCCGAGCAGCCCCACCCAGCGGTCCGGCACCACCGCGAGGCCGAGCGCCGCCGCCGCCGAGACGGCCACCAGCGCGGCGATGCCCGCGTACTGGCCCACGACGATCTGCCAGGGGCGGGGAACGCCTCCCGCTCTGGACGCCAGGAAGAGCACCGTCAGAATGATGATGTCGTCCACGTTGGTACCGGCGAAGACGGCGACGGCCGTACCGATCGTCTGAATCACGCGCGCATTATGTCGGCTCCCCTCGCGGGTGCGCGATGACCGTGGCCAGCCGAGAGCCACGGGAGTTATGATCACTTTCATCCGCTCTTGCCATTTCCCCGGAGACCGCACGTGGGCTATCCGCCGCAGTACGGCCAGCCGCCACGGGGCGAGACGGGACGAGGGCTGATCGTGATGGTCGTCATGGCCATCGGCGTAGCCATCGGGGCCGTCGTCACCGTCTTCATGGTGTTCAACCCTCCCTCGTCGCCGCCGAGCACGGCGGCCCCGACACGCGGCGGCGAGCACTCGGAGCATTCGGAGGCCTCGGTCCGCCAGGCCGTCCAACCGGCGCTCGACGCCTACAGCAGCGGGTTGTACGGCGACTTCTGGGACCTGTGGACCACCGACGCGCAGGGACTGATCGCCCGGGAGGAGTATGTGCGACTGTTCGAGATCTGCCCCCCGATCCTGCCGAACTCCCCGCTCACCATCGCCACCGTCACGATCACCGGCGACCTCGCCAGGGTCCAGGCGACCCGGCTCGACGACTCGACGGACTTCGACTTCACCTTCGAGGGCGGTACGTGGCGGTACGAGCCCTCACCCGAGGAGCGGCTCACCTACCAGGCCCCGGTCGACCAGATAGCCGAGCAACGGCGGGCCATGGGATTCTGCGGCGCGGTCGCCCCCACCTCCACCCCCGGTGCGCCCACCCCCACTCCTCCCACCGACCCCTCAGTGCCCACCGTTCCTACGAATCCCGCTGTTCCCACCGATCCCGCCACTCAGCCGTCCGGGTTCCTGCAGTGATGACCTTTGGCCCAGAAGTGCTGCCATAATCGACAATTCACAGCTACTGTCGAACGCATGGCCCACTCCATGCCGGCATGGCGAGACGGCACAGGATCGGAAAAACCATCATCAAATGATCACGATGGCGCCAGACAAGAGTCGGATTCGGTTCCGCTGTGGCTGGCCCATCTCCAGCTCAGAGAAGGACAAAAGGCAATCGGCACGCCGACTTCCGATACATCTATCACCATAGAGCTGGATAAAGCGGATTATGAGGCGCTTTCCCGTAAGGCGCGACTGACCGGAAACCGGGTCGCCGACGTGCTCCACGCGGCCGTCCAGCGAGAGATCGGCAACAAACCTCACGTGATCACCCTGATGCACCGCTGGAACCTGCATCGCGAAGACCTCGACACGGCGGCCGACTCCCTCGGGGTCGACCAGCTCTCCGAGGCGGAGTGGGGCCAGATCGGCATACGCCGTTTCCGGAGGCGCTGAGCCATGCTTCCCGGTCGAGTGCTCGACGTGAGCGCACTGGTCGACATCGCGGTGGCGAAGACCGAATACTCCCGGAGCGTCGCCGCCATGTGTCTCTTCCGTGGCGGCGGGATATGCGTCCCGGCCACCAGCCTCGCGGCCGTCCTGTCCATCTCCCCGCTCTCGACCCAGGAGGAGCTGTTCGAGCTCGTCACGACGCCCGGCGTGAGGATCGACGACTTCACCCACGGGAAGGTGGGGGACATCGCGGAGATCCTCGACGGATCGCGCGACATCACGGCCGGACACGTCGTCTGGTGCGCCCGCGCCACCCGCTGGCCCATCCTCACCGATCGCGGGGCGGAGCTCATCCAGTACGACCAGAACATCGGGATCGACCCCCTGCCCTAGCGATCTCCGCTCCCGGTGGCCCACGGCGGTCTCGGTGACCACGGCCCTCGCGAGGCCCGGTCCGAGGAGGGGTCCGGGCGCCCATACCTTTCCGGTCGAAAATGATGCCAAATATCGTCACGCGCACGATCGATTTTCGGGGCCGCGGCTTTCACACTGGGAGAGTGACATTCCAGACGAGGCGCATCAAGCTAGACATTCCTGACGGACCAGAATACGACCAGGTGCGCGATATGCACGGTCACGCGGTCACGGTGTTCGCGTCCACGGAGATCAACGGCGAACGTTCCCTGAAAATCGGCAGCCGGACTTTGCTGCTGAGGAAGGTGGGGGTGGACGAGGACGACGAGGGACCGATGGACGTCTATCGAGCCGAGTCGATCTCGGAGCCCTCCTACTGACTCGGAGCCCTCCTACTGACGTCGTGGCGGTACGTCACGGAGGTCCACCGCGAGGGATGTCCGGGCGGGGAACGCGTGGGAATACGCCGTTCCAACGGGGGAACTCGTGAGGGAAACGTGCACGCCCGTCCAGCGCGGGCCCGTCCAGCACGAGGAGCCCCGAACCGATGCGCATCACCTTCGCCACCGAAGCGGCACCCGGCAGACAGAACGCGGACACCGGCAGCACCGGAAACGCCGGGAAAACCGGCAACACCGAGACCGCCGGGAACGCCGGGAACGCCGGGAACGCCAGGAACACAGCGGGCAACGACGGCAACGAGGACTTCTTCGGGGCGACCCCGGACGCCTTCGTCCTCCTCGACGGCGCGGGCACCCCGGCGGGGGCGGAGTCCGGGTGCGATCACGGCGTCAGCTGGTACGTCCGTTCCCTGGGCTCGACCCTCCTCGCGGGCATGACGCAGGACACCGGAACGCTCACAGAGATACTCGCGAACGGGATAAAGGCCGTCGCCTCCCTCCACGACTTCGTCTGCGACCTCACCCATCCCGGATCGCCGTCCGCCACGGTGGTCATGGTCCGCCGTACGGCGGGCGACCTGGACTTCCTCGTCCTGGCGGACTCCGTCCTCGTCCTGGACGTGGTCGGCCAGGCGGAGCCGACGGTCGTCTGCGACGACCGGGTGGACCGGATCGGCAGGGCGCACCGGTCGACCATGGACGGCCTCGCCCACGGAAGTGCCGAGCACGTCACCGCGCGCCGGGAGTACGTGGAGACCATGCGGGACCACCGCAACCGCGAGGGCGGCTTCTGGATCGCCGCCGTCGACCCGCTCACCGCCGAGCAGTCGCTCACCGGCACCCTCCCCGCCCACCGGGTGCGGGCGGTCGCCCTGCTCAGCGACGGAGCCTCCCGGCTCGTCGACCTGTTCGAGCTGGCCACCTGGCGTGAGGCCCTCGACACCCTCGAACGGTCCGGCCCCGGAGAGCTGATCCGCCGGGTCCGCGAGGCGGAGCACACCGACCCCGAAGGCTCCCGCTGGCCCCGGACGAAAATCCACGACGACGCGACGGCCGCCTACTGCCTGTTCGGCTGACTCCCGGCCCCGGCCCGCGTGGCAGGTGATCATCCGCTGCCCCTCAGCCGGACGGCGCCGGACCGTCCAGATGGTGGAACAGCTCGTGCGCCGAACCGATGCTCGCGCGCAACGCCTGCTCCAGCTCGTCGGCCTCGCCGGTGAGATGCCCGATCTCGGGCATGCTCAGGCCGTCGGCCCCCGACTCGGCGAGCAGCTCCTCGTAGCGGGGCAACCGCTCCACCAGCGCCTCGATCTGGCTCCGGGCCCGGTAGGCACGTTCGGCGTCGGCGACATGAGCCGCGTAACGCTCAAGCGCCTCGACCCGCGCGGTGACGGCGCTCTCGCTGCCGGCGAGCACGCGCTCCAGCGGCTTCATCACGGCCGCCACCTCCTGGGTGACCCCGCCACGCATGAGATCGCGGTGTTCTCCACGAAGGGAGGACAGCTTGGCCAGCAGGCGTGCGACCTCCCATTCCTGTGGCGGCAGCATGACGGCGTTCCGTACGTCGTCGAGCAACCCTTCGGCGTTGACGCGCGATCGCAGGACGGAGTCGACCGCCAGCCGCGCCCGGCCGAGCAGGCGGCTCGCGGCGGCGTCGAAGTCGTCGGGGAGAAGATAGGAATCACGGTAGCGGTGCGCGAGCTCGAACAGTTCCTGCTCCGGGCTGTCGCTCTCCTCGGAATCCCTCGCGGCCCTGATCGCCGCGAAAACGAAGTACGCGAGCATGACGAGCAGCAGGATTCCGAGCCCGGCCCCTTTTTCGAAGGAAAGCACCGCCAGAAAGCCGACCGCCGCAAACATACCGGCGACGGCCGGGAGAACCGCGGATCTCCTCGGCGGATTCTCCAGCGGCCTCCAACCGGCCCGTATGCGTCTGAGCAGGGATGGATTCGCGCGAAGCAAACTCGCGACCTCGGGCGGCAGCCCGGGATCGACCACCACACCAGGCTGCTGCCTTCCTGAGCCTTCCAGATCCCACCGTCCTTCCTTCCGGTCGTCATTGTAAGACCCGGAAGCCCGATGACATATGAGTCACCGGCCGGGAGAGGAAGAACATCGGAACAGGCCGTAAGCATGAGAATCAATGATTGTTTTACGCCACACAATGGCTACGGACACATAATGAGATTCTGGTGCAGACCGATAATCGCGGAGAATCGACGCGTCTCATGGCGCCGGTTCCTCGCCGCTCGTTATGACCGATCAGCGCGCGTCCGGCGAGCCTGTTTCCCCGAGATCTCCGTGAGAGCGAGGGCCCAGGGGTGGCTCTCCCGGCTTTCGTCTCCGGTAGCGCTGGGCAGGACGCGGACGCCTTCGGCCCGGAGGCCTTCGACGCTCCGGCGGAACGGCGCGCGGGTGGCGAGAGCGTCGTTGACGAAGGGCAGGACGACCACGGGGATGCCGAGGCCGGGGGCTTCGGCGAGGAGGCCGAGGGCGTAGGTGTCGGCGATGCCCTGGGCGAACTTGTTGACGGTGTTGTACGTGGCGGGGGCGACGATGATCGCGTCGGCTCGCGGGGGCTTGGGCTCGTCCGGTGTCCGGTACCGGCTGCGGACGGGGCGTCCGGTCTGCCTCTCCAGGGCGGGGACGTCGACGAAGTCCAGCGCGGACGGGGTGGTGACGACCTGGACGGTCCATCCCTCGTCCTGGGCGAGGGTGACGAGACGGCCGACGTCCCGGGCGGCACCGGCCGCGCACACGATGACCTGGAGAAGCCTGCCGGACTCGGTCACGCGATCACTCCCGGGACGAGCAGCACGTCACAGGAGTCGATCCCGGCGAACGCCGCGCTCGCGATGAGAGTCAGGGACCCGGCGTCGTTCCGTACCGGCCCGGCCCCGGCGGCCGCGAACACGACGTCGGCATCCGGCAGGAATCTGAGCCCCTCGTACGGGCCGACCGCGTCAAGCGCGGTGAACCGGTCGAACAGCGGTATGACGATGCGCACGGCGATTCCCCCGGTGGTGAGCGCGGTGGTGAGGTGCCACCCACGCTTCGGAAGACATCTTGACGGGCGTGGCGGACAGTGGAGACTTGTGCGGTGGTCAAAACACTACGTCCCCAGAACTACAACGAGGCGATCTACGTCGGGCACTTCTTCCGCACGGGGGTGCCCGTGGTGATGGACCTCAACGGGTTACCGGACGACGAGGCGAAGCAGTTCGTCGACTTCGCCGCCGGCCTGGTGTTCGGCAGAGGCGGGGACATGGACCGCCTGTCATCCAAGGTGTTCCTGCTGATGCCCCGCGGACGGGGCAATCGGGTACCGGTCGCCGAAGAGGCGCCGTAGGCGGGTGACGTGCCGGTGGTGCTGTCTCCGGCCTGGGTCGAGGTGGCGGTGGCGGACGTGGTTGACGCGTGGCGGTCGTCCTGGGAGTTCTCGCGGTGGTCAACCTCGCCGCCAACGTCGTCGGCCCCTGGTCGGACCTGACCCACTGCCCGCCGCCCGACGACCTGGATCTCCCCAGCGGGTACTCCTGCTACCGGAACGGCACGGGTGCCGGCATCCCGCCCTTCTTCTACGGTCCTGCCTACGCCTTCGCCGCCCACACCCTGATCGGGATCCATCGTCGTAACCTCACCGGCGTGCATCATCGCCCTGAGGCGCAAGGCAGCGTTGACGTCGTTTCCTGACGTTCGACCCGCGGACGGGACTCTGCGAACCACGCCTTTGTCTCGGATCCAGTGGTGAAAGAACGTTCTGATACGCCGGCCGGCGCCCAGGAACCGACACTTTCGGATGCGGCCCCGCCCTTCATCGGAGAGGCCGCACCCGTCCTGTTTCACCCGCCGGTCAGACCACGGTGCAGGCGATGCCGTTGAGGGTGAAGGCGGTCGGTTCGGCGGTGTTGCCGGTGTGGGTGGCCTGGAAGCCGATGTCGACGGTCGCCCCGGGGGCGAGCGCGGCGTTGTGACTGACGTTGCGGGCACTCACCTGGCCGCTGGACGGCGAGTAGGTAGCGTTCCAGCCCGAGGTGATGGACTGGCCGGAGGGCAGGGTGAAGACCAGCGTCCAGCCGTTGATCGTCGAGGTCCCGGTGTTGGTGATGCTGATGTTGGCGGTGAAGCCGTTGTTCCAGGAGTTCATCGTGTAGGCGACCCGGGGCCCGGTGCCGGGCGTCGGGGTGGGCGTCGGAGTCGGGGTGGGGCTCGGGGTGGGGGTCGGGGTGGGGCCGGAGCCCAGGCTGGTCACGAAGGTCATCACGCTTCGGGCGGGAAGCGTGACGGTGAGGGAGCCGTTCGACATGGTGGTCGCCCCCTGGGGCGCGACGTTCCTGCTCGCGTCGGTCAGCCAGGACGAGACACTGGATGATCCGGTGCTGTTCGCCACGGTGAACTGCTGGCTCACCGCGGAGGTGCCCTTGTTGACGGCGACGATGACGATCGAGGAGTCACCGCCCCGGTACGCCGAGACGTAGACGTTCGACGCCGGGTTCGCCGTCGCGTCGACCCGCACGTATCCGGGGCGGACGAACCTGGCGAAGTGCGCCATCATCGCGCCGCGCTTGCTGATCTGGCCGTCCTCCCGCATGGGGCCGTAGCTGCGCCGGATGTACCACCAGATGTACGCCTGGAACTCTGCGTCCACCATGGCGCGGTGGATGCTCTCTCCCACGTCGAGCGCCTGGGGCCAGGTGTCCGCCGAGTCGGTGCTGTTGGGGAGGTAGACCTCGGTCATCCAGAGTTCCTTGCCCGCGCCCTTCTGCTTGAAGAGGGGGTAGGGGAAGTTCGAGAACTGCGTGCCGTAGAGGTGAGCGCCGAGGATGTCCAAGTTGGCGAGCGCCACGGGGTCGTTGAGGATCGGGTCCGAGATGTTCTTCAGGTACTGGAAGGACTCGGGCGCGATGACCCTGGTGTTGATCGAGCCGGCGTTCTCCCGCATGAACCGGAGGATCTCGGCTGGAGTCCACCATGTCCAGTCGTGCGCGTAATCGGGCTCGTTCTGCACTGATATGCCGTACAGGTTCACCCCGTTGTTCCGCATGTGCGTGCTGAAGTCGTTCAGGTGCTGGGCGTAGGCCCCGTACATGTTGGACCTGAGGCGTTTCGCATTGGTCTGGCTGCCGCGGACGAAGGTCTCGACCATGCCGGCGGGGGGATTCCACGGCGACGCGATGACCGTCGCCCCGAGCTCGATCGCGCGCCTCGCCGTCGCCACGTCACGGCTCCAGTCCGCCTGGTTCTCGGGGACGGGGATCCTCAGCACGGAGAACCCGAGCCGGCCCTCGCCGGTGCCGAACGCCGTTTCCCGCTGGGCGGCCGTCAGGTCGCCGATCCAGGACGCGAAGGTCATGCCGCCGAAGCCTCGGATCGTCTGCCGCTGTGCCGACGGGTTGATGACCGCCGTGGCGGCCGCGGCCTCCGAGGCTCCCATGACCGTGCCCGCGGCCGTGAGGATCGGCAGGGCCCCCATCGTCGTCAGGATGGTTCTCCGGCTCAGCGGCTTTCGCTCGCCGCTCGCGGGCTCATTCTGATCTTGCGTCATGTCTCGTCCTTTTGCCTGTTGGTGCTGATCCGCGCCTTCTGAGTCCCGTTGGCCCACTCGGCGCCGGTCCCCGGCGTCGTCATGGAATGAACCTTGATCGTGTTACCGCTAACATGAGCGGCTGTCATCGGCTCCTGAAATTGTTGGCGTTAACATTTCCCCGTACGAACCGGCATGCGGGTGCGACGGCGATGCGGACCACTCAGGTGGCCGCGCGAAGGGGTGACACTCCAGCGGAGTGTGGTTCCGTCCCGGCGGGCGGGTCAAGACGAGGCGGGCCGGCGGGCAGCCGAACTGCGTGAACCTCTCGCCGAGCCGTGAAAATTTCAGATTGGGAATCTGCGGCCCCGCGTCGGTTCCGCGGGCGGGGACATCGGCAGCCATGTGAGCCGCCACCTCTCGCTCGACCATCCGAGAGGGTCGTGGCCGTTCACCGTACCGACGCGTACCGAACGGCGATGACGGGCCGAGAGCGCCGGCACGGCGTCAACGGCGGCCCGGTCGTCGTATCCATGCCTTCCCCACCGGCTCTGACCGCTGTTGGCACCGAAACGGGCCTGGCCGGTCACATCGTGCCGTCCTCCCAGTGCGGGGTGTGCGATTTGATGTCCTCCGGCACGCGAATCCGCCCGTTCAGGAGAACGAGGGATGCGATCTCAGCGCTCTCGTGGAAGCGCAGGTAGCCGACGAAGGATTCGACACCGGCGGCATGTGCGTCGGCCGAGCACCGGCCCAGCCAGGCCAGCAGGGTCCGGACCCGGTAGAAGTCGTCAGGATGGAGTTCCTGGCGTACCGTCAGTGCCCAGCCGTCCGGTCGCTCTCGCGCCACCAGCTCGGCGACGAGCGCGCCCCCCACTCGCCGGGCGGCGCCGCGCCGCGCGAACACGGGCTCCGCCTCCGCGTCCTCCCACTCGCAGTCGGGGTCGTCAGGATCACCGAGTGGAGAGGTTTCCACGTATCTGTCAGTGCCGATCGGCAGTCGCTCAGGTCGTGGCCCCCGCCCCACGTGCCACCGCAGCTCGGCGAGCTCGTCGTCGGTCACGTCGGCACGGACGTTCACCGACAGGACGAATTCGTAGATGTCCGCCATCGGCACACCGTACCGTCGCGACACCCTGAAAGATCATCTTGAGGGGCTACGGTGGGGCGGGGCGGTTCGAGGGCCGGATCACGAGTGCGGTTCCGGCGACAAAAGTGATCGCGGCCGCCGCGAGGAGGGACCAGACCACGGGCCGGTACCATCCGGGGCCTTCCGACACCGACAGATGAACCGGCTCCCCGTTGCCGTGAACGAACGGCCCCAGCGCCACGGTCGCGAGCAGCACCGTCATATACGGCACGACCGCCACACCCGCCAGCGTCGCCGCTGTCACCCGCGCCCCGTTTCCGCCGCGTGCCGCGCCGATGGCGACCGCGCAGGCCACCAGCGCAGCCACGGCCAGCAGCGCCGCGTACACCCAGGCGTCTCGAACGGACAGGTCGAGCAGGCGGTCGGCGGTGCCGGGATCGTGGACGAATCCGCTCGCCGCGTCCACTCCCTCGGCACCGGCCTCGCCGAGCGCCGCCTTCCTCGCCTGAGCGATACCCGCGAAGTTCAACGCCGCCACCGCCAGGGCACACGCCGCCGTCACGGCCATGAACCCGGCGGCGAGAGGGCGGGCGGACGCGGGCCTGCCGGCCGTTCTGACCGACCACCGGGCAATCAGGATGAGCACGCCTACGTGGACAGCCGCCGCGAGCGCGATCACTACTGTCCGGGCGGGCGCGTACCAGTACGGATGGACGGCCCGCAGCGCCTCCCCGTAGGGAGCGGTGAGCCCCGGCTCGGGCAACGGCTGGAACCACAGCGCCGCGCCGAGCCCGCACAGGTAGGGGGCCGTCACCACCCCGGCCCAAAACGACATGGCGGCTGACCGGCGCCTCCAGGCGAACCAGGCCAGCGTGCCCAACGTCCCGGCGGTCACCGCGACGAACAGCGCGAAGGCGATGGTCCGCCCCGCGGCATCCTCCCTGATCCGGCGCACCTTCTCGGCCAGGCCGCCGTCCGAGCCCGCCACCCCTTCGATGTCCGGCCTCACGTACGGCAGTCGTGCGGCCGCCGACCCCAGCTCGGCGGAAGCGAGTACGTCGAGCACCACCACGGCCAGGCCCCACATCACGACGAGAGACAGCACGACCATGGACACGACCAGGCCGCGGTCACGTCCGTCCGCGAAAGTCTTCAGCGCCATGGTCACCCCATGGATCTCAGGTCGTGTCCCGATGCAAGGCTCAAGTATCCGTCATATATCGGGAAATGATCCTGATATCACCGATGTGAGGATGGCTTTCCTGATCGCCGGAATTTGTCGGTGCCGGGCCACGCTGTACGAGTCGCGCCAGGCTGGAGGGCAGGGCTTCATCCACGCACGCTCCAATTGGAAGCCAGTCCGGCGGAGAGGCCAGGTTCCAGGTGATGGATCCGGGCCTTCTCGTGGTCCGGGGGCATGCAGCCGATCTCTCCGGAGGAGAGCCGTACGGCCTCCGCATGTGGAGGGTCGGTTCTCCTCAGTGCAGGTGTTCGGGCAGCCTCAACCACATGTCGGCCTGGCCGTTGGTCGATCGGGCGTCAGCCGGCCGGAGGCCCGCTCCGGCGAAGCAGTAGGCCTCGGCCTGGTGGTGGTAGAGGTAGGTGGCGAGGATCTCCTCTGCGG
>NZ_JBPXMD010000065.1:0-21423 GCF_051918855.1 Streptosporangium sp. H16
GGTCGACTGGGAGCGGGCCATCGCCCCGGCCCGGCCCAGCACCGTCGACCTGCCCACCTACGCCTTCCAGCACCAGCACTACTGGCCGGGCAGCGTCCAGACCAGCGGCGACCTCGCGCAGCTCGGCCTGGGGACCACCGGGCACCCGCTGCTCGCCGCGGCCGTGTCGCTGGCCGACGCGGAGGGCGTCCTGCTCACCGGCAGGCTGTCGCTGAAGACACACCCGTGGCTGGCCGACCACGCGGTCAACGGGCAGGTGCTCCTGCCGGGAACCGCCTTCGTCGAGCTGGCTGTACGGGCGGGTGACGAGGTCGGCTGCGACCTGCTGGAGGAGCTGACGCTCCAGGCGCCGCTGGTCCTGCCCGCCACCGGCGGCGTCCACGTGCAGATCGCCGTCGGCGCGCCCGACCAGGACGGCAGGCGCCCGCTGACCATCCACTCCCGCGCCGACGAGGAACCGTGGACCAGGCACGCGAGCGGCTTCCTCGCCCAGGACACCGTCGCGGCCACCTTCGCCGAGCCGTCCTGGCCGCCGCCGGGCGCGACGGCCCTGCAGGCGGGCGACGTGTACGAGCTGATGGCCGGGATCGGCGTCGACTACGGACCGGCCTTCCGCGGGCTGACCGCGGTGTGGTGCAGGGACCGGGAGATCTTCGCCGAGGTCGCGCTGCCGGAGGGCACCGCGGCCGGCGAGTTCTGCCTGCACCCCGCCCTCCTCGACGCGGCGATCCAGCCGCTCGCCGTGGGCGGCTTCTTCGACACCGAGGCCTCAGGGGCCTCAGGGGCCTCCGGCGGCCCGATGCTGCCGTTCGCCTGGACCAACGTGCGGCTGGCGGCCACCGGCGCCGCCGCCCTGCGCGTGCGGCTCTCGCCCGCCGGCACGAACGGCGTCCGCGTTGAGGTCGCCGACACCGCGGGCACGCCCGTCGCCTGCGTGGACTCGCTCGTCGTACGGGCACTGGCCGCCGGGGACCTCAAGGCGGGCACCGACCCGCTGCGCGACGCGCTCTTCGCCCTCGACTGGGTCGCGGCACAGCCCGTGGCGGCGGTCGAGCACGGCGAGCCCGGCGAGGCGCGCTACGTCATCGCCGGCGGCGACGGCTCGCGGCTCGGCACCGTCCTGGAGGCGGCCGGGGCCCAGGTCGGCGCGCCGGACCCGGACGGGCCGCTGCCAAGGCTGGCGTTCCTGCCCTGTAGCCCGGTCACCGGCGCCGACCCGGCGGACGGGGCGCGGGCGGCGACCACCGAGGTCCTCGCGGTCGCGCAGTCCTGGCTCGACCAGGACAGGTACGCCGACGTGCCCCTGGTCGTCGTCACCGAGGGAGTGGTGGCGGGCGACAACCTGCCCGGCGCCGCCGTGTGGGGGCTGATCCGCTCGGCGCAGTCGGAGAACCCGGGCCGCTTCGTCCTGCTGGACGTCGACGGCACGGACGCGTCGTGGCGAGCCGTCCCGGCCGCCGCGACCTCGGGAGAGCCCCAGGCCGCCCTGGTCGAGGGTGAGATCCTCGTCCCGAGGCTCGCCCGCCACCCGGTCGCCGAGACCGGTACCGAACCTGACGCCATCGAGACCGGCACCGGCTGGGAGGCCGGCGGGACCGTGCTGATCACCGGGGGCACCGGCACCCTGGGCGGCCTCGTCGCCCGCCACCTGGTGACCGGGCACGGCGTGCGGCGGCTGCTGCTGGCCAGCCGGCGCGGCCCCGACGCGGAGGGCGCGGCCCGGCTCGTGGCCGAGCTCGCCGAACTCGGCGCCGACGTGACCGTCGCCGCCTGCGACGCCGCCGACCGCGAGGCCCTCGCCGCCGTCCTGGCCACCGTCCCCGCGGAGCACCCGCTCACCGGGGTGGTCCACACGGCGGGCACGCTCGACGACGGCGTGCTGGCCACCCTGACGCCCGAGCGGATCGACGCCGTGCTGCGCCCCAAGGCCGACGCCGTGCTGAACCTGCACGAGCTCACCAAGGACCTGCCGATCTCGGCGTTCGTGCTGTTCTCCTCGGCCGCGGGCGTCTTCGGCGGCCCCGGCCAGGGCAACTACGCGGCGGCCAACGCGTTCGTCGACGCCCTCGCCGTACGGCGGCGCAGGCTCGGCCTGCCCGCCCTCTCCCTGGCCTGGGGCCTGTGGGAGCAGGACAGCGGGCTGACCGGCACCCTCAGCGACGTCGACCGGGCCAGGCTGGCCCGTACCGGAGTCGTCCCGCTGACCACCGAGGACGGCCTCGCCCTGCTCGACACGGCCTGCGCCGCCGACCGGGCGACGCTGGTCCCCATCCGGCTGGAGCTGCGCAACCTGCGGATGGCGGCGCAGTTCGGCGCGCTGCCCGCGATCCTGCGAGGGCTGGTCCCCGTCTCCAAGCGGCGGGTGGTCGGCTCCGACCCGGCCGCCGCGTCGCAGCTGCGCGAGCGCCTGGCCCGCCTGCCGGAGAGCGAGCACCACAAGATCGTGATGGATCTGGTGCTCGACCAGGTGGCGACCGTGCTCGGCTACCCCGACCCGAGCGCCGTGGAGCAGGACCGGCCCCTCAACGAGGCCGGCTTCGACTCGCTGACGGCGGTGGAGTTCCGTAACCGGATGAACGCGGCCACCGGGCTGCGGCTGCCCGCCACACTGATCTTCGACTATCCGACGCCCGTCGCCCTCGTCCAGTATCTGTGCGGCAGGCTCCTCGACGGCCCCAAGGCGGCCGTGTCCACTCACGGCGCGATCAGCGCGGAGGAGCCGATCGCCATCGTCGGCATGAGCTGCCGGCTGCCCGGCGGTGTCACCGGCCCGGACGACCTGTGGAACCTGGTGGCCGGGGAGGGCGACGCGATGTCGATGTTCCCCCCCGACCGCAACTGGAACCTGGACGAGCTCTACCACCCCGACCCGGAGCACCCCGGCACCACCTACGCGCGGGAGGCAGGGTTCGTCTACGACGCCACCGCGTTCGACCCGTCGTTCTTCAGCATCTCCCCGAGGGAGGCCGTCGCCATGGATCCCCAGCAGCGGCTGCTGCTTGAGGGCTCGTGGGAGGCGCTGGAGCACGCGGGCATCGACCCGGCCGCCGTGCGCGGCAGCAGCACGGGCGTGTTCGTCGGGCTGATGTACCACGACTACGGGGTGCACCTGCAGAACGTACCGAGTGACCTGGACGGCTTCGTCGGCACCGGCGTCTCGGCCGGTGTCGCCTCCGGCCGGGTGTCCTACGCCTTCGGCTTCGAGGGCCCGTCGGTCACCCTGGACACGGCGTGCTCCTCCTCGCTGGTCGCGCTGCACATGGCGATGCAGGCGCTGCGCAGGGGCGAGTGCTCGCTCGCGCTCGCCGGCGGCGTCACCGTGCTCTCCACCCCCGCGGTCTTCGTCGACTTCAGCCGCCAGCGCGGCCTCGCCGCCGACGGCCGCTGCAAGTCCTTCGCCGACGCGGCGGACGGCACCGGCTGGGGCGAGGGCGTGGGCATGCTCCTGGTGGAGCGGCTCTCCGACGCCCGCCGCAACGGCCACAAGGTCCTCGCGGTGGTGCGCGGCAGCGCGATCAACCAGGACGGCGCCAGCTACGGGCTCACCGCCCCCAACGGCCCCTCACAGCAGCGCCTGATCGAGCAGGCCCTGGCCGACGCCCGGCTGACCAACGCCGACGTCGACGCCGTCGAGGGACACGGCACCGGCACCACCCTCGGCGACCCGATCGAGGCGCAGGCCATTGTGGCCACCTACGGCCAGGACCGGCCGGAGGATCGGCCGCTGTGGCTCGGCTCGATCAAGTCGAACATCGGCCACACCCAGGCCGCCGCCGGTGTCGCGGGCATCATCAAGATGGTGATGGCGATGCGGCACGGCGTGCTGCCGAGGACCCTGCACGTGGACGAGCCGACCACGCACGTGGACTGGTCGGCGGGCGCGGTGCGCCTGCTCACCGAGGCCACGCCGTGGCCGGAGACCGCGAGGCCGCGCCGCGCGGGCGTCTCGTCGTTCGGGATCAGCGGTACCAACGCCCACGTCATCCTGGAGCAGGCGCCGGAGGAGCCCGCGGAGAAGCGGGACGCGCCCGAGCGCCCGCTGATCCCGTGGGTGCTCTCGGCCAAGACGCAGGACGCGCTCAAGGCCCAGGCGCGCAGGCTGCGCGGACACCTGGAGTCGTGGACGGAGCACTCGGCGGCCGACGTCGCCCGGTCCCTGGCCACGACGCGCTCCTCGTTCAAACGCCGGATGGTCGTGCTCGGCGCCACCCGCGACGAGCTCACCGCCGGGCTGGACGCCGTGCTGGCGCAGCGGCCGGCGGACAACGTGATCACCGGTTCGGCCGCCCGGGGCAGGATCGCCTACCTGTTCACCGGCCAGGGCAGCCAGCGGCAGGGGATGGGGGAGGAGCTGTACGCGGCCTACCCGGAGTACGCGGCGGCGTTCGACGCGGTGTGCGCCCGGTTCGACCGCCATCTCGACCGGCCGCTGCGCGACGTCATCACCGGTGACCCCGCGCTCCTCCAGCAGACCCGCTACACCCAGGCCGCCCTGTTCGCCGTCGAGGTGGCCCTGTTCCGCTGCCTGGAGGCCTGGGGGGTGCGCCCGGACTTCCTCGCCGGCCACTCCATCGGCGAGCTCGTCGCCGCGCACGTCGCGGGCGTGCTGTCACTGGACGACGCGGTCACGCTCGTGGCCGCGCGCGGCGGCCTGATGCAGGCGCTGCCGCCCGGCGGGGCGATGATCTCGGTGCGCGCGGCGGAGGCCGACGTGCTGCCGCTGCTGGCCGGGTACGAGGACAGGGCCGGCATCGCCTCGGTCAACGGACCGGCCTCCGTGGTCCTGTCCGGCACCGAGGAGAGCGTGCTGGAGCTGGCGGAGCTGCTGGCCGGGCGCGGGCACAAGACCAAGCGGCTCGCCGTCAGCCACGCCTTCCACTCACCGCTGATGGAGCCGGCGCTGGAGGGCTTCCTGAACGTCGCGAGAGAGCTGACCTACCATCCGCCCGCGATCCCCGTCATCTCCAACGTCACCGGCGAGCCCGCCACCACGGAGGAACTGACCTCGCCGGAGTACTGGGCCAGGCACCTGCGGCAGGCCGTGCGCTTCTGCGACGGGATCAGGACTCTGCAGAGCCGCGGCGTCACCACCTTCCTGGAGCTCGGCCCCGACGCCGTGCTGTCGGCCATGGTCGGCGACTGCGTACAGGGCTGGACCGGGGTGGCCGTCCCGGCGCTGCGCCGAGACCGGCCGGAGGCGGCCGCGCTGCTCGACGCGCTGGCGCGGGTCTCCGCGCACGGGACCGACGTCGACTGGGGCGCGGTCGTCGGCGCGGGCGCGACCGTGCAACTGCCCACCTATCCCTTCCAGCGGCAGCGCTACTGGCCCGACCCGCCCCCGGCGGGGACGGCCGTGGCGGCCGCACCGCCCGACAGGGAACTGTGGGACGCCGTCGCGCGCCAGGACCTGGACGGGCTGCTCGCCACCCTCGGCCTCGGCGCGGGAGCCACGCTGGACGACCTGCTGCCCGCGCTGGCCAGGCTGCACGGCGGCGGGAGCACCGGAGCCGAGCACGAGCATCTGCGCTACCAGCTCGGCTGGCAGCCGCTCACCGACCTGCCCGCGCCGGTCCTGTCGGGAACCTGGCCGGTGGTCGCGCCGGACGACTCCGCCGGAGCGGGCCGGGCGCTGGCGGCCGGGCTGGCCGCGCACGGCGCCGACACCGTCGTGCTCCCGGAGCCGCCCGCCTCCGACGCCGGGGTGGCGGGCGTCGTCTACCTGCTGCCGGAGGGCGCGCCCCTTCCCGAGATCGCGCCCGGCTCGGCGCCGGTCTGGGTGCTCACGCGGGGCGCGGTCCGGGTGTCGCCGTCCGACGGGGACGTCGTGCCGGTGACCGTACGGGCATGGGGCGCGCTCAGGACGGCGGCCCGCGACGGGCTGCTGCGGGACGGCGGGCTGGTCGACCTCCCGGCCAGGCTGGACGAGCACGTGCTGCGACAGCTGTGCGTGGTGCTCTCCGGCGTGACCGGGGAGGAGGAGCTGGCCGTACGGCTCGGCGGGGTGTTCGCGCGCAGGCTGCGACCGGCACCGTGCCGGGGGGCGGCGCTGGGGACGGAATGGCGGCCCAGCGGCACGGTCATGCTGGCCGGGCCGCTCGACGAGACCACCGCCGAGCTGGGCAGGTGGGCCGCGCGCAACGGCGCGGACCAGGTCGTCCTCACCGAGCCCGACGCCAGGCTCGCGGACGAGCCCGGCGTGGTCGTGCGGGCGATCGGCGACGGCCTCTCGGGTCTCCCGGTCCTCTCGGCTCTCCTGGATCTCCCGGTGACCGCCGTCGTCTGCACGACGCCGGAGGCGGCCCGGTTGTTCGACGAGCGGACCCGCTCGGCGGACCTGTCCGCCTTCGTCATGCTGGCGCCGGCGGGGGCGGCCTGGGGCGAGGACGGCGCGTCGGACCACGAGTACTTCAACGCGCTGGCCGCCGGGCGGCGCGAGGCGGGGCTGCCGGCGCTGTCCGGCGCGGTCGGCCTGAAGGAACCGGCCGACGCGGTCGCGGCCGTCCGCCACGCGCTGCGCCAGGGGGACACGACGCTCGTCGTCGCCGACCCGGACTGGATCGCGCTGGCCGCCGCGACGCGCTCCCGGCTGCTGGACGCCATCCCCGAGGCGGTGCTCCTCCAGGACGAGCCGGAGGACGTGGTCGACGGCGTCGCCGCCTTCCGCCGCCTGCTGGACGACAGCCCGGCCGAGGAGCACCACGGCATCCTGCTCGACGTGGTGCGCCGCCAGGCCGCCGCGATCCTGCAGTTCCCGCTGCCCGGCGCGGTCGAGCCCGACGCGGAGTTCTTCGAACTCGGCTTCTCCTCGATGGCCGCGGTGGAACTGCGCAACCGGCTCAGCGAGCTGACCGGCATCGCACTGGCCGCCGACGCGGTCTACGACTACCCGACCCCGGCCGAGCTGGCGGAACACCTGCTCGCCGAGGCCACGGCCTCGGCCGCGGGCTGAGAAGGAAAGGACGCCCCCGTGCTCGAAGGATTCACCCCCTGGCCCGAGGAGTTCGCGGAACGCTACCGGGCGGCGGGCCACTGGACCGATGAGAACCTCGGCGAGTTCCTGCGCCGGCTGGCCCGCTCCCACCCGGGGAGAACCGCCCTCGTGGCGGGCCCGCACCGGTGGACCTACGCCGAGCTGGACTCGCGCGCCGACCGGATGGCGGCCGGGCTGCACGAGCTCGGCATCGGCGCCGGAGACCGCGTCGTCGTGCAGCTGCCCAACCTGCCGGAGCTGGTGACGCTCTTCTTCGCGCTGTTCAGGATCGGCGCCCAGCCGGTCCTGGCGCTGCCCGCGCACCGCAGCAGCGAGATCACCTACTTCTGCGAGTTCACCGAGGCGGTCGCCTACGTCATCGCGGACACGCATCTCGGGTTCGACTACCGGGAGCTGGCCGCCGAGATCGTCGCCCGCGTGCCCACCGTCAAGCACGTCCTCGTCGCGGGCGACCCGGGTGGCGCGGGTGACCCGGGTAACTCGGCCGGCTTCGTGGCGCTGGGCGACGTACGGGGCGAGCGCCTGCCCGACCTGCCCCGCCCCGACCCGGCGGGGGTGGCGCTCTTCCTGCTGTCCGGCGGCACGACCGGCGTCCCCAAGCTCGTACCGCGCGCCCACCAGGAATGGAGCTACAGCGGGCGCGCGGTCGCCGAGGCCTGCGGCTACGACGAGAACACCGTCCATCTGGTGAACCTGCCGCTGAGCCACAACTGGCCGCTGACCCACGGGCTGCTGGCCACCTTCCACGCGGGCGGGACACTCGTGCTGGCACCGGGCCCCAGCCCGGACGAGGCCTTCCCGATCATCGAGCGCGAGCGGGTGACCGAGACCGGCCTCATTCCCGGCGCGGCCCTGCTCTGGATGGAGGCCGCCGAGTGGGGCGAGCACGACATCTCCAGCCTGCGCCGCGTGACCATCGGCGGCACGAAGCTGCAGCCCGAGCTGGCCCGCCGGGTGGAGCCCGCCCTCGGCTGCCGGCTCCAGCAGGCATTCGGCATGGCGGAAGGCCTGTGCGGCTTCCACCGGCCGGACGATCCGGCGGACGTGGTCCTGGTCAGCCAGGGGTTGCCCGTCTCCCCGGACGACGAGGTGAGGGTGGTGGACGAGGACGACAACGACGTCGCCCCCGGAGAGGTGGGCCAGCTGCTGGCGCGCGGGCCGTACACCACCCGCGGCTACTACCGGGCGCCCGAGCACAACGCGCGGTCGTTCACCGCGGACGGCTTCTACCGGAGCGGCGACCTGGTGCGGCTGCTGCCGACCGGGCACGTGATCTTCGAGGGCAGAGTGAAGGACCAGATCAACCGGGGCGGCGACAAGATCGCGGCGGAGGAGGTGGAGAACCACCTCCTCGCCCATCCGAACGTCCGCGAGGTCGCCTTCGTGGGCCTGCCCGACGAGATCCTCGGCGAGCGGAGCTGCGCCTGCGTCGTCCCCCGCGGCACGCCTCCGACGCTGGTGGAACTCACCGCGTTCCTGCGCGGGCGCGGCGTCGCGGCCTTCAAGTTCCCCGACCGCCTGGAGATCGTCGAGGCGCTTCCCGTCACGCCGCTCGGCAAGGTCAGCAAGAAGCAGCTCGTGGGCATGTTCGGTTAACAGAGGACGATTCTCCATGCACCAGCCAGACATCGATCCGCACCTGCCTGACATCGACCCGCGCACGCCGAACACCGATCCGTACCCGCCTGACATCGACCGGCGCCTGCCGGAGATCGACCTGGCCGGATTCCTGGAAGTGCACGCGAAGGCGACAGCCGAGGCGCGCAACAACGCGAGCAGGACCCTCGCGACCTGGCGCCAGGAGATCGACCCCGTCGATCCGGCCGGGCTCCTCGTGCCGGTGTTCGCGCGGACGAGGCGGGCGTTCGTCTGGATGTCGCCGGAGTCGAGCGTGATCGCGATGGGCAGCGCGGCCGACTTCGTCGAACGCGGCGCGGGCCGCTTCGCCGGCATCCGGACGAGCTGGGAGAGAACCGTCCAGAACGCGGTGACCGGCGGGCCGGGCCCGCGCGCCACGCCGTCGCTGGTCGGCGGCTTCGCCTTCGCCCCGCGGCCCGGACCGCTCCCGGAGGCGCTGATGTGGGTGCCCCGGATCCTGGTCGCCCGGGACCGGGACGGGCGGACCACGCTCGCGCTCAGCGTGAGCGTCGATCCCGGCGACCCCGTGCAGGACGACGTGGCGGGGGTGATCGCCCAGGCCTGCGGCCTGCTCTCCGCCGCGGGCGGGCGCCCGTGCCCCAGCCCCCACCTCGCCGGGACGACCGTCACGGAGATCCCGCCCGCCGCCGAGTGGAAGGCGCTGGTCGCGCGGGCGGCGGACCAGATCGGCCGTGGCAGGTTCGACAAGGCGGTCCTCGCCCGCCAGCTGCGCGTGAGCTCGCCCTGTCCCTACGACGTGCCGTCCGTGCTGGGGTCCCTGCTCGGCACGCGGTCCGGGACCACCGTCTTCGCCGTCGCGGCCGACGGGCACGCCTTCGTCGGCGCCACCCCGGAACGGCTGGTCGGCCTGCACGCGGGACGGGCCCGGTCGATGAGCCTGGCCGCGTCCATGCCGCGCGGCGCCACCCCTGCCGAGGACGCGCGGCTGCGCGCCGCCCTGCTGGAGGACGACAAGTGCCGGCGCGAGCAGCAGGTCGTCACCGAGATGCTCCGCCACGCCTTCGAGCAGGTGTGCCGGGAAGTCTCGGTGCCCGCCGAGCCGCACGTGCTCGACCTGCCGAACCTGCGCCACCTGCACAGCCGCATCGAGGGCGAGATCGCCGACCCGGAGAACACCAGCGTGCTCGACCTCGTCGAGCGGCTGCACCCCACCCCGGCCGTCGGCGGCCACCCCCGGAAGGGAACGCTCGACTGGATCGCCGCGACCGAGCCCTTCGACCGCGGCTGGTACGCGGGCCCGGTCGGCTGGATGAACGCCGACCAGGAGGGGGACTTCGCCGTGGCCCTCCGCTCCGCCCACCTGTACGAGGGGACCGCCACCCTCTACGCGGGGTGCGGGATCGTGGCGGGCTCCGACCCGGATGTGGAGCTCCAGGAGACCAGGCTCAAGTTCCGCCCTATGCTCGATGCCCTCGCCGTGCCCGCGTACGGGCCGGACGGGGCGGGAACCTCTTGATCGGGAAACACGCACGAGAGGCACGTGAACGTGATCCAGATAGACGGACTGACGAAGCGCTTCGGCGACAGGACAGCCGTGGACGACCTGACGTTCACCGTCGAGCCCGGCCGGGTCACCGGCTTCCTCGGCCCGAACGGAGCGGGCAAGTCGACGACCATGAGAATGATCCTCGGCCTCGACGCCCCGAACGCCGGGAGCGTGACGGTGAACGGCCACGGCTACGTGGGCGTGGCCAGGCCCATGCGTGAGGTGGGCGCCCTGCTTGACGCCCGCGCGCTGCACAAGGGCCGTACGGCACGCAACCATCTGCTCTGCCTCGCCCAGACCAACGGCCTCCCGGGCAACCGGGTGGACGAGGTGCTGGAGCTGGTCGGGCTGGAATCGGTGGCGCGCAAACGGGCCGGATCCTTCTCGCTGGGCATGGGCCAGCGGCTCGGGATCGCGGTGGCGCTCCTCGGCGACCCGAAGGTGCTGCTGTTCGACGAACCGGTCAACGGCCTGGATCCCGAGGGCATCAAATGGATCCGCGAGCTGATGCGCGGGCTGGCCGGGGAGGGACGCACCGTCCTGGTCTCCAGCCACCTGATGAGCGAGATGGCGCAGACCGCCGACCACCTCCTCGTCATCGGCAGGGGGAGGCTGATCGCGGACATCGGGATCGGTGAGTTCGTCCGGCAGGGCTCCAACGTGCTGGTGCGGACGGATGACAAGGACCTGCTCGTCCCCCACCTGGTGGAGGCGGGCGGCTCCGTCCAGGAAGGGACCGACGGCTCCTTCATCGTCACCGGGCTGGAGGCGAGGCGCATCGGCGAGGCCGCGCTGGCCGCCGGGGTCGTGCTGACGGAGCTGACACCACAACGCTCATTGGAGCAGGCTTACATGGATCTGACCCGCGACAGCGTCGAGTTCCAGGCGAGCGCGGCATGAGCGCCATCGCGGACACGATGCGGTCGGAATGGACCAAGTTCCGGACGATCCCGTCCAACGTTCCGATCCTGCTGGCGACCGTCGCCGTCATGGTGGGCGCGGGCGCGCTCACCGCCAACGGGGCGGCCAGGGGCTACCGGGAGGCGGGAGCGGCGTTCGACCCCACCTACATCAGCATGTACGGCGGGTTCCTGTTCGTCCAGATCGCCGTGGGCGCGCTCGGCGTGCTGGTGGTGTCCTCCGAGTACGCCACCGGGATGATCCGCACGAGCCTGACCGTGGTCCCGCGGCGAGGACGGCTGCTCGCCGCCAAGATCTGGACGTTCGGCCTGATCGCCCTGGTGATGGGGGAGATCGCCGCCTTCGGCGCGTTCCTCGTCGGCCAGACCGTGATCGGCGCCGCCGGAGCCCCGGCCGCGGCGCTCGGCCAGCCGGGCGTCCTGCGCGCCGTCGTCGGCATGGGGCTGATCTGGGCCCTGGTGGGGCTCACCGGCGTGGCACTCGGTTGCCTGCTGCGCGACACGATGGCCGCCACGACCGTGGTGGTGGCCGTCAACTTCATCATCCCCATCATCGGGCCCAGGCTCATGCCCGACGCCGTCGGAAACTGGGTGAGCACGTACTGGCCGATCGCGGCCGGCCTCCGGGTCACCACCACCGTCGACAACGCGGAACGGCTGGCACCCTGGACGGGGCTCGGTCTGATGGCCGCCTTCACCGCCGTCCTGCTGATCGTGGCCTTCGCGGTGTTCCGCTCGCGGGACGCCTGACGGCAGCGGTCCCGATACCCGACGCCTGACGTTCGGCACCGGCGCCGGGCGTCCGGCGCTCGACACCGACACCGACGTTCGACACCGACATCCGATGCTTGGCGCCCGACGCCCGGCGGTCGCCCAGGCCCGCCGGGCGTCGCCGTGTTCCCGCCCCCTAATGATGGTTCTACCAGCGCTTTTAGTGGCCCTTAGGGGTTACCCGTTTTCTCCCGCCTCGCGAATACTGAAGTTCGGTAAACCCGGCGGGAGGAGCTACAAGAATGGCACCGAATTTCGCGAACGGTCAGTGCCGGTCCTTCCGCGGAGACGGGCGGCCGGACCTGCTCGTACGAAACACGGAAACGGGCGAGCTCTTCGTCTATCCGCACAGCGGAGAATTCAACGGCACCGCCACATTCGATGAGCCGGTCAGTATCGGCGAGGGTTTCGGGTGGTGGCGTTTCTTCTTCGTCCGCGCGATCGACGCCACAGGGAACGGGCAGGCGGACATCTGCGCGTTCAGCGCCCACGAGTTCGACATCAACCCGGGCGAGAACGGCGAGCACGGCTTCTTCCTGCTGCGGAACCTCGGCGCCCCGGGTGAGATCGGCCCGTTCGACGAGCCGATCCGGGTGTCCGGCAGGCGCGACGACGGCCGGCAGTGGGAGACGATCGGGTTCGCCGACGTGACGGGCACCGGCACGGACGACACGTTCGGCCGGGGCAAGGACGCCGGCAACGTGGACGTGTTCCCCCACCGCGACCTGGGTGTTCTCCGCAACGAGACCTACGACAAGGATCCGGTGCGGCTCACCGAGATCGACGTCGACGACCTCCCCGTCGCGATGGCCGACTTCACCGGCAACGGCAACCTCGACCTGCTGATCCGGCGGGCCAACGGCGACCTCGCCCTCTACGAGTTCGACGGCAAGCCGGGCACGGCGACCGGGGGCACCTGGCACACCGTCGCCTGCGGCTGGCAGGACATGCGCCTCATGGCGCTCACCGACATCGACATGGACGGGCACCCCGACCTGCTCGGGCTGCACCAGGACGGCACGCTCGCCGCCTATCGGCACAGCGGGAAGTTCAATCCCGACTCTCCGCTGGAGCTTTTCCAGGAGCCGGTAACCGTCGCCACCGGATTCGGGATGTACGACGTCATCAGCTGATCACTCCGTCGGAATCTGGATAGGTTCAATGCAATTCGAACTCTCCTCCCGTACTTTTTCCGACGACGCGGTGGCGATCGTCGGCATATCCTGTCGCCTTCCCCACGCCCCCGATCCCGAATCCTTCTGGCGCCTTCTTCGCGATGGCCGTGACGCCATCACCGAGGTGCCGGACGGCCGGTGGAACTCGCCGGAGACCAGCTCGATGCGCGGCGGTTTCATCGACGGAATCGCCGAGTTCGACGCCGAGTTCTTCGGCATCGCGCCGAACGAGGCCGCGATGATGGACCCCCAGCAGCGGCTGGTCCTCGAGCTGAGCTGGGAGGCGCTCGAGGATGCGGGCATCGTCCCGGAGAGCCTGCGCGACACCGGCACGAGCGTCTACATCGGCGCCATGGCCGGCGACTACGCCCAGCTGCTCCAGGGCAACGTGTCCCGCCACAGCCTGACCGGCCTCAGCCGCGCCCTGCTCGCGAACCGGATCTCCTACACCCTCGGGCTGCAGGGCCCCAGCCTGACCGTCGACTCGGCGCAGTCGGCCTCGCTGACCGCCGTGCACCTGGCGTGCGAGAGCCTGCGGAACGGCGAGTCGGGACTCGCCATCGTCGGCGGCGTCAACCTCAACATCACCCCCGACAGCACGCTGGCCGCCGCCAGGTTCGGCGCCCTGTCCCCCGACGGCAGGTGCTTCACCTTCGACGCGCGCGCCAACGGCTACGTGCGCGGCGAGGGCGGCGGGATCGTCGTGCTCAAGCCGCTGTCCCGCGCGCTCGCCGACGGCGACCGGGTGTACTGCGTGATCGCGGGCAGTGCGGTCAACAACGACGGCGGGGGCGAGGGCCTCACCGTTCCCGACCAGCACGCTCAGGAGGAGGTCATCCGCCTGGCCTGCGAGCGTGCCGGGGTGAGCGCCGCCGACGTCCAGTTCGTCGAGCTGCACGGCACGGGCACCCGGGTCGGCGACCCCGTCGAGGCACGCGCGCTCGGCACCGCCATCGGCGCCGCGAGGGAGCCGGGCGCGCCGCTGCTCGTCGGCTCGGCCAAGACCAACGTCGGCCACCTCGAAGGGGCCGCGGGGATCGTCGGCCTCCTGAAGACCGCGCTGGCCATCAGCCACCGCGAGCTGCCCGCGTCGCTGAACTTCGAGACGCCCAACCCGCGGATCCCCCTCGACGAGCTCAACCTCCGGGTCAACACGGCGCTGAGCCCCTGGCCGCGCGCCGACGTGCCGCTGGTGGCCGGGGTCAGCTCGTTCGGCATGGGCGGTGCCAACTGCCACATGGTCCTCGCGGAGTACCCGCGGGAGGAACCCGCGCCGTCCGAGCCGTCTGCCTTGTCCGCGCCGCCCACACCCTCCGAGCCGTCTGCGCCGTCCGAGTCGTCCACGCCGCCTGCTTCGTCCGCGTCACCTGTGCCGTCTGCGCCGTCCGAGCCGTCTGTGCTGTCCGCGCAGCCCGCCGGGCCGCTGATCGTGCCGCTGTCCGGGCAGAGCGAGGCCGCGCTGCGCGGCCAGGCCGCGCGGCTGCGCGAGCACCTGCTCGCCACCCCCGGCGCCGATCCCGTGGACGTCGCCTACTCGCTGGCCACGACGCGCACGGCGTTCCCCTTCCGGGCGAGCGTCGTTCTGGAGGAGCCGGAGCGCCTGGCCGACGTACTCGGGCAGCTGTCCCGCGGCGAGCTCGCCACCGAGATCGTGACGGGCCGGCCGCGCACCGGCGAGATCGCCTTCCTCTACGCGGGGCAGGGCAGCCAGCGCCGCGGCATGGGACGCGAGCTGTACGGCACGTACCCCGTCTTCGCGCGGGCCCTCGACGAGATCGCCGCCTGTTTCGAGGGCGACCTGCTCGAAGCGATGTTCACCGACCCCGGCGAGCGGCTCCACGAGACGGGGACGACCCAGCCCGCCCTCTTCGCCTTCGAGGTCGCCCTCACCCGGCTGTACGAGCACTGGGGCATCCGCCCCGACCGGCTCATCGGCCACTCCATCGGCGAGATCGCCGCCGCGCACATCGCCGGCGTGCTGTCGCTGGAGGACGCCTGCGCCCTGGTCTCGGCGCGCGGCAAACTGATGCAGGACCTGCCGTCCGGCGGCATGATGGTCGCCGTCCAGGCCACGGAGGAGGAGATCCTCCCCCTGCTCGACGCCTCGGCGAGCATCGCCGCGATCAACGGGCCGGAGTCCCTGGTCGTCTCCGGCGCGGAGAGCCGCGTCGCCGAGATCGCCGAGGAGATGCGCGAGCGCGGTCGCAAGGTCCGCCGCCTGCGCGTCAGCCACGCCTTCCACTCGCCGCTGATGGATCCGATGCTGGCCGAGTTCCGGCGGGTGGCCGAGTCGCTCACCTACCACGAACCGGTCATCCCGATCGTGTCCAACCTCACCGGCGCCACCGCGTCCGCCCGGGAACTGTGCTCACCCGACCACTGGGTCAGGCATGTGCGCGAGGCCGTGCGGTTCGGCGACGGCATCCGTGCCCTGGCGGCCGCGGGCGTGAGCACGTTCGTGGAGATCGGTCCGGGCGCCGTCCTGTCCGCGATGGGGCAGCAGTGCCTGCCGCCGGACGCCGGCGCGCTGTTCGTCACCACGCTGCGGGACGGACGGCCGGAGCCTCTCACCGCGGGCCTCGCGCTCGCCGCGCTGCAGGCCGGTGGCGCCGAGGTGAACGCGGAGGCGCTGTTCCCCGGCGCCCGGCGCGTCCCGCTGCCCACCTACGCCTTCCAGCGCACGCGCCACTGGCTCACCGACACCGCCCCGCAGTCGCCCGCCGCCGGATCCGACGACACCCGGCCGCTCACCGGCCGCCTGGCCGGGCTGGCCGGACCGGAACGGGAGCAGGTGCTCCTCGACCTCGTACGGACCTGCGTCGCGCTCGTGCTCGGCCACGCCACCACCGCGACCGTGGACGCCGGCACCGCCTTCAAGGCGCTCGGATTCGACTCCTACAGCGCGGTCGAGCTCAGGAACAGGCTCAACACCGCCACCGGCCTGATGCTGCCGACCTCGCTGCTGTTCGACTACCCCACGCCGGCCGCGCTCGCCGCGTTCCTGCGCGCGGAGCTGACGGGTGACTCCGCGGACTCCGCGCCGGTGCCGGCCGCGGAACGGGCCGTCGGCCACGACGAGCCGATCGCGATCGTCGGCATGGCCTGCCGGTTCCCCGGCGGCGTGGTCTCCCCCGACGACCTGTGGAAGCTGGTGATCTCGGAGGGGGACGCGATCGGGGAGTTCCCCGTCGATCGCGGCTGGGATCTGGGCGGGCTGTACGACCCGGACCCCGACAACAGCGGCACGTCCTACGCCCGGCACGGCGGATTCCTGTACGAGGCGGCGGAGTTCGATCCCGGCTTCTTCGGCATCTCGCCGCGCGAGGCGCTGGCCATGGACCCGCAGCAGCGGCTGCTGCTGGAGACCTCGTGGGAGGCGATCGAGCGGGCCGGGATCGACCCCGGCCGGTTGCGCGGGAGCCGTACCGGGGTGTTCGCCGGCGCGACGGCCCAGGACTACGGTCCCAGGTTGCACGAGGCCACCGGGAACGCCGAGGGCTACGTCCTGACCGGGACCACCAGCAGCGTGATCTCCGGGCGCGTGGCGTTCTCGTTCGGGTTCGAGGGCCCGGCGGTCACGGTGGACACGGCGTGCTCGTCGTCGCTGGTGGCGCTGCACCTGGCCGCGCAGTCGCTGCGGTCGGGCGACTGCGACCTCGCTCTCGCGGGCGGCGCGACCGTGATGGCCTCGCCCGGCATGTTCGTGGAGTTCTCCCGCCAGCGTGGCCTGTCGCCGGACGGGCGCTGCAAGGCGTTCTCCGCGGAGGCCGACGGCACCGGCTGGGCCGAGGGTCTCGGCATGCTGCTCGTCGAGCGGCTCTCGGACGCCGAGCGCAACGGCCACCGGGTCCTCGCCGTCATGCGCGGCAGCGCGATCAACCAGGACGGCGCGAGCAACGGCCTCACCGCCCCCAACGGCCCCTCCCAGCAGCGCCTGATCCGCCAGGCCCTGGCCAACGCGAACCTGTCGGCGGCCGACGTCGACGCGGTCGAGGCCCACGGCACCGGGACCATGCTCGGCGACCCGATCGAGGCCCAGGCCATCCTGGCCACGTACGGCCAGGACCGGCCGGAGGATCGGCCGCTGTGGCTGGGGTCGCTGAAGTCGAACATCGGTCACGCGCAGGCCGCCGCGGGTGTCGGCGGTGTGATCAAGATGGTGATGGCGATGCGGCACGGCACGCTGCCGCGCACGCTGCACGCCGAGGAGCCGTCGCCGCACGTTGACTGGTCGACGGGCGCCGTCGAGCTGCTGACCGAGACCCGCCCGTGGGACGTCGAGGACCGCCCGCGCCGCGCGGCGATCTCCTCCTTCGGCATCAGCGGCACCAACGCGCACGTGATCATCGAGCAGGGCCCGGCGGAGGCCGAGGCCGATGCCGTCGAGCTGCCCGTCACGCCCTGGCTGATCTCCGCGAAGAGCCCGGAGGCGCTGCGGGCGCAGGCCGGGCGGCTCGCGTCATGGATGACGCCGGACACGCCGATCGCCGCGACCGGCGCCGCCCTGGCCGGTGACCGCGCGCTGCTGGAACAGCGCGCGGTGGTCGTCGGCGCCGACCGCGAGGAACTGCTGGCGGGCCTTCGGGCACTGGCCGGGCGTACGGCGGCACCCGACGTGGTGACCGGCAGCGGCCACGGCGGCAGGCTGGCCCTGCTGTTCACCGGGCAGGGCAGCCAGCGGCTGGGCATGGGCCGCGACCTGGCCGCCGCCTTCCCGGTGTTCGCCGAGGCGCTGGAGGAGATCTGCGCCCTGCTGGACGGGCAGTTGCCGCACCCGCTCCGCGAGACGATGTTCGCCGACCCCGGCGGCGTGCTCGACGAGACGCTGATGACCCAGCCCGCCCTCTTCGCCTTCGAGGTCGCGCTCTCCCGCCTGCTGAGCTCCCTGGGTGTCACCCCGGACGTCGTGACCGGCCACTCCGTCGGCGAGATCGCCGCCGCCCACGTCGCGGGAGTCTTCTCCCTGGCCGACGCCTGCACGCTGGTCGCGGCACGGGCCAGGCTGATGCAGGCGCTTCCCCCGGGCGGGGCGATGCTCGCGATCGCCGCGTCGGAGGCCGACGTGCTGCCGTTCATCGAGGGACGCGAGGACCAGGTCGCCATCGCGGCCGTCAACGCGCCCACCTCGGTGGTGATCTCCGGTGTGGCGGCCGTGGTCGAGGAGATCGCCCAGCGGGTCACCGTGCGCACGCGCCGGCTGCGGGTCTCGCACGCTTCCCACTCGCCGCTGATGGAGCCGATGCTGGCCGAGTTCGGGCGGATCGCGGCCACCGTCATCTACCACGAGCCCCGCATCCCGGTCGTCTCCGCCGTCACCGGCGACCTCACGACCCCCGGACAGCTCACCGACGCCCGGTACTGGGTCGAGCACGTGCGGCGGCCGGTCCGCTTCGCCGACGCGATCAGCGCCACCGAGGCGAGCGTCTTCCTGGAGGTCGGCCCCGAGGGCATCCTGACCGGCCTGGCCCAGCAGACGCTCGCCGACGGCGTGTTCGTCGCGGCCGCGCGCAAGGAGCGCGAGGAGACCCGCACCTTCGTACAGGCCCTCGGCCGGCTCCACGCCTGCGGCACCACCGTCGACTGGGACACCTACTTCGCCGCGGTCCCGGCCGCGGCCCGTGGCGTCGAGCTGCCCACCTACGCCTTCCAGCGCGAGCGGTACTGGCTGGAGGCCGGCGGTCCCGGCGGCGTGCCCACGGAACACGTCGGGCTGTTCGCGGTCGACTGGGTCCCGGTTCCGGCCACCGGCGGCGCCCCCGCCTCCGATGACGTGTTCCTGGACTGGGTGGACGAGGACGAGCGGGACGAGACGGGTGAGCGGGACGAGACCGCGCGGGCACGCGCGGCCGTGCTGCGTGTGCTCTCCGCCGTCCAGGACCGGCTCGCCGGTGACCACCCCTCGTCCTCGCGACTGGTGATCATCACCAGGGGCGCGACCGGCGAGGAGACCGACCTGGCCGCGACGGCCGTCTGGGGTCTGGTGCGGTCCGCGCAGACCGAGTACCCCGGCCGGTTCGTGCTGCTCGACCACGACGGCACCGCGCAGGACCTCATCGCCGCCGCCCTCGCCTACGACGAGCCGCAGCTGGCGGTACGAGAAGGAAGGATCTTCGTCCCCCGGCTGGCCAAGCGCGACCTGCCGCCGGGGGAGGCGCCGTGGACACCCGGCGGCACCGTCCTGGTCACCGGCGGCACGGGCGGGCTGGGGCGAGTGGTCACCCGGCACCTCGTCACCGCGCACGGCGTACGCGACCTCGTGCTGCCCACCCGCGACCCGCGGGCGGCCGGAGCCGTCGAGCTGGCGGCGGAGCTGGCCGCGCTCGGCGCGCGGGTCGAGCTGACCGCGTGCGACCTGTCCGACCGCGACGCGCTGGCCGCGCTCGTCGACTCCTGCCGGGAGCTGACCGGGGTCGTGCACATCGCCGGCGTCCTGGACGACGGCGTCGTCTCGGCCCTGAGCCCGGAACGGCTCGACGCCGTGTGGCGGACCAAGGCCGAGGCCGCCTGGCTCCTGCACGAGCTGACCCGCGACCGCGACCTGTCGGCGTTCGTGCTGTTCTCGTCGTGCGCGGGCACGCTGGGCAGCGCGGGCCAGGCCAACTACGCCGCGGCCAACGCGTTCCTGGACGGTCTGGCCCGGCACCGCCGTACGCTCGGCCTGCCCGCGACGGCGCTCGCGTGGGGCCTGTGGGACAACTCCTCGGAGTTCGGCGGCATGGGGGCGACGCTCGCCACGGCCGACCTGGCGCGGTGGGCACGGCTGGGCGTCGCCCCGCTGCCGCCGGACCAGGCGCTCGCGCTCTTCGACGCGGCGCTCGCCGCGTCGGCGGAGACGGCGCTTCCCGCGCGGCTGAGCCTCGCGAAGGTCGCCGACCCGGCGCCCGCGATGCTGCGCGCCCTGCTGCGCAAGCCGATCGAGCGCCGCGCGGCCGGTGCGTCCGGCGACGTGGCACTCGGGCAACTGCTGCGCGAGATGAGCCCGGAGGAGCAGGAACGCACGCTCCTCGACCTGGTCCGCGGCCAGGCGGCCCTGGTGCTCGGACACGTGACACCGCACGTGATCAGCGCGACGGGCGCGTTCAAGGACGCGGGCTTCGACTCGCTGACCGCGGTCGAGCTCAGGAACAGGCTCAACGCGGCCACCGGCCTGCGGCTGCCGAGCTCGCTGCTGTTCGACTACCCGTCACCGACGGTGCTGACGGAGTACCTGAGGACGGCACTGCTCGGCGACACCACCGCGGCGTCCTCGGTGGTCCGGACGGCCGGATACGACGAGCCGATCGCGATCGTGGGGATGGCCTGCCGGTTCCCCGGCGGTGTGACCTCGCCCGAGGGCCTGTGGGACCTGGTGGCCGCCGGTTCCGACGTGGTCGGCGAGTTCCCCACCGACCGCGGCTGGGACCTGGACCGGCTGTTCTCCGGCGACCCGGACGACCGGGGCACCTCCTCCACCCGGTACGGCGGGTTCCTCTACGACGCGGCCGAGTTCGACGCGGGATTCTTCGGTATCTCGCCGCGCGAGGCGCTCGCGATGGACCCGCAGCAGCGGCTGCTGCTGGAGGCGTCGTGGGAGGCGATCGAGCACGCCGACATCGACGCGGCGGAGCTGCGGGGAAGCCAGACCGGAGTGTTCACCGGCATCGCCCCCATGGAGTACGGGCCGCGGCGCTTCGAGGGCGCGGAGTCCGTGGAGGGATACCTTCTCACCGGCGGCCTGGCCAGCGTCGCCTCCGGCCGGGTGTCGTACACCCTGGGCCTGGAGGGTCCGGCGGTCACGGTCGACACGGCGTGCTCGTCGTCGCTGGTGGCGCTGCATCTGGCCACGCAGGCGCTGCGTACGGGTGAGTGCGATCTGGCGCTCGCGGGCGGAGTGATGGTGATGGCCTCACCCGGCACGTTCGTGGAGTTCTCCCGCCAGCGCGGCCTGTCGGCGGACGGGCGCTGCAAGGCGTTCTCCGCGGAGGCCGACGGCACCGGCTGGGCCGAGGGCGTCGGCGTTCTGCTGGTCGAGCGGCTGTCGGACGCTCGCCGCAACGGCCACCGGGTGCTCGCCGTGGTCCGCGGCAGCGCGATCAACCAGGACGGTGCGAGCAACGGCCTGACCGCCCCCAACGGCCCGGCGCAGCAGCGGGTGATCCGCCAGGCGCTGGCCAACGCGGGCCTGTCGACGGCGGATGTCGATGTGGTCGAGGCGCACGGCACGGGAACGGTGCTGGGCGACCCGATCGAGGCCCAGGCGCTGATCGCCACGTACGGCCAGGACCGGCCAGAGGGCCGGCCGCTGTGGCTGGGTTCGTTGAAGTCGAACATCGGTCACGCGCAGGCGGCCGCCGGTGTCGGTGGCGTGATCAAGATGGTGATGGCGATGCGGCACGGGACGCTGCCGCAGACGCTGCATGTTGACGCGCCGTCGCCGCACGT
>NZ_JBPXMD010000066.1:0-21244 GCF_051918855.1 Streptosporangium sp. H16
TGCCTCACCGCCTATCAAGACCTACTGGGCCCTGATAGTACGTCTAATCTTGCCACTCAAAAAGGAACGGAGCACTAACGCCCACCGGCGACGCGGCCCCTACGATGAGGGCCGTCGCCGACGGCGTCGAGCCGGAGACCTTCTTGTGGGTCACCTTCCACCGCCCGGATGGCGGCGCGAGCATCTGGTACGCGTGGACCGGCGGGCAGCCGCTCGGCGACCACATCGACCGGCTCGCCATGGTGGCTGGGTACGATGCGGCGGACTGGCTGCACATTGCCGACTGCCACCAGCAGACCAGCACCCGTGGTCGAGTCGAGATCTGGGCGTATGCGCTACGGCCGGTCCTGGCCGACATCCAATCCGGGGTGCGGGGACCGCAGGAGCGGCGCGAGGGTCTGGCGCGTGTCCTGGCCACGACAGCCGAGGTCACGGGGCAACAGCCGCGCATCCTCCTCGCGTGCTGGCTCGGATTCGGGCCTACGCTCCTCCAACGAAACGGCTGATCCTGAGCCGTTCCTCCTGGGGGTCGCTCTCCTGGCCCGGCCGGGATACAGCCACCCTGTGCCTTCTGCGCAAGGCCCCGGGCCTGGCATGATAAGGCGCGTCAACACCGCGTTGACGCCCTGGGAGGAGGAGTCGGTGGCCAGCCGTTCGACGCAGATTCACCGCCTCGCCGCAGCGCTGGAGAAGATCACCGGCGTGGTCGTCGACGCCGCCTATGACGAGCGTGGCCGCCGGTGGGACCTGCACTACTCCAATGGCCCCACCCAGGCCAGCATGCAGGCCCACCTGGCGAAACTCACCATGAAGACCGGCCTGGACGTGGCCCTGTTCACCGTGCGCCGGATCGTGCAGGATGACGCCCTGGCCCTACAGGCGGTGCGCTACCTGCGGATCACCCGGGTCGAGGACCCCTCCCCCTCCGCCGCCGCACTCAGCTGGGCCATCGAGGAAGCCGCCCGCGACACCGACTACTCTGAGCGGCCGCTCGACGAGCGCGAGGCCGTCCTGGCGGCCCGGCTCCTGGCCACCGAGGGCCGCTACACCAGCCCCCAGCTCCTGGCCGAGCGGCTGCTGCGCCCCGACCACGGGCTCGCGGCCCTGCTGGCTGACGATTTGCAGGAGACGCGGGCGGGAGATCGGCTGTGGGCGGCCGAGTATCTGAGCTCCCGCTACGCCGAAGGCGCTCACCGGGCCGCTTGGCAGCGGCACCTGCAGCCGATGCCCGCCCGAGAGGCCCTTGAGGCGGCGGCCGCCGACCCTGAGGCCACCCCGGCGGCCCGGGTGGCCGCGCTGACCCTCGCCCCGGTCGTGCGCGCCGACCTGGAGACGGCGCTCGCCGCCCTCGACCGCGGGGAGCTCGACCTGATCACCGCTGTCCGAGCCGACGACGCAGCCTGGTCAACGGTCGGCGCCGCCTTGCACCTCACCAAGCAAGGCGCCTCTCAGCGCGCGAGCCGCCTCGCCGAACGAGTAACGTCAACGGCCCGTTGACGCCCGGCGGGTGTCGCGCCGGGCCGAGCCTGGATTGGCCGCAGAGTGCCGGACCCAATCGCTGGGCTCGCCCAGTCGGTGACTGCCCGAGTCATGCCCGAATATCCGGTTCCAGTGCGCAAGGCTTTGGCTATCTGGGGCTAAGTACTCCGGAATATTACTGGCAATACAATTTGTGACCTTCGGCAAACCCTCGAGGGAACGCCGTATCCCAGCTCTCCGCGTAGCCCTTCCCGTAAGCGTCCCCTGTTGAAAGAGGACTAGGATTATATACGTTCGCGCACTCGGTGTAGGCCACCCTCTTGCCGGCGGCATGGCCATCCCTGGCTCCAGCGCGGCGACCCTCCCAGTAAGGGGAAGGCGTGGGCTGAGATAGAGCTGCCTTTACCGCTTCCGGGTATGACACCGTCGCTACTGCTGTCGACGAATCAAGGGCCGTTGAGGCATAAGCCCCAGGCAGCAAAATCGAGGCGGCGGTGAACAGTCCCGCGCCGAACATGATGGATCGTCGTCTGTAACGCATCTTGACTCTCCCCTCTCGTCGGCGAACGTTCGTCGAAATCGGCTTTCTGATCGAACCAGATCCTTCCATGGTCCATTGAATGGCGATCTTTTACTTTAAGGTCAACACCGGTGCGGCCTCCGGACATCTCCCCTTTCGCTAGATTGCGGGAGTGGTCACAGCCTCACGCTAGAGGTAACCCCTAACTTGGTCAACATATGATCATGAGAACAAGCGACCTGCTCCCCATTATTACTTGATTCCATTTTCTGTTCATCCCGATCGGGTAGGTTTTCGGCATAAACGACCCCATGGTGGGACGCGGAGGTTCTCGGCCACGAAAGAGACGTTGACGCGGGCACCTTGCAGACCTTCTTCACGATCTACGCCTCCTCCGCCGAGGAAGCGGAACTCCGGGTTCTGGCATGAGCCGACAACGATCACGAAGACGACCTGACGACATCTGAGCCTTCCCGGGTGACCCGCTCGCCTGAATCGAGCGGTGGATGAAAGAGCACATCGCGCAGGGCCACGTAGCGAAGCTGCAAGACCAACCATGCAGTTGACCCTCGACATGCCCGAATTGAAGCGCCTCTCACAACCGACGCCGAACCTCCTCGCCTACAACCTGATCGTCATCTGCCGTTCGGCGGGCAAGGATGGTCTCGCGCTGCTGGTGTACGTGACTGAGCAGATCCCCGAGCAGGGGTACCGCGGCCGCGTGGTCATCTTGCACAACGAGCCAGGCGTATTATCGAATGCTTGTTCTATATAACGCGACCCTCCGTCTCCCACGTATCCTCGGCCAGCCCGCCGATCTGCGCACCTTCAAAGGCGATGTTCTCCTTTACGGATCGCAGGTCTGACGTCTTTTGCGCGGCTCACCGCTTGACATGGACGGAAATCAAATCTATAGAATGGACGTAATCAAGAAACGAGAGAAGGTGAATGCAAAGTAGATCGAAGGCAAAGAAAAGGAGTGTTCCGATGAAGGCGAGAACAAAGGCATTGATGCCGCTTTATGGGGCAGTAGCGTCGGCCATGCTTTTCGGTATGACCGGAGTGGCGCCCGGAAGCCAGGCACAGGGATACGGCACGTCGGCACTGTCGGCTGCGCTTGTCGTGCCGACAGCGATATCTGGTGTACCATCCGCGTCAAACTTCCCGCAGACTCTGCATATTGACTTGTTACCGGGTTCACCGGAACCGAACTGCGGGGTCCGTGTAATCGCCTGCACGTATGGATGGGGCTACTCAGATGGCCTTAATGAGGCAAAAGAAAGCTGTCAAAAGCATCACAAATCCACCGGTAAATACACCGACGCGTATATGAGTGGATACAACAAGGGGTTTTCGAAGACTTGCGGATATATGCCCTATCCTCGTTACAGTTAAATATGGACGGCGTGTACGGGGCGCAGCGCCGTCTGGCGGGCGATGGCACAGCTGTCAATGCAGAGATAACCGGTGGTGGTGGATGCACAGACCAGCTCCTCCCCCTTAAGGCAGATCTTTAGATCGCACGGAATCTCCGCTTTCTGGAGAGGTGAATCAAATGAATGGTCGACACCTCACAATGTTTGGCCTGGCTGTACTCCTGGCTACTGTCGCGGTGCCATCCGTCCAAGCTTTCCATTCTCACCGTCCCACCGATAATCTCGCCAAAGTCGCACGGGCTGAGGCCTATGTGAAAGATATAGTCGCGGCAGACCCATACGATGATGGGTACAGGAGAGGGCACGAGCAAGGCCTCAGAGAGGCCGCTGATCGCGACTGCAGAAGACCGGATTGGTGGAGGTCGCGCAAGTGGTGGGAGCAGCGACAGCCATATGAAGTGCAACAAGATGGCCTCGGTTTCTTTGACGGGTACGAAGCGGCGTACCGAAAAGTCTGTAAGGTGATCAAGCCACGATTCTGACTCAATGAGTCTTTTTCATCCCCTGGCAGCGGACTGTTGGACACAGCATGATCGCAAGACTGGTGTTCGCCTGACGGCATAGAGAAACCCCTGGTAGACGGGTTGATCACCACAATCACGTCCGTCACAACCAGGGGCTTCGGATGCTGTTCTATCGTGCTGCCGTCGATTTGTCGCGTTCAACGCTGAACTACGGCGCCGGCCTGATCCGTCGGCATCGCAAGGCGATCGGCTCGCCCTGGCGGCGGCTCAACCCGGGACAGCAGGCTCTGCCGGTTCTGGTTCACCTGCGCAAAGGCGAGACGTTCGTCGAGGCCAGTGCGGGAATGGGCAAGGGCATCGTACGCGGGCCCGCTCAGCGCTCCGTAGAGGACGGCCGAGACGACATCCAGGAAGCGGCTCACCGGCGAATGCCACCCGTGGATGATGGGGTGGGTTCGTGCATCGGCCGGTGCACGAACCCCACCCCAACGCACCACGAGCAGGGCATCGACTTTGGGCAACATGTCCATCTGACGATCTTCGAGGCGATGCCAGTGGCTCCGCAAGCTCACCGACGACCTAGTGTCCGTAGTGGCGGTTGGAATAGGCGAGCACACCAATCAGTACCGCAGGCTCATGGGGGTTAAGCAGCGCCATGATCAGAGTCAGGGCCGCCTGCCGCTTTCAGTTGCTCGAGTATAGTGCCGAGGCTCTTCCTGGGCTGAGGCTCTTGTGACGGTGGCAGGTCGGCGATCGCTCCCACCAAAAACGGTCCGTCCAGCAGATCGGCGGTGAACGTCACGCCGGTGAGGCGGGCCGCCATCGCAAACATCCGCGCGCCATGTCCGGACAGGTCGTCGTAGCGTTGATCCCAGTCCTCATCTGAGCCCTCTTCGAGAGGCAAACCGAACTCGCGCATGAGGCCGGCCAGCCGGTCGGTGTCGGCACCGGAGCGACGCTCGGGAAAAGTCGGGTCGAAAGCCGTGAGCACCATGCCGTCCGCGGCGTAATGAAAGTAGTCGCAGGCATAGTCATGCCGCAGGACGGACACCACGTCGGTGTCGGCCGACAGACGCTCCAGCGTCGGGTTGCCCGTCCCCGACCAGCCGCACGGCTCCACCGCCGCGCACCCATCGCCGGTTGCGACCACTCCGACATAACCACCTCCCTCACCACCCTTGGTCACCATCGTGAAGTCGGAGACTGCCAGCTTCAGCTCGGCGAAGCTCATCTGCGTGCTCGTGCGAGCGCCGAACCGGCGCAGCACCTCGGCCGGGTCGAGCCCACGCACCAAGGTCACGCAATAGATCTCGCCGAGCAGGTCGCCCCGATCGCCGTACGGCGGTTGCAGCCACCGGAACGGCGTCAGCGCATCGATTGTCATGTCGCGATCTTGGCAGGCCCTACCGACATAGTCAGGCCCACTTTGCCCTTCCGCGCGCACCTGCTGCCCGAGAGCTCGGCTTGTTGCCGCCGACATCACGGAAAGTCACTATGAGGTGCCCTGCAGATTCCGGACAGTCGGCTGCATAAGCTGACAGAAGTCTGGAAGAGGTAGGTACGTGACGAGGCGTCGCAGCCAGTTCTCGCCGGAGTTCAAAGAAGAAGCCATCCGCATGGTGCTGGAGGGCGAGCGGACGGTCGCGTCGGTGGCGCGGGAGTTCGATATCAACGCCAGCACGCTGGGCAGCTGGGTGAACCGGCATCGGATCGTGAGCACCCACGACGAGCAGCGGCTGGTTTCCGGGCCGGAGCGGGCGCGGATCCGGGAGCTGGAGCGGGAGAATGCGGAGCTGCGTGAGAAGCTGACGTTCTTGAAAAAAGCAGCCTTAGATTCAAAGAGTCAAGGCAACACATTGGGCCGGGGTTCGGTAGCCGAGGCACTTGCGGGGGCGGTTGTTCAACCGGGCGGCCAAGGCGTCGAGGTCGGCTTGGCTGTGCAGACCCAGATCGGTGCCTTTCGGTAGATATTGCCGGATCAGCTTGTTCGTGTTCTCGTTCGTGCCCCGCTGCCATGGACTGCGCGGCGCCGCGAAGAAGACGTCGACGCCGGTCGCTTCGGTCAGCAGCCGGTGGCCGGCCAATTCCATACCGCGGTCCCAGGTCAGAGTGTTGAGCAGACGAGCATTCATCCGTGAGAACGCCTGCTGCAGGGCGGGGATGACCGCAGTGGTGTGACGACTGGGCAGCGCGACCATGGTCAGGTAGCGGGACTTGCGGTCGACCAGTGTCGCGACCTGGCTGTTCTTGGCTCCGACGATGAGATCGTCGGGTCCTGCCCCCGAGGTGTGGACACCTTGAGTACCGGATGATGAAGATCCGGAGACAAGGAGTTCCACGTGGCGATGAAGTCGTATCCGCCAGAGTTCAAGGCGGACGCCGTCGCGTTGTATCTATCCGATCCGGGACGGACGCTGGCTTCTGTGGCCGACGATCTGGGGATCAGCCGGGAGACGCTGCGTAACTGGGTGCGTCAGGCACAGGCCGACGGTACTGCGGGCGCCAAGACACGGAGCCCGGCGAAGAAGCCGGCGCGTGGCCCGCTATCGTCGGACGACGTGCTGGAAGAGGAGAACAAGCAGCTCAAGGCCCGGATCCGGGAGCTGGAGCTGGAGCGCGACATCCTGCGCCGGGCGGCAAAATATTTCGCCGGCGAGACGAACTGGTGAGCCGCTTCGAGTTCGTCGACGACCATCGGGACGCCTTTGGCGTGAAGCGGCTGTGCCGGATCTTGAAGGTGTCCCGCTCGGGGTTCTACCGGTGGATCAAGGCGGGGCCGGCCCGGGCGGAGCGGGCCGCGGCCGATGCCGCGCTGGCGGAGGAAATCAGGCAGATCCACGGTGAGTTCGACGGCACCTACGGCAGTCCGCGCGTCACCGCCGAGCTGCGGGCCCGGGGCCACACGGTCAACCACAAGCGGGTCGCGCGGGTGATGCGCCGTTTTGGCATCGTCGGGCTGCACCTGCGCAAGAAGGTGCGCACCACGGTGCCGGAACCCTCGCAGCAGAAGGTACCGGATCTGATCCGGCGGGACTTCACCGCATCCACCCCGAACCGGCGCTATGTCGGCGACATCACGTATCTGCCTGTCGGTGAGGGCCGGTTCTTGTATCTGGCGACCGTGCTGGACCTGGGCTCACGGCGGCTGGCGGGCTGGTCGATCGCCGATCACATGCGCACCGAGCTGGTGACCGACGCGCTGCGCGCGGCCGCCGCGACACGGGACAACCTGGCCGGGACGATCTTTCATGCCGATCATGGAGCGCAGTACACCTCGGCCGAGTTCGCCGCCGTCTGCGCCGAGCTGGGCGTGCGCCAGTCCATGGGAGCCGTCGGGTCCAGCGCCGACAACGCCGCCGCGGAGGCGTTCAATGCCACGTTGAAACGCGAGACGCTGCAGGGCGCCAAGCGCTGGTCCTCGGCACGTGAGGCACGCCTGGCCGTTTTCAAATGGATCACCCGCTACAACACCCGCAGGAGACACTCCACTCTCGGCTACCTCAGCCCGATCGACTACGAGCAGCAGACCACCGATAAGGTGCTGCTCGCCGCATAAACGACCGGTGTCCACCCTTCGGGGCGAGCCCCCGGGGGCAGGTGCTGGTTGTATTGTCCCGGTCCCGCATCCCGAGGCCGACCCGTTATGAGCGCGGGAGTCTGGGGTCGCCACACAGCCGGGGCTGCGAGCCAAGCTCCAGTCCGCCCAGCCCGTCGCCCGACGATTACCTCAGGGTTGAGGAACGCGAGCACAGCCAGTGGCGGTGAGATGGATCATGGTGCGGGTAGTCGCCGTGACCGGCGGAAACATTAACGATGGTGTTGTCGCGCCGGACTGTCCCGCCGGGTTCGGGCCGAAAGCCGACTCAACACTGGTGCTCGTGCGCCGCTCTGGCCTGCGCGAACAGCCCGCACCGCCAATGACGGGCCCGTTGCTCCCATGGTTGCCTTCGCGCTGCCTGACCGCTCCGATCTCGACCAAAATCCTCAAGGGGCCGCCGATCAGGGACCGAAGAGGTCGATGACGTCGTCGCCGTAGGGGTCTCGCGCTGCCCTATCGGTACGTGGAGCCGTGATGACGGCGGCCTTGACGTTCCAGCTGAACCGGGTGGCCACGGCCACCGCCTGCATCGGATACCCCGCGCCCGGTCGCCAGATCGCCTGCACCACGACAGGCCGGCCAGACAGATCGGTCGAGATTCCCCAGTGCAGGGTGATGCGGCTGTATTTGGGGTTCAGCCGTCCGCCGAGCATCTGCTTGAACGGCTTCGATGCTGTGAACAGCTGCCCGAAGGTAGTCGTGCCGCGATAGCTCCACGTCTTGACGGCCCGGTTGTCGGCGTCAGGGACAGCCGGGCCCGACTTGCTGCTGGAGGCCGAGGCGATCAGGGTTTTGAGCGTGCCGAGGTCGAAGACGTCGATGATCTGGTCGCCGTACAGGGCCGCGCCACCGGACGCGTTGCCGAGCCGCGCCCATGACTTCCCGCCGTAGGCCGGCCCCGCGCCATACAACACCCCGCCGACGCTGCGGACCTTGTGGGCCGCCGAGCCGACCTTGGCGAGGTCGCCCGCCCGCCGGTCCCCACCCGCGGCGTCCTCCCGCAGGAACTGCAGGTAGCACTTGCCGAGCAGCATCGAGCGCGTCATATCGGCGGCGACCACTCCGCCCCGGCCCAATCGCGCCATCCCGGTCAGGTGAGGATCACTACTGTTGTCATCCTGGCACGCGCCGCGCGGCATCTCGCCAAAGCGAGGATCATACGGCCAGTCAGCCGCGGTGTGTTGCACGACCTTCACCACCTGGCTCTGGGCTTGCAGCCGCTGCACCGCTGCGACCACATCGACGGCCGCCGCGGCCTGGGTAGGAGCCGGCACGGCCGCCAGCCCCACCACATCGGCCATCGTCACTGTCCACCTCATGAGAGATGATCATGCCATAAGCCCATATTGTCTTCACCAAGCGCGACTCTGGCCAGACTTTCTGCATCCAGGCCGTCATCTGGCCGCGCCAAACGGATCGTGGTCACGCTCTCAGACGATACGCACCGCCACCGAGCGTGCGTATCCGCCGCCAATGGGATGCCGGCCTGGATTCTTGATGGGGTGGGCGCTATTGCGGCTTAGCCGAGGCGCGCTTGTTTGATGACCACTACCTCGCTCGCCGGGGGCGCCTTGATGTTCACCCGGCTGCCCCAGCCGGTGTAGTGGGTCTCCACGCTGAGGCGTCTGCCTTCCTCTCCGGGGACCACCCCGCCGTGCGTGGTGGCCGGATAGTCGGTGACCAGCCGCTGGGGAAGCTGGTCGGCGCCCACCGTGAGCCTGAAACGCAGCACGGCGGCTTTGGTATCGGCGGACATTTTGACCATGGTGGCGTTGCGCAGCCACGGGGAGACCTTCTCCAGCGCGCCGAAGCTGATCGCGCCCGCGTAGGTGCGCCCGGTCCGCTTGCCTCTGGTGATCAGGGCTTTCAAGGTCGTCGCCTCGGCCACGTTCACCAACTGGCTGGACCAGCCGCCCCAGCCGGCGCTCATGCCGTGCGGGTGCTTGATCCAGGTCTTGCCCTTCGGCGGCGCCCAGGGGCCACCGGAGTAGTAGCTGGTGGTGCCGATCCTGATCGTCCGGTCCTTGCTGGTCAGCATCGACGCCAAGCTGATGGGGATCCGCGGGATCGCTGCCTCGTTGAGTTTTGCGGTGACGTCGGAGGCAACCATCCCGGCCGGGCCGAACTGAAAAGAGCCGGTGCGCTTGAGGAAGGAGGTGTTGCCGACGAACTCGATCAAGGTGGTGACGTCGGTGACCCGTACCCCGGTGCCCGCGACGAACTGACGCTTCAGCGCGGTGACCGGATCGGCGGCAGCCGCGTGAGCAGCGTGGACGGTGTGGACGGCGTGGGCAGGGGAGGCGGTCACGGACATGATGACCGTGGCCGCGGCGACACCCGCGATCACTTGCTGCACAAAGACGTCCCTTCAGCCCGGTATGGGAAGAGAAATCCTCCCGGTTCTTGATCACGAACGCGTCTCGGCACGTATCCGTTGAGGCGACCACCTTGCCCCATCGGGTTCGGCGCGAACGGACAGGATGCGGCAACGGCGCGGCAGCGGCGTAGCGACGGCGTAGCGATGATCTGTGTGCCGGGTGGTCGTGCGATCCGCGCACCCGTGCGGTGCGGTGTCCGGGGTAGGGCGTCCTGCTGTCGTGATGCACAGTGCTGCGGCCCCGCACGTGCGGGTGGTGTTCGAGCTCTCCCCAGACGAGGACGGCTGGCCTCCGGCCGGCTCTGAACGCCTATGGGCGACACCCTTGGGTCCGGGCCTGGCGAGGCTGGACAACATCCCTTTCTTCGTGCGCGGAGTTGCTTGTGACGATGTGGTGCGCATCGACACCGACGCTGATGGCGTTGCGTGGGTTACGGAGATCGTAGAGGTCTCCGGTAACTGCACGATCCGCATCCTGCCTGATGCCCACGGTGATCTGAAGGGCAGTCTGCAAGCCGTTCTCGACCTCTTCGCGCCGTTGGGCGTCGAAGGGGAAGGCCTGGAGCGGTTCGGCCTGGTAGCGCTGGACCTTCCCCCCACAGCCGACCTCGCCGGCGCCAAGCGCCTCCTGGCGACAGGACAACAAGAGGGCTGGTGGGAGTACGAGGAGGGCTGCATCACCGAGGACTGGCGCGCCCTCGATCCCCGATAAGAGGTCACCGGTCCTCATCGCCCACCACCTCACGGCAGCCCCACAGGGGCGCGCCTTCTTGTCCGCTCCCGGCCTCAGCACGGCCGCCGCGCTGGGCATCTCCCGGGCCGCCATCGCGCACGCCGCGACGGCCGACAGCCACCGCCCGCTGGTCGTCGCGGCGTGCGGCGGCCCCGCTGGGCACGCGCGGCGCAGACCTAAAGCAGCCCTCCGGAAAGGGAAGACGGCGATGATCGACCAATTCGACTGGGCGCACCTGGAGCACGCCTACGGCCCGGCCATCGATACCCCCGGCCACCTGACCGCGCTGAGCGGCGGCGATGAGAGTGAACGCCGGGCCGCCATCACTCACCTGGACGTTGCGGTGCTGCACCAGGGCTTTCCGGAAACCGCGACAGCCCCCGTCGCCCGCGTCGTCGGCTACCTGATCGCCACCAACGCGGTCGACGCCGACATCCGCGACGAACTCGTCGAGTTCCTGGGCGCGGTAGCGGAGGCAACCCGCACCCTGCGCGACCACCCATACTTCGCGCCGCTGATTCCCGAGCTGGAAGCATCAGTCATCGAGGCCCATCGGGGCGTGGCCGTCCTCCTCGACGATGACGCGCCGGCCTTGCGGATGCGCGCGGCCGACACGCTGGTCAAGCAACTACAGCTGCCGCACCTGGCCGCCGAGCGCCCGGCACTGGCCGCCCGGCTACAGCACTGGGCCACCAGGCCCGATGACGGGAGCAGGCAGGTGTGGGTCCGACTGCTCGGCGAACTCGGCCAGGATGTCGCAGACTTCCTCGACGACCCCGACCCCGCGGTGCGGATCCGCGCCGCACTGGCCCCCTCCTGCCGGCACAACGCCCGCGCCACCGCCCTCATCATCGCCGCCCTCGGCCAGCCCCTGCCGGCCGGCGCGTCTCGCGGGGAAGTGGTTGAGGCGGCCATCGCCAGAAGCGACACCTTTGACCGCATCGCCGAGCCGGCGGCAACGATCGCCCGGCAGACAAGCTGGACAGGCTGCGACGTCGACTGGGGACCCTTGCTGAGCTTCGCCTTCCCCACCCCGCATGTTCCCGACGCCCCGCTGTCACCAGCTCAGCGCATGTTCCTGCACGCCCTGGCGGACAACGACCAGCTATGGGATCCGCGCAACGGAAGCGTCGCCCTCTGCTTCACCCAGGTAGGGCTACCCCATGACCGGCGGCGATGCGCACAGATCGCCGCGGCCGGCGGATGAGAGCGCGTGCTACCTGAAGCTGCGCTGCCCTTCTGGCGCTGCTGCCTGGTGCCGCTCACGGGCACGCTGCCAGCCCCGATCCTCACGGGCACCAGGCAGGCGGCACCCGGCGCACGCTCATGGGCCGCACGACAAGCAGGAAGGTGAACACGGGGGGCGCTCGTCAGCGGCCGTGCCGGCGGTGGCTGTTACTGCGCCGCACCAGCAGCGCGGCCTGGCCAAGGACGGCGACAGCTCGGTGCGCAAAGAGTCGCGGCGATGACGTCAGCGGGGAAGCTGCACCAACCCCGCGGCTCTTTCCTCGGCTGATCAGCAAGTTTGCCCCGCGGGCGGGAACGAGCCTGGGGTGTGGCCAGCCCGCATCACCCCGGGCTCAGATGGCGATGCGCCCTCGATGAGGCCGCCCGCTCCGGGGGCGTCCATATGATATGGACGCATGTCCTCCCGCAAAACCCGCCCCCTGTCTGATCGGGCCCGCCGCGATGCCACTGACGCGATTTTGGATCGGCGCCGCCGACTCGGTGACCCCGACCTGGAAAAGGCCTCCGACCACCCCGTAGAGCTGGTCACCTACGTACTGGAGCACCAGCGCGTCTCACGCAAAGCGATCGGCGCTGATCTGCTGGACGCGCTGGTGGTGCTGGAAGGAGCACGCCGCCAGGCCCAGCAGGAGTTCGACCGACTGGAGCACCTGTTGTTGGAGCAAGGCATCACCGCGGGCCTGTCATTGACCGAACTCGGGGTTCCCGTGGGTGGGCTGGGCAAGTCCACCATCCACAACCGGCTGCTACGCGGACGGGCCCGCCAGGCCGGCCTGGCCTCCAATGAGAAAGCGCTGCGCGCCCAGCAGCGCGGCGACCGCTGGCTGGCCGTCCACGGCAAACGCCTGCTCGCCGCCGCCCACCACCTGCCAGCGCACGCCGAGCGCGTCGCCGAACACGGCGATGAGGACTTCGCCGACGGTCTGACCGAACTCGCCGAAAGCCTCGCCACTCTGTCGGCGGCCGCCACCGATCCTGCCCAGCCGATCCCGGCCGCCGACATCACCCGGATGCGCTTCATCGCCGCCCGGCTACGAGTGATCCTGCACGAGATCACCGCACCCCACCTCGCCCCCCCTACGCGCTGAGCTCGCCCCAATCCTGAGCGAGCTGGCCGCGCTGACCAGCCAGCACGCCACGGCGACCGCATACACCTGACCTAGGCTGTCGGGGGCAACGCCCGCCTGGCGAAGGCTCAACGCCCTATCCTTGGGCAGGTCGCGGACACGGCAGCCATCCCCGACATGCCCCCTTGCACCGCTACCTCACTTCGCCCCCCGCAGGAGATGGATCGTGAACGCGGTGACCTCCCCCTCCTGCGACCACCAACACCAGGAGCGGTGAGGGTGAGGAGCCAACCGGTGTGGTTACTTGACGTCGACGGGGTGATCAACGTCTCGCGGCCCGGCTGGGGCGCCGCCCCGCGCAGCGGCTATGCCTTCTCCGCGGGCGAGGAGTATCGGATGCGCTGGGCGCCGGCCCTCATCGACCGCATTCGCGCGCTGCATCACGCGGGCACCGTCGAGATCTGCTGGTGCTCGACCTGGTGCCCCGACGCCGAGGAGGTGGAGCGACTGTTCACCCTGCCCCGGCTGGAGCGCGCCTGGTCCGATCACCTCACCGCCACCGCTGCGACGGCGGCGAAACTCGCCGCCGCCCGCCAGGTCCTCGCCCACGGCCGGCGCCTCATCTGGACCGACGACGTCGAAGTGCCCACCTGTGGAATCGTGCACGACGAACTGACCCACGCCGGCCAAGCTCTGCTGATCGCCCCCTCACCACGCCGCGGGCTACAGCCCGACCATATGAACGCGATCGAGGCATTCGTCTCGTGGTAGCGGGGCCACCGAACACTCGCCAAATCACGGGGCATTGCCAAGGGAGAAGCGTTGGTCGCTGATCGTCGCGGGGCCGGTTGTGTGCGGGGAGCACCTCGTGGCCCATTGGTCGTTCATCGTCTGCGCAACCATCGCCTCCACGCCGAGCGTCTGGCGTACTTCGCCCACTGGGCATGGTCGGCACGAACGGCCAGCGTGGTGGAGTGGTCGGGGCCCAGCAGCCGCTCGATTACCGGCCCCAGCACCGCCAACTGGTCTCGGGCGTCGGCGGGGTTTCCTGTCTGACCTGTCAGGGAGGCGAAGGAAAAGCGGGCGGCCAGTGTGGTGGGGTGTTCGAGGCCCAGGGCTCGTTCCATCGTCGGTACCAGCGCCGCCAGCTGGTCCATCCCGCCGGCCGGATCACCTGCATCGCTCATCCACATGGCGAGGTGGAAGCGACCGATCAGCGTGCCCAGGTGCTCGGGGCCCAGCACTCGCGTGCACACCGGTATCAACATCGTGAACTGGTACCGGGCGCCAGCCGCGTCTCCCGCCTCTCCCATCCAGCGGGCCAGGCTGAAACGGGCGCCCAAGGTGGTGGGGTGCTCAGGGCCCATGACCCGCTCGCATAGGCCCCCCGCTCGGGTCGCCGTCACCAGGGGCAAAGTGGAGCGTTCGCATAGATCAGAGCCGTCTCAGAACCATCTCTCAGAACGTTCCGGTTGTGAGAGGAGTGCTGCGAATGGTGACCTGGGTGAATGCCTCACCGAACGAGGACAGCGCTGACCTCGCACAATCGTTCGTTTCTGCGAATCACCCACCGTCACCGCCGTCACACAGAGCTACTTTGCCCCTGGTGACGCCGACCAGAGTGGGGGGCCTAGATCCGGTCTTGCGGCACGCCGAGCGCCAGGAGCTGCTCGGTCTGGATGATCACGTCTTGTTCGTCGGTGGAGCAGCGGGCGTAGCCGACACGGGTTCCGTTCACGCGTTCAAGTGTTCCGAATAGGGGCCTTCACCGGAACAGTTCGCGGAACACCTGTACGGAACACCCCGACCTAGGGGTCAATCCGGCTTGAGTGGTGTTCCGTTGAGGGACCCCCTTACGGAACACCACTCTGATCACCCGTGGTCACTTGAGGTGGGGGGTATCGAGCTTGAATGCTCACCCCGAAACTCTTCAGGAATTACTGAGCGTTATATTCCTTTGGTGTACCGGCCGGGCGACGGGCCTTCACAGTTGCCATAGTCGCACCGTCTTGTCGGAGCTGCCGGTGGCCAGCCCGACGCCCAGCCGACCCGACCTTCCGCTCGCGTGACAGCACTGCATGCCCGCAGTGTTGCTACCCATTGTGATTGATATGTCGCAGAGTGAGCAGAGAGGGCTCTAATTGTCGGCGGTGAGACCTTCGGCGATCTTGGTCAGCTCGCGGTCGACGGCCTTCTTTCTGGCCGGGCAGCGGCTGACGTACGACGAGGTCCAGCGACTGCCCGCGGACCCGAACGCGTTGAAGTCCTGGCTCTCCGAGGCCGCGCGGGTCCAACGGGTCAAGCAGAACAACGTGGACCAGTACATCACCGGGGCACTGCCGGGAATGCTCTATCAGCTTCCGGCGCCCAAGAACGTCCGCGCCGCGGCCTACCAGGCCTTGCTGACGATGCCCGCTGTCCGTTCGCAGGGAGAGTCCAAGGACAGCATGGGCAGAGCCGGCGCGGCCCTGTCGATCGACCACCCGAAGGCCGTTCAGAAGAACGGACTGACGATCAAGGGCAAGACCTACCTGATCGTGGATACTGGCACGATGCTTCTGCTGTCCGAGAGCCAGACGACCACGATCAGTGGCAAGCTGTCCCTCAACGAGACCAGAACCCAGACCATGCTCGAGGCCGGCTGGACCAACACCGCGCCGGCTGTGCCCGCCCTGCCGTAGCGGCGCACTTGGGTGAGCTTGTCGCCCCTCGCTCTTTCGCCAAGCGCGGGGTCGTGCCCGTCGGGAGCCAACTCGACCTGACGCTGGCCGCGGCGACCCGGGATGGCCTGGCCGCAACGCAATGGATCGTATTTATTATTTTCTAATTTCTGGAAAATCGAAGGTGTCAGTAGGCTTCCGGCATGCAGGAGCCGGGCGCGGTGACGCCGTGCAAACACTGCGGGACGCCGATCGAGCAGCGGCCCGGGCGAGGGCGGCCGAGGGCATACTGCGCGCAGGGGAACTGCCAGGCGGTGGCCAAGCGCGAACGCGAGATGCGACGGGCGACGCCGGGCCTTGAGGGGGCGCTGGCCAGGGCCGAGGAGTTCTACGAGCGCATGGAGAAGGGGATGATCGCGGCGATCGCCCCGCTGGCGCAGGTGCTGTCGGAGGAGCTGAGCCCGGCGGGGGTCGAGGCCAAGGTGAGCGCGGTGCAGGCCGAGGCCCACACCCGGGTGGCGATCGCGCGCACCGAGCGTGAACAGGCCTTCGAGCAGGTACGCCTGGCGCGGGAGGCCTCCGAGCACGCCCGGCGCGAGCGGGATGCGATGGCACGCCGCGTGGAGGAGGCCAACGCCGAACGCGACACCGCGCTGGCCGACGCGGAGACCGCCAGGGAGCAGGCGCTGGCCGCGTTGCACGAGGCGGCCAGCACCGAACGCCGGGCCAGACAGGCCGAGCAGGAGGCCACCCGCAGGGCCCAGCGGGCCGAGGCCGCCCGGGACGCGGCGCTGCGGGAGATGGCCGAACGGGTGGAGGCCGCCGAGACCGAGGCGCGCCGAGCTGAGGCGCGCGCGCTCCACGATCAGGAGCAGGCCGGTCAGGCGCGTGCCGAGCGGGACCGGGCGCTGGAGGAGGTCAGGAAGGCTCAGGAGGCCAGAGGCCAGGCCGAGCGTGTCGCCTCGGCCGCGTCGGCGCGCGCCGACGCGGCCGAGGCGGAGCGGGACCGGGCGCTGGCGCGCGCCGACACCGAGGCGACCGCGCGTGCTCAGGCTCTGGCCGAGGCGGCCGAGGCGCGTACGCGGGCGGAACGAGTGGACAAGCAGGCGGCCGAGCTGGAAAGGCGGACGGCGCGCCGGATGGCCAAAGCCGAGGAACGAACCGCTGAGAAGATCGCCGAGGCGGGGGAGCGCGCGGCGGCCAAAGCCGCCGAGGCACTCGCCGAACGCGACGAGGCGCGCATGCGGCTGGCCATGGAACAGATGCGCCTGACGGATCTGCGTGAGCAGATGGAGTCCCTGCGCGCCGAGTCCGCCCAGCTCAGGGAGCGCGCGATCACCGCTGAGCTGCGAGCCGAGACCGGCTGAGTCTCCGGCCTTGGGGAACGTCGGTACAGCCGTTGGCGCTGAGATTGATCATGGTCCGCCAGCACAGTGATCGTCGCCGCGGCGTACGAAGCACCCCGAGCTGGGCTTCGCTCTCCAGATGTGCACGGTCCGCTGTGTTGGGCTGTTCCTGGAGGACCCCTTGGTGGTGCCGTGGCCGGTAGCAGGGCCGCTACTCCCGCGCTGGCGATCAAAGCGTATGGCGAGCGCAGCGTGGGCATCGAAGGAAGGTGTCGGGTGCTTGGGCAGACAGTGGTGGCGCGCCGGTGAAGTCGGAGGTGGCGGGGCAGGCGAGCCGTTGGACCGCGATCGTGCCCAGCCTTTTGACGGCGTCCAGATTGCCCACATGGCTCGTGCGGTTTCCTCGCCAGCCGCTAGGAAGGGGGCGGGGGGTCGTAGGCGGAATTCGGTGGATAGCGCCTGGATGTCCTGGATCCGGTCGATGCGGAAGAGCGGATGTCGTTCCGGAGCCGGTCCCATGCCAGCGCGTACCAGACTGGCATGTTGTAGTAGAGGAACTGGATCTCGATCTCGCGCTCGGTGACCGTGCTGTGCCGGTCCTCGTAGCGCACCAGGGCAGTGCGGCACCGCGTGTCTCCCTCGATGGGGACTCCCACCTGCCGCAGCAGCGCGAGGTCGCGGTGCAGGGTGCGCGTGCTGACCCCGAGCTCTGCGGCGAGGTCGGCGGCCGTTGTTTAGTCGCGTTCCGCCAGCAGCGCCTTGAGCTTGTCCAGGCGCAGGACCCGGCTCTCCCGGGGCTGTTCGCTGCTCATCCCATAAATATGCCAGCCAGTGACATGTTGCTTCCTATCGTCGGTCTCACGACGAAAGGAGAAGGACCCGGCATGCACATTGCACTGGCACCGTTCGGGCTCCAGGGAGGCATCTCTGAGGACGCCCTGCTCAGCGCCTCCGACCGGTTCGAGGAAGAGTTCGTCAGCAAGCAGGACGGGATCATCAAGCGGATCCTCGTGAAGGACGGCGAAAGTGGCGGTTACGCCGACATCGTGTTCTTCCGCGACCTGCAATCGATCGACAAGGTCGTCGAGGCGGAGCAGAACAGCGACGTCTGCGCCGCATTCTTCTCGATCATGGACGGCGACGGGTCGCACCGCGTCTACGAAGTCCTGAAGAGCTACGAGTGACGACAGCGCGGCTTCCCCTCAAGGACCAGCTCTTCACGCGCGAGAAGGTCGAGCTGATCGCCGGCGAGATCAAGCACGTGGACTCGGCATTCAAGGCGGACGAGTTCGTCACCGCGGTCGTTGCGCGGTTCCCGGAGCTCGAGCTCAAGGCGCGCGTCGCCTGGATCGCCACCTGCCTGGAGAGGCACCTGCCGCGCGACTTCCGGCGGGCAGCGGGCGTACTGGTGCGCTCGCTACCCGCCCCGGCCGACCCCGCCCTCTCAGACGGCGACTTCGGTGACTTCATCTACGCGCCATACGCCGAGTACGTCGCCCAGCGCGGCTGCACGGCCGAGGACCTTGAGTTCTCGCTGGCCAAGCTCCGCGAGATCACCACCCGGTTCTCCGCCGAGTTCGCGATCCGGCCCTTCCTCGACGCCTTCCCCGGCCAAGTGCTGACAACGCTGCTGGCCTGGACCGAGGACGAGCACTATCACGTGCGGCGGCTGTGCAGCGAGAGCACGAGGCCGCGCCTCCCGTGGGCACGGAACCTGAAGCTGTCCTACGACGTGGGGATCCCGGTCCTTGATCGGCTCTTCGCAGACCCCACACGCTACGTCACCCGGTCTGTAGCCAACCACGTCAACGACATCTCCAAGAAGAACCCGGATCTGGCACTCGACACTCTTGAGCGCTGGCGGAACTCGGGGCGCCAGCAGCCCCGCGAGATGCGCTATGTGATCCGCCATGCCGCCCGGACCTTGCGCCGGGCGGACCATCCTCGAGCGCTGGACCTCGTCAGCTCTCAGCTAGAGCCATGATCAATCTCAGCGCCAACGGCTGTACCGATGTTCCCCAAGGACGGTCTCATCGGGGTCCGGCCGAGACGAGATCGGTGTGGCGAAGCCGGCTCAGGGGGCTCGGCCCAGCTCCTCGCCAGAGCCGACGCCCGACGCCCCCGCCCCGGAAACAGCCCGCCGGTCGGGTCCGGCGGGTCTCGCCCTCGCCCTCGGCCTTCTGTCCGGAGGCGGTGTACGGCGCCTTCGACCTGTCACCTCCCGGCGCCTCATGCCGGTCACCGGTGGGCGGCGCGGAGGGGGCGGTTCGGGAGGGAGCGGCAGCCGGGGCCCGGGCCTGCCCGGCCACAGAACGGCGACGGTGGCGATCGCGGAGATCGTCAGCAGCACACCCAGCAGGATTTCGAGAAGCGCGGCGGTCGACATCAAGTCCTCCCTCGACCTCGCTGTGATCATGTGACGACGAGGACGAAGGTCTTCCCACACCCCCGTCTCGCACGAGGGCCACCCCGCCGGGTCTCCCTGTGCTCGGGGACCGTGATGACGATCGGGGTGTCGGACGGTGGGTACTCCCCTCCGTGTCAATTCCACTATCGGTGCAGCTCAGGCCCATAGTCAAACGCCCCCTGCCGTAGAGCGCCCCTCGGGGGTCCGCCTAACCTGGAAGGACGAGGGGAGTACTTCCAAGAGCCGATCCGGTCAGCACGGACGTTTCGCGACGTCCCCGGGCGGCCGCCCGCAGGCATAGGTGAAGGAGACCTCGAACAGCCGAGCGCGTTCGAGGAGGTCGCATGTCCGCCGAGGCGATCCTGTCGGTAGCCGATCTTGAGACGATCGGTTCGCCGAGACTGTGGACGATCACCGTGGCCGCTCTGATGGTCCTGCTGGGCGTGGACTTCGTGCTGACCCGGCGCCCGCACGAGGTGCGGATGCGCGAGGCGGTGGGCTGGTCGGTTTTCTACCTGACACTGCCCTTGCTGTTCGGCGTCTACGTATGGAGGGCCTTCGGGTCCGATGTGGCGATGGAGTTCTTCACCGGCTACGTGGTGGAGAAGTCCCTGTCGGTCGACAACCTGTTCGTGTTCATGCTGCTGCTGTCGGCCTTCGCGGTCCCCGCCGTGCTGGCCCAGCGCGTCCTGCTGTACGGCATCATCGGAGCCCTGGTGCTGCGCGCGATCTTCATAGCGCTGGGGGCGGCCATCCTGCGGAGCGGCACCTGGGCGTTCCTGCTGTTCGGCGGGATACTGATCGTCACCGCCTGGAAGATCCTCAAGGACGCGCTGAGCGGGCAGGAGAAGAAGGTCGACATCTCCTCCATGCGCTCGATCCGGCTGCTGCGGCGCTTCATGCCGGTCACCGACGACTACCGCGGCTCTCACCTGGTCGTTCGCGAGAACGGCCGCCGCGCTCTGACCCCTCTGGCGCTGGCCATCGTGGCCGTCTTCGCCACCGACATCGTCTTCGCCGTCGACTCGGTGCCCGCGGTGTACGGCGTGACCGAGGATCCCTTCCTCGTCTTCGCCACCAACGCCTTCGCCCTGCTGGGCCTGCGGGCGCTCTACTTCGTGCTCCTGGGCGTCCTGACGAAACTGCGGCACCTGAACCACGGGCTCAGCGTCATCCTGGCCTTCATCGGGATCAAGCTCGTCCTGCACTGGGCGCACGGCACCTGGACGTGGGTCCCGGAGATTCCCACCCCGGTCTCGCTGGGGGTCATCGTCGCCGTTCTGATCACCATCACGATCACGAGCGTGTACGCCAACCGCCGCGACGCGAAGTCCGCCTCCTCACCCGCCGAACGCGAGCCTCGCTCGCGGCCGACGGGCTAGCGTTTCGTGCCGGGAATCACGATCCAGGCCGCGGTTCCCGATACGGGCCACTCGATCAACGACTCCCGCCGGCATCGACCCCCATGACGGTCTGCGGGTACAGCACGCTCGGATCCGCAGCCTGGTGGACACCCGTGACCGGCTTGAGCACCTCATCACCACAGCCACCAGCGCCAAGAACGCGGGCCATCGCTGCCCCGGATGGGTGTTGTCCTCCGCCTCCCTGAGTCGCCCCGGCCTGGCGCCATTTCGTCGAGGAGGCCGGGCGCGTGGGTGGTGACCGATGACGCCTGCGACGGTGATCGCGTCGTCGCGGGCGTTCCGGTGGGTGGTCAGACCTATGGCGCGTTCTGTGTCCCGGGTTCGGGGTTCGGGGTGGGGGTGGGGGGTGGGCTGGTTTCGGGGTGTGGGGGTGGGTCGCTGAGCTGGTCGCGTAGGTAGTTCCAGATCACGGCGATCAGGGCGGCGACGGGTACGGCGAGCAGGCTGCCCACGATGCCGGCGAGGTTGCCGCCGAGGGTGACGGC